>JAQBPA010000128.1 GCA_028287765.1 Bacteriovoracaceae bacterium
GAAGAGGTCAGGGCACTTAAGGGTCAGGTGAAATTTCACCTGACCCTTAAGTGCCCTGACCTCTTCTGAATAAAAACAGAGCTCCTTTTCTAAATTCGCGTCAATCGGAGCGGTGCTCCGTGATTCACCATATGGCAGCATCGAGTTTTTGCTCGTTATAATTGAACCATGGCAAAAGCAAAAATTTCTTCGATCAAAAACGCGTCTAATACGGAATTTACTTACGACATCGCCATTGTGGGTGGGCTTGGACATGTGGGGCTTCCACTTGGGCTCGCTTTTGCAAATGTTGGGCTCAATGTTCTGCTTTGTGATCTGGATGCTAAAAAAGCTAAGACTGTCTCTGCCGGCGAGATGCCTTTTGTTGAATATGGTGCCGACGAAATTTTAAAGAGAGTGATCAATAAAAATCTTAATATCTCGCTCGATAACTCAGATATCGCAAAAGCTAAATATGTGATCCTTACCATTGGGACTCCTGTTGATGAGTATTTGAATCCAAAGCTTCGAACCTTTTTAGATCTTGCTGCAACTTTGAAGCCGCATTTGAATCCAGAGCAAACTATTATTGTTCGAAGTACCGTATTTCCAAAAACTTGCGGACAACTTCTAAAATTTTTAGGGGCTCAAAAGAAATGGAAAATCGCTTACTGCCCTGAACGGATTGCTCAAGGTTATGCTGTGAAAGAGCTAGCCGAACTTCCTCAGATTGTCGCTGGTCTTTCAGAGATTGCTGTCGAGAGTGCAGTTGAACTTTTCAAAAAAATATCTCCTCTCGTTTTAAGGGCTTCAATTGAAGAGGCAGAACTTGTAAAACTTTTTTCAAATGCGTGGAGATATATTCAATTTGCCGCCGCCAATCAGTTTTATATGATTTCAAAACAATTCGGCGCAGATTTTTCTCGCGTTCGCCATCTCATGACCGAAGGCTATGGCCGAGCCGCGAGTCTTCCAAAGGCTGGCTTTGCCGCAGGCCCTTGTTTACTGAAGGACACCATGCAACTCGCTGCATTCAACAACAATCATTTTGAACTTGGCTATGCTGCGATGACCGTGAACGAAGGTCTTCCGGGATTTGTAGTTGAAGAACTCAAGAAAAAATATGTTCTCGAAGTTTCTAAAGTAGGAATTTTAGGAATGGCATTTAAGGGAGACGTTGACGATATTCGGGATTCGCTTTCTTACAAACTAGGAAAAATTCTCAGATTTAACGGCGCGAACGTCTCTTATTCGGACGAATTTGCTCAAAATTCTACTTTTGTTTCAAAAGAAGAAATTCTGGCGACCTGTAATATTGTGATTATCGCGGCCCCTCATTCAGCCTATAAAAATTTAAGTTTTTCCCCGTTTGTCGAAGTCGTCGATTTATTTGGAATCTGCGAAAATAAGAATGCACAGGCCAAGCGAGTCTCAGGATCCGCGGACTTGGTAGGAGTCGAATCTCCGCAGGTCCCATCCCGTTGATTCGACTCGATGCCCATCTTCCTCTTGCCGCACTGCAATAGTTTTCACATTTCTTGATCTGTGTCGTTCATCGAAAGTAGAATACAGAAGAAGGAGTCTTTCCATGAAACTACTCAATATTACTTCTGTTTTTGGTTTTCTTATCGCTGCCTCCGGTTGTGGATCGTCGGGAGGAGATTCGGGAGGGGCTAAAGAGTTTGCACAAAGTGTCGACAAAGTTTCTTATAATCTTTCCGACGTGAATATTTCTGCGACGCTTGGATCCTCTACCTCGAGTAATACAGAACAACTTCAGAAAACGATTGGTGAAGCGGGAAGATCTAAAGATGATATTCAGAGAATTATTAAAGGACCTGCTTTTGTGCTGATGATCAATAGCCAAGAGTCGGCTCTTCAGATTTCCTCTGCAGGTAATATTGATCATAAGCAAACCGTTGCCGAAAAAACTCCGGGCTGCGAACTTTCCGGGCTTTCGCAAGTGAGTGGTGTTTCTACGAGCTTAAGATTTGAACTTAATTGGGAGCTTACGATCGCACTCGCAGGATCGACCTGTGATGCTGCCATGCTTGCTAAATACATAAAATTTCAAACCGACGAATTAAATGTTTTTCATTTAAATTCTGTTCAAGCCCTTCTGAACTCTGCCGACCTTGCACCAGATGCTCAACGAATGATTCATCTTCAACTTAAAATTGCAGGTGACAGTCATTGATCCATTTAATCCAAAGCCGAATTCTAAAATTAGCTTAAATCTCCTCGGCGGGGGAGTTACTGGAGCTTTTTTTCACTTCGGAGTTCTTGCTGCTCTTGATGATCATATGAGCAGAAAAGTTACAACTTTTGATATATTTATGGGGAGTTCTGCCGGAAGTCTTGTAGCTGCCATTTGTGCTGTGGGTTTAAGCCCTCAGGTTTCTGTCGAAGAAATCATGACGGAAAAAAAGGGAAATTTTCAAATGCGGCGTCGAGATATCTATCGATTTAGTTTTCTCGATTGGGCCAAAGAGATTTTAAAGTTTTGGTGGACGTTTTTTTATTTGGTTTATCTTCGCATTGAAAATCCGGCTGAAGCTCCGAGCTTTTTTTGGGGATTAAAGGATTCACTTCCGTCGGGTGTTTTTTCAATGCGCTATTACGAAGCTTGGATCAAAAGTACGTTTGAAAAAAATAATCTTCCGCTGTTTTTTTCTCAGATTCAAAAGGAACTTTACATTCCCGCTTACGATTTGGATTCAAATGAGCGAGTGATTTTTGGTAAACCGCCTTTTCAACACATTCCATTCTCAAAGGCGATTGCTGCTTCATCTACGATTCCTATTTTTTTTGAACCCACTGAAATTGAAGGTCGCTATTATATGGACGGCGGTCTTGGAGAAATGGCGCATCTTGATATTTCTGCCGCAGCGGGTGCCAACCTGATTATTTTGGTGAATCCGATGGTACCGATCAGAAATGATCTGGATAGTGTACAAATTAAAACCGTCTTTGACGCCAAAGGAAGAATTCGAGATAAAGGTTTTACGTATGTTTACGATCAATGTCTTCGAAATGAACTCCGCCAAAAAGTTCACGTCGGACTTCGACATATGGGATATCTTTATCCAGGAGTGGATGTTCTTTTAATTGAGCCAGATGAAGCCGATCCGACGATGTTTCTTTTTAACCCCATGGATTTTGAATCAAGAAAGCAGATTGTGCAATTTGGTTACGATATGACTCAGCGAAAATTAAAAGAAAATGCCGAGCTTTGGAAGCGCACGCTTGATCGTCATCAAATTACGTTAGTCGGTGTTTAGTGAATAAACTAAAAAAAATACTGAAGGCTTGGCTACCGGCACTCCTTTGGATGCTTCTCATTTTTATTGGATCGACGGATGTTTTGTCGGCCGTTCATACGGGTGGCTTCATTCTGCCGTTATTAAAATTCTTGGGGTTTGTAGATAACCCCAAAAATATGGAACATCTTCACGCGATCATTCGAAAATGCGGACATATAACAGAGTACGCGATTTTAGCGAGTTTGCTCTTTCGCGCTCTAACCATTGTTTCACAGGAATCGAGCGAAAAGCAGTTTAAAGTAAAAATCGCGATCGCCTTTTTACTGAGCGCTTTTTATGCGATGAGTGACGAATTTCACCAATCATTTATTCCCTCGCGAACGGCTTCACTTATCGACGTCTCGATCGACTGCTTCGGAGCGTTTTTAGCGCTTCTCATTATCGGAGTCGGGATCACTTTAAGAGTGAGAAGTAGGGCATGAATGGGATAGCGATTGCCGCCTAACAATGCAAAATCTAGCATACCACCCCCTTAAAATGGGCTTTTAGCCCGTTTTCCGTCGGCATAGATTTTGCATACTTCTATGGCTACGAACATATGAAAACACTCATTTCAATCATAGCCTTCTTACCCTTCGTAACCGCAACTTCAGCCTTTGCCGATGACCCTTCTGGCGTTGGCCTTAAAGGAATTAAATCGGTTGTGAATTCCGTTTGTTTTACAAGTACCAGTTTAGACAATACAAAAACGTCTGCTGATATCGTCAAAAAAGAGCAGGAAGTTGTTGAATCAAGAACCCTTCATGTCGATCAAGTGACTGCGATGGATTCCATGCTTGAAAAAATCGAGATGAATTCTAGTTCACTTTATTTCAAAATCGCCTTCTAAAATAAGCCCTTAAAAAATAATCTGTAAAGACGGTCCTAACTCGATTGGAAAAGCTAACTTTTCGCTTCGAAAGATCATTCGTCCTGAAATATCGGCGAAACATCCAAAATTTTTAAAAAAGTATCGACCTAAACCGCCGCGGTAATAGAGATCGAAAGAGTTTTTGTGCCGGCGTTCTATGCCGGCTCCCAAAGCGAGCCGGAACGCTACCGGATTATAGATTTCATAAAAGACTGCCGAGGCTTCGTAAAAATAATCCGTGTTTGTGACGAAACGTTTTCCGCCCTTTGAATCAGAGGGGTGAGTAAGTGTCGTGGCTGAGAGAGCTTGGAGTTCTAGAGCAATAACGGCATCAGTGATATCGGGCCGAAAATAAGAAAGGCGTAAGCCCGCCGTCGTTTTATCTTTATCCAGATTATCTTGCGTGAGATAGCCAATCGTGGGTTCAAGAATAAACCCAGATTTAATTTCAAAAGGATACGGTGACGAAAGAAGTGCGAGAGCAGCGAGGCTTAACAGCATCCCTTAAGGCTACTCATTTTCTAAACTCGAGGGAATAAATCGGAGTTGAAATCTGCATAAATTTTCTCTGAAAGAGTGTGGTCGGGGATTCGTGAAAGAGATCTCCGGCCTGGCTTCTCAAAATCGGAAAAAGTTCAGAGCGAATATTGGCCATTTGGAGAAATTCCCAATAGGCACGACAATCGGACCGAAAGCAAAATCGACCTCCCGGCTTTAAAATGGAGTAGATCAGATGAAAAGTAGAAAAGTTCACCATTCGATTTTTTTCGTGGCGAAGCTTCGGCCATGGATCAGGAAATTGCAGCCAAACTTCATCCCAATAAGAATTGGGCGATCGTTTCAAAAATTCTGGAACATCAAATTGAATCACTCTCGAGAGTGGAGTTTCGATTCGTTTGATCTTCTCGGCCGTTTTAAAAACTCGTTTATATCGTCTCTCAACACCTAGACCGACGAGGTCCGGATTTTGTTCCAAATATTCTTGGAGAAAATGCCCGTTTCCACAACCGAGATCGACGATACATCTCTTATTTTTTACCGAGAAAAGAATCGCATCGAGATTGTCTTCGACGTGAGCATGATCTTTAATGCGCTCGATATAAGGATTATGTTCGGGATTGAATGAGCTCATCGCCAACTCGTACCACGGATTTTGATGACGGAGAAGGTATAGGTTTTTCGGTCAAGAGAATGACCGTCGAGCCCAGTCTAAATCCAAGTAAGCGCTCACCTTTTTTTAAGTCCTTTTGAAGCGGCATCCAGCGATCATATTCAAGCACACCTTTATCAGAAAAAAGTGCCGAAACACCCATAGCGCCGACACAGATCATCACGATTTTTCCAAACTCCTCGGTTTGAAATTTAAAGGTGAGACGCTCATTCACGTTAAAAAGCTTGGGTTCTAACCATCGTCCGAAGGCATTCACCGGAAGTTTCGCACCACGCGTTCGAAATCCTTCAAGGTTCTTTCCGGAGGCTGGCGCGTGTACCCAGTGGTAATTATGCGGCGCGAGATAGAAATTCCAATAAACTCCACGGTGAAACTGAGCAGCATCTATTTCTTGAAACGATCGCCAGGAATATTCGATTCCTTTGGCTGAGATAGTTTCAGAGAGATTGATCGGCTTCGGGCCTTCAAAGCAGTAACCTTCTACCGGACTTACAAGAGGAGCACTTCCCAACTTAATCGGAGTGGGCCTTAAAAAGAAATCTCCCAAGGTTTTAAATCGTAAATTTTTATCGGATTCAATTCGGTAAATCTTTTTAAAAACAAAAATGAAAATTTGATGGAGCGGTCCCCAAGGTCCGTAAGCTAAACAGCCAAGCGCAAGGCTATAGAGCGGCGCGAAGATGGAGATAAAAAATAGTTTTAAAATAGACACTGAAGAACTCTACAACCGAAACAGGAGATCAGGCAATCGAGTGGTACTGAAGAACTTTTACTTCACCAAATGAACTTTAAGTAAATTCGTACTTCCCGGTCGTGCAACGGGTGTACCGGAAAGAATCACAAGGTGAGTCTTTGGTTTCCAGAGACCAAAAAGTTTTAATGCAGGTTTTGAAAGAACGGGCATTTCATCCGTATGTTTCATTTGTCGAATAATCGACGGGATCACTCCCCACACTACAGAGAGCTGTCTGCAAATTCTCTCATACGGCGTGAGTGCAAAAATATTCGGAGAAGGTCGGAGCCGTGAAATCGCTCTGGCGGTCGCGCCCGAGTGAGTGAAAGCAACGATGGCAGACGTCTCAAGCGTTTCAGTTGCTTGAAGAGCGGCGGCTGTCACCGCTGAAGTGATGGTGGTTCCATGTTCTGTGAGATGATTTGTTTTTTCGGGCAATTGCTTCATATATTCTTCAGTTCGAATAATGATGCGACTCATTGTCTTTACGCTCTCAACAGGAAAATCACCTGAGGCTGTTTCAGCAGAAAGCATTACAGCATCCGTACCATCGAGAACCGCGTTCGCGACGTCCGACGCTTCGGCTCTTGTGGGTCTCGGCTTTGACGTCATGCTCTCAAGCATTTGAGTGGCCGTAATCACAAATTTTCCAGCCTTATTCGCCGCATGAATAATTTCTTTTTGAAGGGCGGGAACTTGCTCCATCGGACATTCCACACCCAAATCACCGCGAGCAACCATGATGCCGTCACTTACTTGAATGATCGCA
>JAQBPA010000133.1 GCA_028287765.1 Bacteriovoracaceae bacterium
CCAAATTATTTTCTCTATTCATTTAGATTTAAGAATCTCGCTGAGATCAAAGAACTCTATCCCTATCTTCGAGGGCCAGAAAAAAATTCCAACGTGCCGAGAGAGCTTGATGTTGTGTATTCTCCGCTGGTTCTGCTTCCTCCAGACACTCAACAAAAAGTCATCGATTTTGCGAGAAAAAGAGCCATTCAAGTGTCGGGTGTAGATCCTCTTCCTCATTTAAAAATAGATAAACAAACCGAAAAAATTATTAACGCTATTCTGGATCACCACGCCAATCTTAAAGGCAAGGGACGAAAAGGTCTTACCAATCAAGAGTACGTTGATGCTCTCGATCAACATGTAGAAATTATTCGTATCCCGGGAGGAAAAAACTACGTCGTCTTGGATGCACAAGGAAAAGACATTCAGTATCACGAAGTTTTCGCTGCTGAGAATCCGTATATAATTACTGATTTTGGTCCAGCCGATCCGTTTGCCTATCATTTAAACGGCGCGATCGTTCAGGCTCAAGGTGGAATGTTAATTCTGGATGAGTATCCACGGAATCCCCCGGAGTTTCGCGACACACTTTTGCGAGTCATTCAAAGTCGCAAAATGAAACGCGGTGGATCGCCCGACGTGCCTCTCGATATCGTGATCGCTGCTGCGGGAAATGATCAGTCGATTGATAAAATGAAAGAAGGCACCGCACACGCTCACTTAGATCGAGCGGGTCGAATTCCCTTTCGATTATCTTTTCAGCCATGGGAAATCGCAAAAACGATGCTTCTCATGAACGGAGAAAAAACTCTTCTGATGAAAAAGCTCGATGGTCCTTCGAGCAAAGAAGCCGCTGACGGAGAATCATCTGTTGAATCAAGTGCCTCCTGGGTTCCTGGAAAATTAAATGATCTCTATCCGATTCCGATGCATGGCGAAGGTCTCATCGGTCCAGAGAGAAGATATGCCATTGCCTTTAAGTCCGGCCCCAATGATCCGCCAGTTCAAGTTGCACCCCATGCACTTGATTTTATGGCGTACGTGATCGCTTCTACGCGAATTGTTACCGACGTTGCTCTCGCAGAAAAAGAAGGCCGATTTGGTGTCATCAGAAATCAAATTTTTTCGGATTTTATTTCGCGACTTAAGGTGCTCACCGGAAATCTCAATGTCAAAATGGATGAGCGCTTAGAATTGAAGGAGCTCAGCAAACTTCTTCAAGAAGGAAGTTTAGGAATTTCAAATCGGCATGCAGCGTATGATTGGCTGACAACAGCTATTGCTACTGCTCGCAAGCCTGAGAACGAAAATACTCTCACTCCTTCAATCATACTCGAAACTTTTGATCAGCTTCTTCAAGACGGCGCGATTGTTTATCCGGACGCAGCTACGCGACTCGACTGGATGCATAAAATCGTTGCGATTGGAAAAGCTTTCGTCGTCGAATGGATTGAATCGGATGTGAACGAGGCGATGAGCTCAGGCAAAGAAGCTGTCGACGAAATCTACGACGAAATTAAATTCGAACTCCTTGCGCAAAGTGAGGATCGAGATGCAACCCGGTACACAATGCCAGGACGTAAACCGAGAGATATCAATTTTGCTCGATTGAATACGGTCAAAGATTTTTATCGAAGGTCGAGAGGCCGCGCTCTTGAAGCGACAGAAGTGATGAATTTTCACGTGCAGTACGGACAAACTGGAAATGGTACAGGAGCTCGGCACGACGGATTGCTGAATGCGATCAATAAAATGTTGGCCTCGAAAGAATCCGAACGGTTTTCGTGGGATGCGCTTGCGAATTACGGCCGCACTCGAAAGGGCGATTCTGATATCGCGGGTCGTTACTCGAGGCTTGCTAGTTATATGGTTCGCTCACTTGGCTACAACGAAAGAAGTTTACAGATGGCATTAGAATTTAAGCAACAGCTTGAAAAAACTCGAAGCAAAAATTTGGCCGGGCAGTGAGCTTAGCTTAACGAATCGAGAAACTCGGGGGGTTTCGGTTTGAGGATCAGATTAAAATTGATGACTAAAACTTTATCAGCAATGCTTGGGCTCTGCCTAAGCGTGCAGGTATTAGCAAACAGCGAGCATATTCATCAGAGTATTCATGACGGCCGAACTCCTTATCTCGTCGTCCGCCCCGATAATGTGGGCGGCTCTCAACGGGAGCCCGGAATTTATTTCGGTGATCAAGACGGAAACTGGAAGCTCGCTATCAAAGGAAATGTTCTGGCGGGAGAGACCTCGCAAGGTATTTTGGGAGAGTTTTCTCTTTCCAAAACTTCTGGACGTTACGAATCGATCGCAGTCGTCGACGGAAAAATTATTTTATTTCACCAGCGAACACGGTTTGAAAATCCGGAATCTTATATAGAGCTTTCACCGAAACATATTTTACCGGTTGATGTTTTTGCTCGTCATCCGTTTGAGCTCGAACCCATTCAAAAGTTCCAAGATGTTCAAGCTTCTCTGATGGAGGAGGCGTCAGAAGGTCAGGGAATTTTATTTTCTATTCGGCAAAAAAGTCCCTTTGGTTCGGGAGTAACCTTTGCCGCGTTTCTCAAAAAAAAAGGAACAGATGAACAGAGTTCAAGTCTTACTCTTGCCTCAGAACCACGGATTTTAGATTTTAACTTTCATAATTATTCAGAGCTACAGAGGCTCGTTCATCTAGAACATACGAAATACGGAGTGATCTCCGAAAACGTTCTGAATCATTATATGAAAGAACAAGAAAATGACCCACCTGCTTTAGAGGCGTGGAGAAAAAGTCTTCAGTATTATTTTAACGTCATTAAAACAGGTGAAACAGGTCGGCGCGATACCTTTATGCCATGGTTAGATCTTCTCGATCAAAAAGTTAAATTGGCGCACCCACCTTCCAAGGATTTTCTAATCGGAACCCTCCGGCTTCTTCAGGTTT
>JAQBPA010000146.1 GCA_028287765.1 Bacteriovoracaceae bacterium
TCAGTATCATCCTACTGGATATTTTTTCTTTTAACATCCGCGTACCTGCGATTTGCTTTTTTTGCGAGCTCGGATCGAGGATCTGAAACATCGAGGGCTTTTTTATAATATTGTTCCGCCGCTACGAGATCGTCGGCTTCGTATTCGTAAACACGTGCTTGATTGTAATACTGACTTGCTTTTGGCATTGTCACTTTTTCGATTTCATCTTTCAACTGAAGAGCTTCTGCGTGTGTTGGCATGATATCTAAAAATCGATAGAGCTCTTTCCAGGCGTTTTCATAGCTTTCTGTTCTCACGAATCGATCCACCGTTGTACGTGTGGTTGCGAAAGATTTTTCAAGGCCACTTTGAATTTCTTTTTTGAAAGTCAAAACTTCTGCCATTCTTGGATGCTCGGGATATTTTTTTATAAATGCATCGATTCCGCTTTTGGCTTCTGCGACTTCTCCCAAATTAAGATGAAGCTTAATCGACTCTATATCTTCATCGCCCTTCACCTTTGCGGTATGATCCTCTTCGACTTTCTTCTCTGCCATATGATTTTTGGATTCAGTCTTTGCGACGAGACGATCCCATTTTTCAATTTCTGAGCGACCGACTCTTTCAAATGAAGCATCCAGTTTTAATAACTCACCGATCTTTTGACGAACGAGCTTCGCGAAAGCGAGTGCCTGCGGATATCTTTTCTCTAGCATCAGCTCCTCGTAATTTCGATCGTAGAGATCCGTATATTCGTAAAACTTTTTTTCAGAGTCGGTAAGATCCGCATAGCCTCTTGATATCGGCTCTGGATCTCCGCCTTTTTTTAATGCCTGCTTCAGCTGGGAGATGGCTTGTTGCAGCGATTGATCTTGCGGCGTACTTAAAATCAAAAACTCCGCCAAGGCTAGTGCGTCTGGATAATTGTTCTTTTCAATCATTCGATTGAGTCGCTCTCTCAAAACATAATCGAGTGCCTGAGCATTTGCTCCGCGCTCAACCACTTCAGAAATAATTTTGGGCTCTTCAATCAACGATTTAAAAACAACCGGGGGAAGCGAGCTGAGATTCACCTTCAGACCCTCCGGAATCAGCTTCGAAATATTTGAGCTTTCTATTCGATCTAAGAATGCTTTTTTTAGTTCGTTTGGGGGAAGTTCTGAAACTTTCTTTTGAAACTGCTTTTCCATTTGGCCTCGGATATTTTCGATTTCCGTGGCCGCACTCTCTCCAGCGATTTTCATTGGTAGATTTTTAGCGCCCTCCGAAATCGCTCCGCGCCTTCCATACAAAAAAAACGCTGCCGTCAAAATGACTGCAAAAATTCCCACAAAAACAAGTCGTCTCTTTGATTGTCGCCCAATGCCTGACGAGGTCTCCTGCATGGCTGACGTTTGAGGCACTCCTTTTGAAATCGCCCCTGATGGCAAATATTCTAAGAGACTATCTCCCACTTGAATGACGTCGTGCAGTTTTAAAACGTGATCGTGCACGAGAAGTCCGTTCACTTTAACTCCGTTTGTGCTGCCTAGATCTACAATATGAATTTCACCGTCTTGGTTTTGAATCTCTGCGTGAAAACGGGAAACGTTTACGTCATCGAGCACAAGCTCGTTCGTCGGATCTCTACCAAAGCGAATCGGAAATTCGCTGATGTGTAGAGCTCTCGTATTCGCTTTTCCTTCAAGAAGAACAATTCGGGAGCCTGCAGCCTCTTCGTCGTAATTAAAATGTGCAGTTTTATTTTCGGCTTCAGAAGAATCCGAACTAAAAATAATCGTCGACTTTGTAATGGCTTTCATTCTCGCACGAATACTTTTTGTAAGTAAAACAGCGGAATCCTCGGCCGTGGTTTTATGAGTCTTCGTTGACTCATTCGTGCGGCCGCCCGCCTCTTCGTCCGTGTAAACTACCGTATGCTCACCGTTAATGGGTCGCGCTTCGATTCGCACCGGCGTAACAGAGAGGCTTGTATTTAATTCGGTGTGACTAATATCGGCCGTGCTTACTTCCTGCGTAACTTCGTTTGAATCGAGATGCAAAGCTTCGGTCTGTGTGGGTTCATTTTCGATAGGTTCGTTTGTCTGAGTATTTTCTTCCTGCTTATGTAAATCATCGAGTGCGCTCTCTGCCCATCCTTCTTGTTCTGCAGAAAAATCTTTTGCGGCCTCGTTCACATTCGCTTCATCGGACGCTGCGTTTTCGCGAGCCTCAGCTTCGTTGAGATCCCATTCTGTGGCAGATGCAGTATTAGAATCAGAATTTTCGGGCGATAAATCTTCAGGCAATAAGTTTTCTTTCGGAGCCTCGTGGGCTTCGTCAAAACCGAGCATTTTTAAAAATGATTGGTTATCGCTCATCTATTATTTATCTCTGTTTCATTTTTTCTTCTGCGTCTTTTAAACCGCGCATGGCTTGTAAACGAAATTCAGAACTATCGTCAGAGACGAGCAAGACTTCTTGCCACTTCTCCATCGCAATATCGTAGTAATAATTGGCGAACGCTTGCTCACCTTCTTTGTAACGACGTTCCGACATATCGGATTGTCGTTTTTGAATTCTCTGAAGAGCAACTTGAACGTCTGCCGTTTGCGCTAGATTTCTAAAACAGGCTGTCGCTTGTCTAAAATTTCCTAAGTCTTCAGCTTCGAGACATCTTTCAAAAGATTTTCTGTCGGATGGTTTTAATTCTGCGGCGAGTGACGAAGTCCTTGAGTCGATTGAAGGCAGTCGTATGGCTCTGCCTTTCGGGAGCATCATAAAAAATCCGACGAGCAAAAGAATCGCGGCTCCGACAACGATCTTTTTTCGCTTCGAGTCGAGCTCATTAAAAGATTCAACCGCTTTCGAAGTCATCGCTCTTTCAAGCATTCGACGAATCGATTCAGGAAGAAGCGGAATTTTTAAATAAGAACTTCGGGGATTTGATTTGGATCTCTGAAAAAATACGCCAGGAAGATCCCCCACTTGGACTTCATCATTGTCTTTCAGCTCGGCTCTCTTTACAGGAGTACCGTTTACTTTGATTCCGTTACGGCTCTTTAAATCTTCTAAAATGATTTGGTCTTTGTGAAGAGTTAAAATCGCGTGATAACGTGAACAGCTTTTATGGTCGAGAACGATATCGTTATCTTCCGATCGACCGATGCGAATCGTTTTTCCAACCAAGCGAAAATCTTTTCCACCAATGTTCAGCCAAAGTTCTGCGGCAACCTTACTCTGAAAATGAGTTTCAGTGGGCTTCGAAAAATCCGCTGCAGTTCCGCCGGGTCTAGAAAGTCCGAGTTCTTCAGCGAGACTTAATCGTCTTACCGCCGAGCCTTGAGTTTTTTGGATAATCGAATTCACTTT
>JAQBPA010000093.1 GCA_028287765.1 Bacteriovoracaceae bacterium
TTCGGTCTTCTTTGAGCCTGCCGGATTTTCTTCGAGAAGCTGTTCCCAGGTTTTTAGTTGTTCCAGAGCTTCGAGTGAAGAAATTTGCGAAGATAATTTTTTAGATGTTTCAATTTTAAAGTCTGATACCGATCCTTCGGCGAAGCGGTTAAACTCAACTAAAGCTTTTTGCATTTCATCGGGAGTTGAAGCGCTAGTCAGGGCCGTATGCCAAAGCGTGTCTAATAGTGTTTTTTGAAGATCTTTATTCTTTCGATCCCGCAAATCATCCCCTGCCGTCTTCTCACGCGCAGATTGTTCCTTTTTTTTCTCTGGCTTTTCGTTTTTGCTTATTTCTTCTTCGGGATCCTTTGCTTTTTTAAATCGAGGATCTTGTTTTCCATCTTCGTCTCCTGCTGGTGGCTGCGGATCAAATTCTTTCCATTTTTTTTGTAGTCGATCGTAAGCAACGCCGAGCATATGATCTGGTTGTCCCTCACTCAAAACTCGAACCCAATGTCCAGGGTGCTCTGTGTCTTCGTGCGCTGCAGCGACTGACTTCGCTACACAAGGAATTTTGAAAAAAGAACGAAGAATACTCATCCAAATAAGAGTATCACTCGTACATTGCACGCATTCTTTGGCTATAAAACCTCTCAAAGAAGATTGATCAGAGGAATCTTTCGTATACGAATATTTTTCTTTAATTAGCCTTACTACTCTTGCGGCCACTTCCCAGTCCGACAACTTTTCAAGCTTCTGCTGAGAAAGCAGCAGCACGACATCAGAACGAATCCGATCTGGCAGATCCGAAAGGGTGAGCGGATCATCGATATAAGTGAATGCCTCAAGTTGCTCAGGCAACAGTTCCAGATCGATCGCATTTCTCAAATTATATTTTCGCCCGACTTGTGTGCCTGTCAGTTGAGCGACAGGAATAACAGATTCTGTAAAATCTTGTGAATCGAGTATGAATCCAGACGGAATCATTACAGAATCGTCGAGCATCCATAAATGAGTTTCGATTTCACCGCGTGCGCGCGGAATGGGAGTATGATGTTCAAGCATCGCGGTTTGAGTATTAATTTGATCGTAAGTTTTTAAATCGAACCAACGGGCGCGTGCGGTTGTCACAGCTGAAATAGTTCGCCTGGGCTCCTGATCTTTTTTACTTTGATCCATTTTTAAGTGCCGCACAGAATATTGATCAGACTTTTTTGGCTCACGTAAGGGTTCCAAATCTGCGGGCGATCGATCGGTTTTCTCGTTTTGATCCATTTGAGAATCTGAACGAGTTTGATTTGCATTCGTTAAAAATTTTGATTTGCTATCTTTGCTACGAAAAATACTGAGAATTTTTCGAACAAGAACCTTAACATTTTCTTTTGACTTAGCAGAAACTTCTTTGAGAGCGGTAACGCAACGCTGGCCTCTAGACGGGGGCTCGGCCAGAGTGAACTGCCCTGCTAAAAAAAAACCGAGTAACACAACAAAAGTGATATGTCTCATGGCTTAATTTTTTCGTGAAGCGCACGAAGAGAATTAAGGACGTCGGTGAGCACGAGGATCTCTGAATGAGAATCGCCTTTGTCTTTTATCCATTGCTGAAGATCTCTCAGAAGATTTGTAGTCGCTTCATAAGTGAGTTTGCCTGTGGCAAGCTGATCGATTTTCTTTTTTAATTCCTCGACTTTTTGAGTGGCCGCTGCCTCCGGCGCCTTTACAAATGTTTCAATCGCTTGTCTTGCAGCTGCTCGTTCCACGAAAATAGTATTTATCTGTGCCTCCAACTTAAGATTATGCCCCGCTTTTGCAAGTTTTAAATCTTCAGCGAGTTCACTATCACCCGCTGCGATCGTCGTGAGCGCATCTTCAAGATGTATTAAGTCGCTTGAGGTGATCTGTAAAGGTCGCGCCCCATTCTTCTTCACCCAATCAATGGCAACAAATGCTCGAAGATAGCGACCCACTTGGATGTAAGTTCTCGAATCAAAAAGTTTTGTGGGTGAAAGTGGATAAGCACTGATCACGCCGTCTCGCTCTTTATCTTTAATGTATTTTTCAACAGAAGCACTGGCCTTCTGGGAAATTTCCATCTCCATATTGAAGAGAATATTTTTAACAGTTTTTTCGACAGAAGCTGGCAAAGTAACCTGGTCAGCTATGCTCTGGAGCGCTTTAATATCGTCCTCTGAATAAGTCGAAAAATTATTTTGATCTCTCCGCCCATTCAGAAGGCTGGTTGCCATTTTATCTGTGATTCCTTTAGAAATTAAAACGACATCACCAATTCTGCTGAAAAGAGGACCATAGGCGTGGTGGATCCCTTGCAGAAACGGATTCCGCTCTTGATTAACATCCCTCGCAGTTAGTTGCGGCAAATAGACATTTGTCGGAAGAAAAAACCAGCGCGCGGCTATGGGTTGGCCCTGAAGCTGAAGTTTTTCGAAAACTTCAAGAAGATCTTCGAGCGACGAAAGTTTTGGTCTCAAAAACTCATCTAAGACAACCATCTTCTTAGAAAATACCGTTTGATTTGCGTCGATTTTTGTACTGCCAGCTTCGAGGTTTGCTTTCGGAGGAATACCGATGATTTCTGCCGTGCTCATTTCCTGTTTTAATTGCACAGAACCCCAGTTGCTTTCTCCATTCACTCTGAACGAGCTTGCAATTGCATCTGCTAGAGTCGTTTTACCACCGGAACCCTCGCCAACTATTAAGACTGGGCCGCCTTTTATTAAATAAATGGGAAGCCACGAATTTAAAAACTCGCGACTGTGAAAAGCTTGAAAGAGTGACTCTCTAAATTTGAAAATATTTTCGAGCGCGGCTTTATCTTTTTCTGTTGGTTTTTGAACAGGCGTTCCGTCAAGGTGCGAATAACTTTCTAAAGTTTTGTTTAAATTCGAAAACCTTTCGAATAAATCGCTCCATTTTTTTCGCTCTTCGTCTTGAGCTCGACGTTCGTTTTTGAGTCTTTCGGCTTCCTGCTTGGCTAAATCCACTTCTACATCGATTTTTTGATCAGGTAATATTGTTGTCTCATTATTTTTACCGTCCGAAGAAAGCTCTTTGCTCTCAGTCACAGGAGGAGCTACTGGAATTTCTACAGTTAAATCTGCCGGCGGCGAACTTAGCAATGTCGCAGAAATTGATAGGGCCCCTTTCGAAGCTTCTATAAGTTCAGGTTCAGCAGCGATAAATGCTTTTTTCAACTTTTGAAGGCGAATGGGAAAAGCATTCAAATTGAGCTGGCTGTCAGTCGTTACTTTATTAATGCGAGCAAAACTCAAGACGGTCTGAAGCGCCGATGTAATATCTGGGTTTTCAGAAAAAACTTCGCCAATCGCTTTGTCGGCCCGATCTTTTGAAATTTTATTATAGGTATCTACTAACGATGAAAGAGAATGCTTAAACTGAGTGTCAGTATTTTTCCAAATGCCAATACGTTCAAGCCAAACCTCGCAATCGTTTTTGTCGAGTGCGATCGTCTGATCACAAAAGGTAAAGCTTGCTACTAGAAATAGTAGGGCTTTAAGGCTGAAATTGTGCGAGTTTTTGAAGTGCATTGTCACATACCTGTAGATTAGAAATTAATGTTTGTGCCGAAATTGTATTTACTTCGGTCGTTTTAATAGCACCGTTCAACTTTAAGAGAGAACCGAGAGCTGAATTGAAAAAATCAATCGTAAAAACTTTGAGGCCAATCTCTTTGCCATCTGGGCCGCCCGTCATAGTCTCCCAAGTAGTTCTGATTGAGATTGGAACGTTTTTGGCCGATGTTTGATTGTTGAGGCCATCAATTGTTTTTTGAACGATAGCACTCGCCCCCGGAAGATGACCTTCATTGTTTACCATAATTTCATAAATATCTTTTGACCATGAGTCTAAAGGAAGATCCATGCTACTGGATCGACTGCTGCGAATTCCCGGAGTCGTATTTAAAAAACGATTGTACGCTATTGCTTCATGATCGGCTGACAAAAAAACGGCGGGATCGATTTCTAGAACTCCATTTTCCTTTGCCAATTTTTCAAGTTCACCTTGAATTTCAGTGATGGAAAATGCGAGATCCCCGACAAAGATCTCATAGGTCTCCGGTTTTTTATTTTCTATTTTTAAATCTTCTAATCTAGTCTTCAAGGCATTCAATTCTTCTTGAAAGTCTTGAAGGAGCTTTGTTTTTTTTATGTTTTCAATAGAGTTCGGCGAGCCAACTTGAAGATCTTCTGGTCGTGGAGTATTTTCGCGAATTTCCAATCGAATCAAATCGATTGTATTCACTAAGTAATCTCGTCGATTAATGAGGCGCGGCACGGAACTAAGACTGGGACCGAAAGTCGTCGACTCATGCGCCTCTGCGGGATTCAATTTATCACGAAGAAGAAGAAAAGTTGCAAGTGGATCTTTGGTCTCATAGCCCCTCTCTTCAAATATAGTATTAAGCTTTGTTATTGCGGCGTCGTATTTGGCTCGAACTTTGTCTGCCTCGTAATTTGTATCATCCGAATGAACCAAGAAATCGGACCGTTGCCTAAACGGTCCTACTAGGAGTCCTGCCAGATATCTTCCCAAAAAGGTGCCTCCAGTAAAAACGGCGATTGGAATGGGATGAGGCAGTAAATCAAAATCCTTATAATAGGCGGTCAACGCTCCCAAAGAAATAAGTGCTGATACCAAGAAAGAAAATTTCCTCCCAATAGAGGACATATAATATTTTGCATCAAAATAGCTGTGATAAATCGCTCCCTGTCTTAGAAATTGAACATATTGTTTAAGCGTTTCAAATAGGGCTTTCGATTCGGTAGTACCAGACTTCCCATATCGAATGTGGAAATCAATTTGACCAGGAAGAGCTTCGTACTCTTTCGACGCTAATACACTCTTAAGAAGTTCTCGGTTACGATCAAGCTCATCACGATTATCCCATTTTCTTCTATGATATAATTTTTTATAAGAAGGATTGCGGTAAATGAACATAATTTTATCGTAGATGTGCCCGGTTAGAAAAATCCCTTCCGGTTTCGTCTCAAATAAAATTTTTAGACCCCCCGCATCCATCATCTCAGCATCTTCAAGTAGTCGTTCCATAAAGTAATTTGAAAGTTCCTGAGGCAAAAGCTTCTGATCTGAATCCTGCGCAAAAAGGCAAGTTCTAGCAGAAATTAATAATAGAATGATCGTAAGCCATCGCATCGCCAAGTTCCTCTTCAGACAGAAAAAGATGCAAGTTATATGCCAGCAGTGAAACCGCTCGCTTTGGCTTAAAACGTGTCAGGACGCCGAATTTGAAAAGGTGTGGGATACGGATGTCTCGTAAAAAAAAGGGCGATCACCTACAGATTCGCGCCTTCGCCCTTGGTACTGGCATACATTAAATCGATGATCGATTGATACTTCTCCTGAATCACCCTTCGTTTCAATTTTAATGTGGGCGTGAGTTCGCCGCTTTCGATTGTAAAAGAGAGTGGCAGAATTTTGAAATGTTCGATTGTCGAATATCTAGGAAGCGTGGCGTTGGTTTCGTCGATTATTCGTTGAATTCTTTCGTAAAGACGATCGCCTGTATGAAACCAACCGCTCGAATCAATCACGTCGGTTGTTGCGTCGTCTCTCTTACTTTCGTACCACCCAATTCTATAACAATTGAGGGACATGCACACCCCACAAAATCGTGTGAGATGACTCCCCCTAAGTGCTTGCTCTCGTTTTAATGACCCTCTGGGCAGAATGCTTTGGCATAGAATTTGCATTCATATCACTTCGAGGAGAAAAGTGGATGTTCAGATTGTTTTCACGGCTCATAGTGAGTTCCGTTCTATTTCCGGTGGCGACGTTGAATCTGTTTGCGCAATCAGTTACGAATTCAGTACCTGAGCTCGATTACGCTAAAAATCCGAATCATGACTTAGTTCATGAAGTCCTCAATGATAAATGTTTTAAGTGTCATGGCTGTAATGGTGCCGATAAGGGGAAATTTGGCTCAATTTTAGAAATTGAAAATCTAATTCAAAAAGGAAAAATTATTCCTGGAGAACCAGAACGTTCCATTCTCTATCAAAAAGTACTGTCTGACGAAATGCCGGCAAGTGGAGATCCGCTTTCGGAGGAAAATAAAAAACTTATCTATGATTGGATCGGATCCCTTAAGCCTAAGCCATCCAGCGCAAAGGCACAAATCGATGTGGCTCAGACGGCGGCGGCTTCTTCGAATCTTCCTTCAAACGATTCCTGGGAAGCAGAAACTCTTTTGGCAGTTCAAAATGATATCATCTCGACGGCTCCGGAGCTCCGAAAGTGGTACCGCTACATCACGCTTTCAAGTTTGCCAGAAAATTCGACAGAAAGTGATTTGGAAGTTTATCGACAAGCCGTTTCTAAAGTCGTCAATAGTCTGAGCTGGGCGAAGAACATTTATATTCCGGAAAAAGTCGATTCTCGGGGGCTTATTTTAAAAATTAATATGCTAAAAATCGGATGGACGCGAAAAAGTTGGGACGCTTTACAGAGTCAAAATCCTTTTACTCTGCCAAATCTCTCCCAAACTCCAGAACTTCAAGATGCCTTTGAAGTTGAAATCGGATCAAAAATTCCAGTCGCCCGCGCAGATTGGTTCGTTTCGAATGCGATTCGATCTCACATTTATTATCAGATTTTAAATTTACCGAAAACCCGATTAGAGTTGGAAGAACAACTTGGGGTAGACCTAAAAGGAGACCGAGAAAAGAATAAAATTATTCGGACGGGATTGTTAAAATCAGGAGTTTCGCTCAACAATCGAGTCATTGAATACCACAAAGGAAACTATGGATCTTTCTGGTTGAGTCACGACTTTGAAGATAGCAAAGGTTCCCATTTTATTTTCTCTCATCCACTAGATTTTTCTCCGGATGGTGGTGAAGTAATTTTCCAATTGCCCAATGGAATGCAAGCCTATGCCCTTTATAATAAGCAGGCAGAACTCATTGATACAGCCTCAAAAAAAATTGTGCTCGATCCTTCTCGCCCCGAAAATATTGTCGAAGGGGGGATCTCCTGTTTTTCTTGTCATTCAACTGGCTTAATTTATCAAAACGATCGACTGAAAACATATGCGGAGAGCCATCGCAATGAATTCTCGCATGAAGATTTTGATAAAATTGGCATTCTCTACAACAATGACGCCATTAAAGGGCATATTCTCAATGACACTAAAACATATCAGGAAAAATTGAGCGCCGCTAAAAGTCTGAATATCTCAAGAGATCCGCTTGAGCTTGCCCTCAACAAATTCGAATCCGTAATGGATTTTGCAAAATCAGCACGAGAATTGGG
>JAQBPA010000195.1 GCA_028287765.1 Bacteriovoracaceae bacterium
GAATTAATTCTCAAGCGAGTGAGACAAGAATTGAGCTTAGGCGCGGACACGAGAAATCACCGAAAGTAATTAATTTAATTAAATTAAATCGAGAAGGTGGACTCGAGGGAAATCCATTTCTTCAAGAAAATGACGTCGTTTTCGTTCCCCGTAAGCTAGCGTCCGCTGTGCTCCAAGGAACTGTAAAATATCCGGGTGTTTACGAAATCAGCCCAAGTAAAACAACCAGCCTTTGGGACGTTATTGAACTCGGTGGTAATTTTACAGTCGGTCTCGCAAACGGAGTTCCTCTCACTGTGATTCGTTACGACGAAACGAATCAGAAAAAAGTTTTTAAAGTAAATAATTCAAAGGATGAACTTCAAAGTTTCAAACTTCAAGATGGCGATAGCATTACGAGTCCTCATAAATTCACAATCCATAACGATTTCGATAATTCGGTCGATAGCCTCCCCAATGACCATATGGCTTTTCCTTCTTACACTTCTGAAGTGTTTGTGCTCGGAGGCGTGAAGGTTCCTGGTAAGTTTCCATTTGTTCCGCAACATCGACTGAGCAAATACGTTGCGATGGCTGGAGGGCTTTCTCGATTGGGCCGTGATGATCTTATTATTTATCGATCCGATGGTAATCAGATTAAAACAGATATTAATACTCAGCTTTCGATTAATCCTGGAGATACTCTTGTAGTTGGCGAAGATAAACTAGGCCCGGAATTTTGGATTACATTAATGACAACTCTTGCTGGGGTTGGGCTATCCGCTGTAGCGATCTTTAGGCATTAGACATGTTACTGGGCTGTGCGTGAGCGAATTTCTTCCGAATAAACATTTTTTGCTTTTCTGAAATTTGAAAAATTTTCTGCAAGATAAACATAGATCAGAGCGCATAGGCTTCCTAAAAGAAGAGAGAGTAAACAAATTAACAGTCGCTTCGGGCCATACTTCAGAGGCGGCGGCTTCGGCGGATCAATAACTTGAAAAGCCAGGCCCTCTTTGACTTCGTCGATTCGAGCGAGTTCCTTTTGTGTAGACAAAAGGCTGTTAACCGCCCTCAGAACCTCCTTTTGAGAAGCAATGTGTTCGTAATAAACTTTTTGCGGGACATTTTTGACAATGTTCGAATTCTTTTCTGAGTCTACACTCTTACTGTCTGTGCGGTCTGAGATGTTTTCCTCGTCGATATGCACGTCTATAGAACCTGAAGACGTCGAGATTCGATTCCTCTGATAAAACTCAGCCAACTCCTTTCCAGCGCGTAGGAGCTGCGCGTTGTTTTCAGCGAGTCTCTTTTCGATAAAAATACGGTTCCGTTTGGCAATAGTGACGGCATTGTTATTCAAATAAAATTGAAGTTCTTCTAAAAAGGCTTCAACAACCCTTGCACTCGTTTCTGGATTTTCGAAAACAGCTTCAACCGTGATCGTGGGAAGTTCTTTAGATTCTCGGATAGTAATTTTTCCAGAAAAGGTTTGCCAGGCAAGTTCAAGCTGAAGAGCGGTAGTCTGCTCGGGAGTGAGATGGCGGTCTTTTAGCGATGCAAGGGGGCATAAAACTTCGGCAAGATGGGTCCTTTGAATCACTCGTTCAGCAACGTTTTGGCTTTGAAGAACAGCTACCAAAATTTTCATTGAACTTGATCTACCTGTTTCCATTGCTGAACCGAGAAGGCCAGCAAGTGCTCCGAGTTGATCTTTAAGCCCACCACCAAGTCCGTCTTGACTCGAGGTAACTGGCAGAATCACAGCCTTCGCTTTATAAGTTTTAGGCAGGACCAAACTGAAGATAAGCCCCCCAAAAGTGAACAGGATGACGATAGAATAAAAAACAGTGCGTCTTTTTTTAATTAACTCCCAAATCTCGAGGAGATTGATCTCATTTCTTTTAACCGCCATTGCTTATAGGTGTAGCATTTCAATCTGTTGCCTCACAGGAAAAAATCTTAGTTGGATTCAGCTAAATAGGCCCTTAAAAGGTGTTTACCCGCTGAAAGATTAATGTGGACCGTAAAAGGTGATGCTCAATTCCGTTTTTGAATAATCCGCTTGGTCATTTGATATGCCTTTCTGAGAAAAGGAACGGACCTCAAAGAACTCAGCAACTTCACCTTAGAAACAAGCCGCCGATAGCATAACTCGAGAGCTTTTGCCTCAGAGTGTGGAACAAAAATAAGATTTCCCCAAACTGGAGATAGATCGGGTTTCCAGGGTAAAAAACGAACAAGTTCTTGAAAACTCGAAGTGGTTTCTCCTTTTCGGCCGTATTCCAAAACGGGAGACCATTCTGATACATAGGTTGAATATCCAAAATTGCTCATAAAATTCACGATATCATGATGAGTATATCCGAAATGCAACTGGGTACGTGCATCCATAAATTCACACATCACGACAGGCGGCCGGAATCGATTGAAATCAAAACTTTTCAGCGCAAGAAGATCTGCACCCTCGATATCGACCTTTAGAAAACTTACGTTTTGAATATTGAGCTTATCTAGCGTTTCATCAAGTCTGACGGTTTCAACTTCAATCTTCGGTTGATGGGATGAATGAAAAGGTTTGAGCGAATGAATACCGAAATGCTCTGAGCTGACATAAAAGGGAACGATTTGACCTGGGATATCGGAAACCGCCTTTTGAACGATTTGA
>JAQBPA010000196.1 GCA_028287765.1 Bacteriovoracaceae bacterium
GGACTTAGCGCCCCCATACTTCACGAAATTTAATTGAGTTTCAACGCCGCAAAGCCCAAAATTGAAGGTGCAATGAGTTGGAAATCAAGAAAGCAGTTTCTTAAGGCCCAAAAACTACTGGAAGCCAATGATCTTACGGGAGCCGAGCAGATCTTCTCTGAGGTCATTGAACGTGATCAAAAGTCTGCGGAAGCCTTTCTCCACCGCGCTTATATTCGAACGAGACTGAATAAGCTCGATGAAGCGCTTTCTGACGCAGACACAGGCATTCACCTCAGACCTGAAAATGGGGTCATGTATATGATTCGGGGTGAAATTCAGCTCGAAAAAAAGAATTATAGGGAGGCCTTTGATTCTCTTCAAAAGGCTTGTGGTCTCGAAAAGGATAATGGTCGGGCTTTTTTTCATTTGGGCAGAGCCACTCTCGGATTAAGCCGAAAGGCCGAGGCTGCGGATTATTTTGAGACAGCACTTCAGTTCGAGCGAGACTATTGTTTGGCCCAGTCGATGGCTGAAAATTACGCATGTAACTAAAGTTTTAGGCTAAATCTTCAATAAACTAATAAAATACAGCTATTTAGTCGGGGTATTCCTATCTATGACGCGGTGCGGTAACCTAATGATCGAGGGTCAAAGAACAAATAAACGGGTAATAAGGCGACGCAAGAGGCTTCGCTTGTAAGGAGTCGGGTATGAAATGGATGCTAATTTTCGGAACTGTAGTGATGTTTAAATTAACGGCACCTATGGCCTTTGATCAAACCTCGAAGGTAATTCCGTGTGATCAGATCGATGCTAGTGGCACATGCACTCCAACTGACACACCGCCAGCAGAATAAAAAGTCTCAAGAGAATTTGAAGCCCGGATGACCAAAAAGTCATCCGGGCTACTAACTCGACGATGTTCTTGAAAGACTCTAAAATGAGGTCTGATGAAGACTATTGGAGCCTACTTTCAAAAAGAACAAAGAAGACTCCAATTCTATCGCGCGCTCTCCATAACGATGCGGGGAGTTTTACTCGCGCTCGTTTTCTATCAAGCTTATCTTGGCCAAGCACTATTTTTTGAAGGCTTAACGAAGCTTCGTCCTCATTTAGCTTATCTTCCTTATTTTTCTTTCACGGTGAGTTTTGTATTTATTTCGATTTGTGCTTTATTAAAAATTCGAAAACTCTCGACCATTTCTCTTTCTCGAGTGGGGGAGATCATTGAGAAGCAAACATTGCTTTCTTCTTCGAAGAAAAATCGAGGCGAGCTTCGATCCGTGGGCCATTTTTTAGATGGCCTTGGATCTGAATCCGAATCCAACGAATTTCGGGATGCACATATTCAATATTGGAATCGAAGACTCCCCAAAGTAGCGCATGCATTATTTCCAACACCCACGCTCATTTATGAAATTCTTCTCGTCTTTATCGCATTGATGGCGACGGCAGAAATTAAAAAAACTATTTCGCAGAGCTTGCCTGCTCAAACGGTGGAATGGACGCCGACTTCTTTTGAGATTCGTTCGGCATTTGAAGGCTCGACCTGGAAGCGTGAGTTGGGAGCGGTCACGGGAATTCAGGGATCGTTTGTAAGATTTGCGTCGCCCTCGTTTGGAAGTTTTCAAACCTTTATTTATATCAAAGAACTCGGGCGGCCGTGGATCATGTCTCCGTGCCAAGAATACTGCGAATGGACCCTTCGCGAACGAGGGCAATACGCCATCGGGACTCTTTTTTCTCGATCGTCGCTTTTTCCGCTTCAGGTCATTCCCGATGAGGCACCGAGAGGGGTACTCTTTGTAAAAGTGAATGGTGAATATACACCTTCCGCGACTATTCAGGCGCTCAATCAAGACAAATTAGAGATGCAACTTACGGCGAGTGACGACATTCGACTTGTAAAAGTTGAGCTTCGACATCGTCTTCCCACCTCCGATGCAGAAGAAAAAGTGATGGAGTGGGAGGTGAACGACAGTCATCTCAAAAAAGATTTTTTTGTTTCGCTTACTGGATGGAAAGGTGGGCAGCATCAGCTTTATCTCCGAATGTACGATCAATTTAAATCTTCGGATTCGAGTCCTGTAAGCATTTTATTTGCTGACGAAGAGACCATGAGAGCGAAACGAATTGCAGATTTAAAAAGTTTACTCGATGAGTGGGTGCATGTTCTCGCTGATCTTCTGGAATCTGATCACGATCAAAAACTTGCAGAAGGATTATTAAAACGTTTGGAGCAAATTCAATATCCGGATGTCGGCGAGCCTTCCATGATGAACGCTTTTGTAAAAGAGCTGACGCTTCTAGGCGAGAGAATCAAAAACTGGGCCAAATATGATTCGGACTTCACACAAGCAAAAGATTTAATTCAGCGAACTGAAAAAGAAATTCTTTACGGCCTATCTCTGGTTTTCCAAGAAAAAACGGGCGAGATAGAAGCAACGAGCGATTCTCTGAAGTCGAGTCAAAATCAGCTTTCAAGCCTCTTAGATAAAATTAAAAAGGGTGAGTTGAGTCCAAATAGTAAGGAACTCGATGAAGCTTTCCAAAAGCTCGCACAACAACTTGAAGAGCTTCAAAAGAAAATCCGCGAACTTCCGAATGGACCTTCGGATGAACTCATTAACCGAGAAGCCCTCGAAGCCCAAGTTGAAGAAAGCGAAACGCTCGCAAAAAAAATCGAAGATATCAAAAAGCAAATGGCGCTCGGCGATAATAAAGGAGCCATGCGTGAACTCGAGTCTCTCCTCAATCAGCTCTCTATTCTTTCAAAAGAAATGGAGAGGTCTCTTGATCAGTGGAAATCAAATTTAGATCAGGGTGCGATTCAAAGTGCTGAGCGTTTTACAAAAAAGTTGGATGAAATTCGAAAGAAGCAAGAAGCGCTCGCTAAAAAAACAGAAGTTTTAAAAGAGAAACAACAAAGTCTAGAAGCTCAAAATTCCAAAACATGGAAGCCCATTCAACCTGAAAAGATTGAAGCCTTGCAAAAAGAATTCAATGATCTGAAAAAAGGCCAAGATAAAATTGGGCAAGAATTTGAATCGAGCACAGAAGAATTTGATAAAGATCTGAAGGGAACCGAGTGGGAACAGATGTTTCGTTCTGAGGAGACAAAGCAAAACGAAAAGGAAATCAGTAATCGGATGACCACATCCAAACAATCTCTCGGAGAAAGAAAAGGCTTCGACGCCCTTACCAATCAAAAAGAAGCGATTGAGCTCATAAAGAAGGCAATGGAATCTCAAAAGAAGATGCAAGACCAAGTGAAGTCAGCGGCTCAAGGCCAATCGCAAGGAAAAGAGACGCGCGAGAAGGTTGAACTCCTAGCCACCGAGAGTAAAGTCGAGAAAGAACGTCGCCGAAAAATTATGGAATCGATGCAGAGAAAAGTGGAAGACCGATTTCAAAAGAGTCACGAGCAGTATTTTGAAGAAATGCTTCAGCGGTGAGTGTTTCCGTGATGATACGCTTTTTTTTTACCAGCCTTTTATTTTTAATCGCGGTTGATAAGCCTCTCCTCGCGGACCTCCCCTCATTCGACGATTTTTTTAAAACTTCTCAGCTCGGAAAAGTGCAAACGAAAGAAAAAGGACACTTCGCCGTTTCCTGGGTACATCCGCGCGATGAAATCATTGTGGACGCCCTTCTTGAACATTTAGAACTCGCGGATAAAGATCTTGATCCGATTTTTAGAAGTGCAGGAGGCGTCAGAAAAAAAACACCGATCGAAATTTATCCTGATCTCAAAAGTTTCTCAGCGGTCTCCGGTCTCAGTATGGCTAGGTTTAAGGCGACGGGAACGATTGCGCTCACGCTCGGGCAGCGGCTCATGATTCTCTCACCGCGAAATCTGGCGGGCGGCTATCCGTGGGGCATTACGGTCGTTCACGAATATACGCACTATCTTATTCGTGAGATAACACTCGATTATATTCCGATTTGGCTCCACGAAGGGGTCGCTCAAATGTACCAAGGTTATCCTTATATTAAGAACTGGGATTTCGAGCCGTCGCAGTGGGGTCTTTTCAAAAAAGCAAAACAAAAAAAGAAATGGCTCAATTTAGAGACGCTTAAAGAACCTTTTCCTTATCGAAAAGATCCTGAAGAAGCCGAGCTCGCCTATATCGAAGCGCTTATCTTTGTAAAATGGCTCGATCAACAATGTGGCGCAGTCAATTTGGTTCGCTTTGCTGGAGAACTTCAAAGTACAGAAAAAGCGCTTTCAAAATGTACTCATCTTTCTGAGACTGAACTTCAGAAAAAGTTTTT
Source organism: Bacteriovoracaceae bacterium (assembly GCA_028287765.1). GTDB lineage: Bacteria > Bdellovibrionota > UBA2394 > UBA2394 > UBA2394 > JAQBPA01. Next base: position 4,258 of record JAQBPA010000196.1, read on the forward strand.
AAACGATGTTCTATTAAACGCAAAAATTCCGGATCGCACGGATGTTCAATTTTTTGCAAGGGATTTTTCTGGAAAAGATCCGCTCGAAACTGAGGGCAGAAAAATGGATAAGATTTCCAAGAACTATGCCGTTCTTTCGGACCAAGAATTTAAACAGGGGCGATTTAAAGCGTCAGCCATCGAAATGGAAAAAGCATTTCATTCTACACCTGTTGTTCCTCCAAGTTGGAGTCGACAACTTGCTTCTGCTTATCAAAAATCCGGAAAGCCCGAGAAAGCTCGAGCCACCTTAGAGACACTTCTCCATGACTACCCTCGCGATGCCGCTGGCTGGTATCTATTAGCCGAGCTTGGAATAAAAA
>JAQBPA010000201.1 GCA_028287765.1 Bacteriovoracaceae bacterium
CCGCATTGATGAATAATAAAAAGATCTGTTTTTCGTAGCTTACGAAATTGAGAAAACTTTTGTGAAATGAATTGAGATCGTTCGGCTCTGGCAAGAAGTTGACTAACGATCCATTGAAATTGAGGGAGGGTAAGGGGAATGAGGGCTGCAATAAAAAAACTCGGTTCTGGTGACAAGTGGAGCCCAACAACCACTGCAGAAACTAACAGAACACCGAACACAAAAAGCAAGACTTCCCATTTTAAAACTTCTCGATCTGGCGTTCCGAATTGAGGCCAGAGATAATTTTTATCTTTGAAGGTTCCTTTAAAATGTCTTTTCCAAAGAAGAGCCTCAGAACTTTTAATCTGAAGCCAAAGAAAACTTCCTAAACTTAAAATGACAATGGGCATGGGATCTGAAGGCTCTTTGAATTGAGGTTTTCCGTCTTGCCAGGTGAAAAAATATTCGATTGCTGAAAACAAGAGAAATAATCCGATCCAAAAATCGAGCTGACAAAGACGACCCAGTAAGCGACTTCGAGCATTCCAGGCAGAAGAGATATGAATGGGAAGTGTAATCATGATTAAATAAAAAACGCTTAAGTAGAGGAGAGTCGCATCTATCCAAGCTTCTTTTTCTGCAGAAAAATAGGGAATCAAAAATATTAAAATTAAAATAGGCGGAATGAAAACCAAGTAATCAATGAAGAGTTTCTTTTTTTTGCTAAAAAATCTTTTCCACTGTAAAGCACCAAAGGCTCCTTCATGAGCTCGAATCGGAGACTTCTCGTCGCTTGAGGGGATCCATAGGGAACTGACTTCGCAAAATTGAGCGTTTTTCACTGAGGTACTAGCTTACTTTTTTGGAGAAGGGTTATTTGCCTTCGACTTTGAATTTGCTTTTTTTTCAAGCTTTGGAGACGAAGCCTTTTTTGCTTTTTCTTCAGCTAAAGCTGCCGCTTTTTCTTTTTCCTTTTCAGCCGCTTTCATCGTGTCTTCGATCGAACGAATGTCTCGCTTGATTTCGGAAGCCAGATAAGGATCTTTTTCTTTTTCTAAATTGGCCTTTAAATAATTTGCACTTTCTTCTGTCTGAATTCTTCCTATAAGGCGGATGGCCGTAAATCGGACATCGGAGTCGGAGTCAGAAAGTAGTCTGGCCATTTTAGAGAGCGTTTCTGCCTGACGAAGCTCGCTCAATTTCTGAAGGGCATTGATACGAAGATCGGGCGAGGAGCTTTTAAGTTGCTCAACCCAAAGAGGATAGTTTTGAGACAAAAGTTCTGGTGAAGGAACTAACGGCAGTAAAATGCTGAGGATGAGAGCGTTCAAATTTTGGTTTCCCTTTCCATGAAAACAGAGCGTCCGACTGTTAAACGCTCGGACGTACTTTTTTGTAAGTTGCTTCGTGTAGTTGGTTGACTCCACGCTTGCATCGATGTGCCGGTTGTTACTACCATGACGAGAGAAAGAAGAGCGATGAAACGAGTAAAGCAAAATCGTAATGGTCGTGTTGAAACTGACATCTACAGTCAATACCGTAATATGCTTGCAAGTCGGTATGCAAGCTCATCCATGTCGTCGTTATTTTCGGAGCGGAATCGAGCGGAGATTTGGCGGGAACTCTGGATTATTTTGGCAGACGAAGAGAGAAAACTCGGACTTCCGATTTCAAGTGAACAAATTAAAGCACTTGAAGCTTCAAAAACCGATATTGACTTCGAACGCATTCGAACGATCGAGAGCAAACTTAAACATGACGTGATGAGTCATCTGAAGGCTTACGCCGAAAAAGCTCCTCTCGCTGAACCCATCCTTCATTTAGGCGCAACATCCGCCTTCATCACCGATAATGCAGATGCCATCATTTTCCGGGACGCGACAGAGCTTGTCTGCTCGAAACTTCTTTCAATTCTTGAAATCCTCGGAAGTCTGATGCTGAAATATAAAAATCTTGAAATGACGGGTTTCACTCATTTTCAGCCGGCTCAGCCGGTCACCTTAGGAAAACGCCTCGCCATGTGGGCGCAGGATTTGGTTTGGGATTATGAAGAGCTTCGCTTCGCACTCGGTCGTTATCGTCCACTCGGCTGTAAGGGCACTACCGGAACGCAGGCTTCTTTTCTAACTCTCTTTAAAAACGACAGTTCAAAGGTGAGAAAACTCGACGAAGCCGTCGCACAACGAATGGGTTTCGGGCACGCAGTTAGTTTAAGTGGTCAAACGCTTTCACGAAAAACAGATGTTTGGTTTTTAAATGCACTTTCTAATCTGGGGGCGAGTTTTTCGAAGATGAGTTACGATATGAGACTTCTTCAACACTTAAAAGAAGTGGCAGAACCGTTCGGTGAAAAACAAGTGGGCAGTTCAGCGATGCCGTACAAGCAAAACCCCATGCTATCAGAGCGAATCACAGGTCTCTCGAGATTTTTGATGACGCTTTCTCAAAATGGAAACTGGACGCATGCGACCCAGTGGCTAGAGCGATCTCTCGATGATTCAAGCAATCGAAGACTTGTGATTCCAGAAGCTTTCTTAACGGCCGATGCTCTTTGTGAAGCGGCTCACAGACTTCTGAAAGGACTTTTTGTGAATACAAAAGGAATCGAAGAGCGTCTTTCGATTTACGCGCCTCTTTTTGAAACCGAAGGAGAGATGATGGTCGGAACTCTCAAGGGGGGCTCTCGTCAAAAACTTCACGAAGAAATTCGAAAAGCGAGTATTAAAGGAAAAATAAAGAGCGTGAAGAAAAAATCTTCTCACCTTTCTGGTATTGCTTCCGAGCAAGTAGAAAATTTTTATGCTGAAATTCTAAAGCCTCTTCTGAAGACAGTAAAAAAGGGAACGAGCCGATTTGATTCGGCCTCCATTTAATCCGGATATGTAAATTCAATCGGTGCATTAATATCTGGATGTAAACTTTTATGCACCGGACAGTGAAGCGCAGTCGCTTCTAATTTTTTTCGAATGCCTGAAGGAACACCCTTCGGCATTTTCACTTTTGAAATCAAACTTCCAATTCGTCGCTCAGGCGCGGTGATCATTTCTTTTTCAACTTCGATTGTTGCACCCTGAAGCGAAACTTTTTCGCGTTCAGCAACGATGCTCATCACTGTAAGAATACAACTTCCGAGTGCAGCGCCAACAAGGTCGGTCGGAGAAAAAAGCTCCCCCTTTCCGTTATTATCTTTGGGTGCATCCGTTTCAATTTTTGCTTGCGACGGGCCGTGAACAAGTTCGCAGTGTAGGCCGCCTTGATAAGTTCCTGAAACTTTCACCATAAACTCCTCTTTCAGAAATAGAATAGCCCCGCCTGGCCCTACTTGTCATCCCAACATTCCCTTGGCCAGGCGGGGCATATTCGTTCGTACCCCCTAGGAAAATTCAAATTTTTTACGGAAACCCGTACAGAGTAACTGTCTGATCACTTTGCATTGGTTCTCCGCTTATTCCTTTAAGACCCGTCGATTTTTTAATTGTGGCATTAATTCCCGCTCCAAAAAGAGATCCCGAGGCCGCAATATTTACCCATGCTTTATTGGGAGTAAATCTGAGTGTGTCGCAAACACTTCCACCAAAAACTGCGCGGCAAATAATGCAGCTTGTGCCGGAGGTGCCAGAAATATTTCCGAGCGTGCCAACGATCACTTGAAAGCTATCGCTCCAGGCTGTCGTGCTGCAAACCGAACTGTTCGGATAAACAGGCTCCGAAAACTGTGCTTCGATGGCTTGATTAGAAAAAAGAATACTTGAGCCGGAATTATCGAGCGGAGCACCGTTGTCTTGGCGCTGTTTTCCAAAATAAATAATGTGAAATTTTCCGGTGCTGTTTAAAAACTTTACCGTATTAAAATCGAAGTACCACGGTGCAATCGTATGAGATAATGGATCTGTCATGAACTGGACAAGAACTCTATAGTGACTCGAAATATCCAGACTGACGGGCAGACTATTTTGACTCGGAACCCAAGAGAGCTGGTCACCGGTTGCATTAAAAGTAATTAATCCAGGAACCCATCCGCCCGAGTCATTCGTCACACGAACATTAATGCCGTCTTGAACTCCTGACGTTTGTATCGGACTCGAAAATGTAACGACAATGGGATTACTCACACTGATATTCGTCGCTAAATCTGCGGGAGTGGTACTTATAACACTGACAGTATTTGAAGCCGTGTAGTCGGAGTTCGAAGCATTTTGAACATTCGAACCTCCGCTTGATGCGCAAGATGAAAGAAAAAATATGGCGAGAAATAAAAAGCCAACGAGCGCACTCTGAGAGAAATTTAAAATTTTATTATTTTTCATCATGGACCCAACAACCCCGTGATTGAACCCAAACTCCCGGTGACACTTGGAAGTGTAAATCCCGTGTCTAATTTATAACTTGAAATATGAACGAAACCTCCAACAACCGGTGAATGAAGAAGGGGTCGATCTTGGTCAACCGAAACAAAACCCTGAACGATCACGATGACCACCTGAGCAATATTGGCCACGTCCCCGTTATCGGGATAGGAGCTGCTTGGATCGAGTTGGAACACGAGAAGCTTTCGCGAATTTTCTGTGTGAACAGTTCCCTTCAATCGCGAAGAGAGAGCTGATTGAAGGAAGGCTTGCCACTCAGCCGGGTGAGTGGCGGCATCGGGGATGGAACTGATAAAACTCGAAACTGGAGTTCCGGAGTCGAGGGTGGCGACAATCATTCCAGAAATAATGTCGGTCGATGTTGGTGGAATTTCGGTCGTCAATTTTGAGTTATCAAATGGATCAACTGCAGGATGTTTAATGGCGGTTGAAAAATTAATTTTAATATCGTTGTTTGGCACGACAGTTGTCGCGCCTACGAGATCGGTGGCAAAAGTTGAACTCGCCGTACTTCCGCCGCCTTTAAAAACTAGACCAGGTGTAATAGCTGTGACTTGCGGAGCGCCGTTACTTGCACCTAAAAGATAGTCAGTACCTGTCGTGAAACTAAGAGATGTCGGACTCAGCGGTGCGCCAGTAATACTTTGAATTCCTGCAAGAGCGGCAGTGCTCGCTGAAGAATTCGCCGCGACCTGACCTCGTAGGGCTACGTAATATTTTGTAGTCGGCGACCAATCATTACCTGAGCGAATTTTGAGAACGCTAGTATTTCCCACGAATTGTCCGCCAATTAATTCCTGACTGACCGAGACTTTATTTCCGCCTTCTGTCCAAATTTCAACTTGGCTTGGATGCACAGAGGCTGAGTCGATTCTTTGATCAAAACTAATAAGAATGGGTTGATCGAGCGCGACATTTTGCGCTGCGTTTGCTGGAGAGGTGGATGTGATATTGAGATTGGTCGAAAGCTGTTGAAGTTGCTGAGAGTTGTCGGGGCTTATTTTCTGTTGGCAACCTGTGGACGAAAAAAGAATCCATCCGAGTATCGAAAGAAATTCAAAATTTTTTGGCCAGCGGTTCACGTTTAAACTCCCCTCTTAATACTCCGTTCACCTACAAAGCCTTGCCGCCTAACTA
>JAQBPA010000205.1 GCA_028287765.1 Bacteriovoracaceae bacterium
CGCCCACTTTCACTACGTGATGGTCGGAGGAACTCTGATGGGATTCATGGCAGGAGCTCACTATTGGTTCCCGAAATTTTTTGGCAAAATGTATAACGAAACAGCGGCGAAGATTTCTTGGCTCTTCATATTCTTAGGATTCAACGTCACGTTCATGCCTCAATTTATTATGGGATCTCAGGGATCACCGAGACGCTACTATAACTATTTGCCAGAATTTCAGACGCTCAATCGCATTTCGACCGTCGGAGCTTTTATGATCGGATTCGGATTTGTACTGGCGGCCATTTATTTTGCGGTCGCTCTGAAGTACGGAAAAAAAGCTCCTTCAAACCCATGGCGCGGAAAGACGCTTGAATGGATGACGAGTTCACCTCCTCCGACCGAAAATTTTAGAACAGATCCGATCGTGACCGGTAGTTTTTACGATTATCGAGGCGAAAAGGCGGCTTAGACATTTATGGAAACCGAGACGACAGAAAATTCCGAACATCATCACTTTGCTCATCACTTCGAGAGTGCTGATCACGAGTTTTTAACCTGTAAGCAGGGAATGTGGCTTTTCCTTCTTCAAGAAGTTTTGTTTTTTTGCCCCCTCTTCGTTGCTTATTTAATTTTTAGGGGTCAGTATCTCCATGATTTTCATCTCTCTTCACATCATTTGGATTGGGTGATGGGCGCGGTGAACACGATTGTTCTGATCGCCAGTAGTTTTACGATGGCGAGAGCGGTGAGTGCTGCGCAGCGCGGATTAAAAGATGCGACGGTTGAGAATCTTTTATTTACAATTCTGTTCGCGTGCGGATTTTTACTCATCAAATATTTAGAATATTCGCATAAATTTGAAGTCGGAACGCTGCCCGGGAAATATTTTACGAATGCTGAACTTTTAAAAGAGGCACCGCAGGCGCCTTTATTTTTCTCAATTTATTTTGCGATGACCGCTCTTCATGGTCTTCATGTTGCGATTGGAATTGGAGTTCTTATTTGGATTATGAGGCGCGCCAAAAAAGGTGAATTTGGACCTGATTATTATACGCCGGTAGAAATGACCGGACTTTATTGGCATTTTGTGGATTTGGTGTGGATTTTCTTATTTCCACTTCTTTATTTAGTTGGGTGATAAATGGAACATAAAAAAGACGACAAGCATAAACACCATATTCTCTCGAACAAACTGGGCCTGAGAATTTTGATTTCTCTTCTTGTTCTCACTTTGATTACGGTGGTCGCGTCCCGGATCGATTTCGGTTCTTATAATTTTCCGATTGCGATGTTTATCGCCTCAGGAAAGGCACTTCTTGTTGTACTTTTTTTCATGGGAATGAAGTACGACGACAATCAAAATCGAATTATCTTTTTCTCCTCACTATTTTTTGTTGCTGTATTCTTTTTACTGACGGCATCCGATGTTTTTACTCGTCACGTGAATTGGCGAGCAAGAGGCCCCATTTTGATGGAAGTGACCGGCGGCGTAAAATTCAAAAAACCATGGATTCCAACTCCAGAACTCATCGCTCATGGAAAAGAAGTATTTTCAGTCTCCTGCGTCGCTTGTCACGGATCTGAAGGTTTAGGAAATGGTGCTGCAGCTGCCGCTCTTAATCCAAAGCCCAGAAATTTCCACGAAGAAGCCGGATGGAAAAATGGAAGAAAGCCGACAGATGTTTTTTTAACTCTTAAAAACGGAGTTCCAGGAAGTGCGATGGCTTCTTTCGAGGGAACTCTTTCAGCTGAAGATCGCTGGTCACTTGTGCACTACGTCCTTAGCCTCGGCCCCACACAACCTTCGAGTGATACCGACGATTTAAAAAAAGTCGGAATCACAGATCCTTCGAAGGACGACGGTGGCATCGGCGGGGGAGAAAAGCCCCAGCGAAAGATCCCGATCGGCTTTGCGATCGATCGATATGTCTCGAAGGCTAAGTAATTCCAAGGTATTTAGCATTCCGCATACTTTATTTTTCGCCCCTTTCTGGTATGAATCTTGCACTTATGAGAGTCATGGCTGAGGCGCGGGACACAATTTTGATCGGTATTTACAGGATACTTTTGATTTCTGTTTTGATGCTTTCCGTTGCGCATGCTGATCAGAAAGAAAATTTTTTAACGTCCCAGGGAAAAAAATTTGTACGCAATTCTATTCTTTGTGCGGCCGTGATTTCGGCTATCGGTTATGCAGACTACAAAGAAATTCACGATGCAAATAAAAACCAGGGTCTTAAGAAGGTTGCTCCTACTCATCCCATCCAAGTTCCGGAAAAGGAAAAATCTTTTGGAGAAATTTATAATATTCGACTCCTGGATCTGGGTTCCAATTCCGATCATACCTTTGGAATTAGCTCAAAGGGACTGAGCGATAAGAATACAAATTTTGTAGCTACCGAAATTAAATCCGCACTTTCACTTTATCCTCCTCATTTTTTGGAATCTACGGTGAGGAGTATTTATGCGGGTGATAATGTCATCAATGATCATATTGAAATCGGCGGCATTGCATTGCCTGAACAAAAAATTGCAATTCGGGCAGACCAGATTACAAGAATTTCTTTTCAGCGCGTATTTCATCATGAAGTTGCTCACGGACTTTTTAATCAATTTCGATTGTCTTTTGATCAAGAAAGATGGCTCGCTTTGAATCCAAGGAATTTCAAATACCATTCTTCGGGCTTCATGTTCATCAAAAGTGGAGAAGTGAATAAGCCGAATAAGTGGGTTGTCGAAGGGGGTGCCTTTCTAGACGGCTATTGCACTGCGAGTATTGATGAAGATTTTGCGAAGATTTCAGAAAATTTGTTTTTGAACAGATCAGAGTTTTGGAAGCAGGTAAGTGGGTCTCGATCGCTACAGGGAAAGGTTGCTTTGGCGATCAAATTTTATAATCAACTTAGTCCAGTTTTTACCGAGACGTACTTCCGTTCCATTTCCCACGAAGAAGGCCTTGCTTCGAATCCCTAAGCTCTGGCTTTGACAAGGTTCAGGCTCTTTTGTAATTCAAGACTATCTTGGCTATTCCGTCGCTTCCGACCCCATGGACTTTTCGTTTGCAGCAGATTCTCTGTGGAGTTCTCTTTTTTTTAATCGTTCTTGGCGCGGGGGTTCGATTGGCGAATGCAGGACTCGCTTGTCCTGATTGGCCACTTTGCTTAGGAAAAGCGGTTCCCACTTTTGATTTTAAAATTTTTATGGAATGGATTCACCGGGTGGTTGCCATGTCGTCAGGCATTTTGGCGCTCATCGTTTCTGTTTCGGTTTGGTCGAACCCAAAACTTCGCGGACGCCTTGGATTTTTGTGCGTTCTCTCGCTTCTTCTTTTTGTTCTGCAGGCATTTTTAGGCCGCCAGACAGTACTTGAATTTTTAAATTCTGACAAAGTGACGGCTCACTTAATGGGTGGTTACAGTCTCCTCGCGCTGAACACTTTTATTTTTTTAAAATGGAGAGGGTTGAACGTTGGCGAAAAGACTCTTCGATGGGGCTTTCTGTTAATGCTCATTTTAACTTTTTTTCAGGCGACTCTCGGTGGAACGGTAAGCTCACATTATGCAGGACTTGCTTGTCCTGATTTTCCAAAATGTAATGGCCAGTGGTGGCCAGAATTTGCCGGTGCGATCGGATTTCATTTCATGCATCGATTAGGAGCATTTGTTCTGCTCACTCTCTCCGTATTGCTGACCGTGGGCACATTTTCGAAGAACCAAGAGAAGAGTATCCGGCGGCTTAGTCTTCTCGGTAGCCTTTTAATTGCGCTCCAGATTATATGGGGAGTCTTGATGATCTTTAATGCAATACATCCCGCTTTGAGTCTCGCGCATTCAGCGACAGCGCTTTCGATTTTTATGATTTATTTGATTGGAGCCTATCGTGCTTTCCATCCGTAAATACATTCAGCTGACAAAACCGACTATTATATTACTCGTCGCTATTACGGGTATGATGACAATGGCGGCAGAAGGCACTCTCTTTACACGTCCCGTATCGATGCTTCTTTGTCTTCTCGCCATTATGCTTTCTGCTGGTTCGGCGAACGCGTTTAATCAATTCATCGATCGAGATATTGATTCGATTATGGATCGAACGCGAAAAAGACGCCCACTTCCTCTCGATCATCTCACGCCTGCTCGAGCGTTTATTTTTGCGCTTATTTTGGGAGTCGCTTCGAACGTTTATCTTTGGATAAAATTTACACCTCTCGCTTCTCTCATTAGTGTGGGAACGATTTTATTTTATATTTTTGTTTACACACTTTGGCTGAAGCGCCGTCATTATTATAATATTGTGATCGGAGGAGCTGCGGGCGCGACTGCACCACTGATTGCTTCGGCTGCGGCGAATGGAAAAATTTCTGTGATTGCTTGGGTTGGCTTTTTAATTATTTTTATTTGGACGCCTCCTCATTTTTGGGCTCTCGCTCTTGCGATCAAAGACGAATATGCAAAAGTAAAAATCCCCATGCTTCCGAATGTTCTTGGAGATAAAAGAACTCGCTTCGAAATTCTAATCTACACCGTTCTTTTACTTCCGATTACTCTGATTCCTGTTATTGGATCGCGGGCCGGATGGTTTTATATTGTTGCGGCTGTTCTGCTGTGGATTTGGTATATGAAAGGAACGATCGTTCAATTTAAAGTCGCGACGATCGCATCCTACAAAAAATTATTTTACGTTTCGATCGGCTATTTATTTTTCTTATTCATTGCATTCGGAGTGGACGGAGCGATTCGATACTGGAGTGGGTCATGAGAAAAAGTTCTAAGCTCGTTGTTTTTTTGGTGGTCTTCATTGATTTGCTAGGTTTTGGAATCATGATTCCACTCCTTCCTATTTTTGCGAGATCCTTTCAAGCGAGTGCCACTGAACTCGGCGCACTCATGTTTGTTTATTCTTTTATGCAGATTTTTGTTTCTCCACTTTGGGGAAGTCTTTCCGATCGATTTGGTAGACGCCCCATTCTTTTGATTACGATTGGTGGCCAGGCGCTTGCTTATTTGTGGGCAGGATATGCAGGCGATTACTTTTCGCTTCTTTGGAGTCGAGTGTTTGCAGGAATTTTTGCTGCGAATATTTCGACAGCTTCGGCTTATATGGCCGATATTACAACACCAGAAGAACGAGCGAAGGGGATGGGACTCATCGGTGCAGCCTTTGGACTTGGATTTGTTTTTGGTCCGGCGATCGGTGGAGGACTCCTTCATTTTGGACTTACCGTTCCTTCCCTTGTCGCTTTTTCTATTTGTGCGGCCAATCTTGTGTTTGCCTATTTTGTTTTGAAAGAGCCGGCGCAAACTGCGATATCAAGAGCTGCCAATCGTCGTAAATTTTCTCTTCAAGATTTTCGTGAGATTTTAGCCCAGCCAATATATTTCGTTCCTATTTTTCTGTTTTTTCTTTTGACGACGGCGTTTGTTCAACTGGAAGTTACTTTTATTTTATTTATTTTAGATCGATTTCGTTTTACTCAAACAAAAGCACTCTACTTGCTCGCGTTTATGGGAGTAGTCATGGCCTTCGTTCAGGGCGGACTCATTGGACGAATGGCGAAGAAATTTCAGGAAGCGAGACTTGTGCTTGTGGGAATTATTTTAATTGTCCTTGGGCTTTCTTCGATGGTGTTTTCTTTTTCGTTTTACCCTCTCGTTTTTTCACTCATCGTTCTCGCGTTTGGTTACAGTCTCACAAACCCATGTCTGTCCGCTCTTGTCTCGAAAGCAGCGCCAGCGGATCGTCAGGGCTCTGTACTTGGAATTTACCAATCTGGCGGAAGCATGGCGCGGATTCTTGGCCCGCTCCTTGCGGGTCCTCTCTATGATCTACGAATAGATTTTCCGCTGATGGGAAGTATTGTGCTTGCGATGATTGCAGGATTAATTTTAACGACAAGAATTTTTTGGAACAAAACCCCCGCATCCATTTGAAAGGATAATAACCTGTGTCGCAGAGTACTCATATAGGAAGTCTTTTATTACTAAGGCATGGTCAATCCGCTTGGAATAAAGAAAATCGATTCACGGGGTGGATTGATGTCGACCTGGCTCCCGCCGGAATTGAAGAAGCCGAAAAAGCAGGGGATGCCATTTCGAAGCTAAATCTTAAATGGGATATGGCCCATACATCGAGACTCAAACGAGCTCAAAAAACTTTGGATATTGTGCTGAAAAAATTGAAACAAAATCCTCCGATCTGGATCGATTCTGCCCTGAACGAAAGATTTTACGGCGATCTTCAGGGACTTGATAAAGATGAAACAAGAAAGAAATTTGGTGACGAGCAAGTTCATATCTGGAGAAGAAGTTTTGATGTGCCTCCTCCCGGAGGCGAGAGCCTTCAAGACACAAGTAAGCGAACTCTTCCTTATTTTAAAAACTATATTCTTCCCGAGATCAAATCCGGAAAAAATATTCTCGTCGTCGCTCACGGAAACTCTCTTCGTTCAATCATCATGGATGTCGAGAAACTTTCGCCAGAAGAAATCTTAAAGAGAGAACTAGCAACCGGCGTTCCGCTTGTTTATCAAATCGATGCGAACGGAAAAGTATTGAAATCCGAAAATCTCTCGTAGCTTTTCTTTAAATTCTAAAGAACTTTGATTCCCATTTTTTGCGCGAGTTCCTTAAGGCATTTGTCGCGAGTGAGTAGTGCGGCCGACTCTTGAGCAGCTAGTGCTAGATAAAACATATCGTAAGTCGAATGATGGAGCTCTGTTGCAAGCTTCCAGGCGGACGAGTAAAGGATTGACCCACTCACGATCTCATCTGGAATATCAAGAACCTTGGCCATAAAGTTTTCGCAAACTTTCAAAGATAAATTTTGCAATTTGTGGAGTTTCCAAAATACGTTTGATGTTTCAAAAATAAAGAGTTCTGGAACAAAAATATAATCTGCATTTAGAATGAATTTATCTATTACATGAGTTTCATCTTGCCCCATTACAAATGCGACGGCCGCATTAACATCTAACGCCAAATTCAACGGTCTCGATCCTCTCGAATAAGTTGAGTGACGTCAGGCATATTTTTCGGAACTTTTTTCCAAAAAGATTTTATTTCAGAAACGAGCTTTTTTCTCCGGGCCTTGGCTTGATCTGCACTTAATAGGCTACGTTCAAGAATGGCCAAAGCTTGCTGCGAGATACTTCTTTTCTGCCGCATAGCCTCACTTTTAAGCTTTTTATAGAGAGAATCTGGAACGTCACGAACTTGCAAGATAGCCATAAAAACTCCTTATATCTTTATAGTAACATGCATGCATTATGCATGCAATAAACCATGACGGCTATTTAAGAAGCTTTTGAGCGAATTTTGCGTTTGCGTCCGTAAGGCCAATTTGGCCATTCACTTTAACGATATGCTCTTTGAGGCTCGTAAAATCTTCGCTCTCATCTTCGAGTACGATATATTTTGCGACCTGATATTTATTTCTATTTTCCGAAAGCCAGCTTTTGATTTCATCTTCTCGCTCGGGTCGAGTTGGTGTTTTTCCAATGATTTCGCCTTTAAAACCAGCTGATCTCAGCGCTGCAATTAGTTCTTCAATCGACTTAATTTTTCTCACAGATGCCGAAATGACCACCTTTGCATTATTTTTATCTATCATCCGATTAAGTTTTTGAACCAGGTCGGGCGAGATTCTTATGCCGTGAAGTTGTTTAAGTTTATAGAAGCAATAAGGCGACGAGCGAGAATAAGAATTGAGAACCCCATCAAAATCTAAAAAGATCAATTTCACCTGTTCTTGTGCATAAGATGTGCGTGTAACGAGAAAGAGAATTATGCAAAGAAGAATAGTTTTTAAAAACTGCACAATTATTCTTCATATCCAAAGAAGCTCTTCGCCGTCGCTAAACTCCATGCACGAAAGCGGTCGATGAAAGAGAAGGCGGCTGGGACTACAAGTAAGCTTAAGAGCGTTGAGCTGATGAGTCCTCCGATGATGGCGACTCCCATGCTTGTTCTCTGTCGAGAGGCTTCGTTAAGGCCGAGTGCAATGGGAAGCATTCCTGCAATGAGCGCGACGGTCGTCATTAAAATGGGACGCAGACGAACTTTGCCTGCTTCGGCAATCGCTGCCGTTCGATCGACACCTTCTTTCATTTTTTGATTGGCATAATCGACGAGTAAGATTGAATTTTTCATCGCGACTCCGAGAAGCATAATGCAGCCGATCATCGAAAAAATATTGAGGGATTGTTGAGTGATAAAAAGTGCGTAAAAAGCACCGCAAGCAGCCAGTGGGAGAACCATCATGAGCGTGATGGGTGTGATAAACGATTCATAGAGAGAGGCCATGATTAAATAGATGAGTAGGATAGCAAGGCTCGCCGCAAAAACCATTCCGGTTGCAAGTTCAGCAAATCTTTCAGCCTCACCTTTAAAGGCATACGTGACACCTTCTGGAAGTCCGTCTTCTTTTATTTTCTGATCGACGTCGTTGATTACTTTTGCAAGTCCAGGGCCACCCGGTGCCATATCGCCCGTGATGCCAACGTATCGGGAGCGGTTCTGTCGGTTGATGGCGGATGGTCCTGTAGCTTCGACAGGCGAAGCCACTTGCTTCAGTTGAATCAGCGAATTGTTTATATTTGGAACAAAGATCGACGGAAATTCACTCTTTAAATTTCTCTGATCATCTTTGAGTCGCACGCGGATATCGTATTCAATTCCTTTTTCTCGAAATTTTGCAGGGACAACCCCTTCAACTTGCGCGCGAAGTTCTTGTCCGATGAGAGCGGTTGAAACACCGACGGTCTGCGCTTTTGTATCATCAAGTTTTACCTGAAACTCTGGCTTTCCTGGACGATAGTTTACATCAACGTCTTTTAGTGACGGATGAGTCTTTAGCCAGCTAAGAAGATTTTCGCCGACTTTTTCGATTACTTTTAAATCAGTTCCAATAATATTGAGCATGAACGGCCGTTCGTTTCCGCCCACAATATCGATGTCTCTTACTTTCGGATGAGCATAAGCATAAGGCTTCAGTTCATCTCGAAGAATCTGCTTCACTTGCGACGTATTGATTTTTCGCATTTTTGGCGAAACTAATTCGACGGTAATCGTCGCAACGTTTGACTCTCCATCCCGATTTCCAACGGTGAGAGTTGTTCTTGCAACTTCCGAATGTGCTCGGATGAGGGAGTCTGCTTTTATCGCAAGATTCTCCATGGCGTCGAGATTGCTTCCGGGTTGCAGATCGAGGTCGACGGCAAATTCACCGAAATCTTGCGCCGGAAGAAAATCCATCGGAATTAATTTAAAGACGGGAATCGTAAAACCGAGGACGGCGATACCGAAACCAAAAAAAAGAGTTTTAATCGGATGCGGAATAACGAATCGAACAAGAATATTTTCGTAAGTTTTGGAAAGCCAGTTCTGAAAGAGATCAAAATATCCTGAAAAGAAATGTTCAAAGCGAGCAATGAAGCCGCGCTTACCTTCCTTGTTTCCTGCGTAATAAGCTGAAAGCATCGGAGCCATCGTAAACGCATCAAAAACGCTGATCGCCATGGCAAAACAAACACTGAGTCCAAACGTTCTAAAAAATCTTCCGACCACTCCAGATAAAAACGCAACCGGTCCAAAGACGGCCATCACGGTGAGTGTGGTCGCGATGACGGCTAGAGTAACTTCGCGAGTTCCAATCAGTGCGGCAATTTTGGCCTTCGTTCCTTCTTCGATATGGCGAAAAATATTTTCTCGAACAACGATGGCATCATCAATGACGAGGCCGACGGCGAGACTGAGCGCAAGAAGCGACATCAAATTGATCGTGAAACCCGCCGCAGAAATAAGAATGAAAGCACCAATTAATGAATAAGGAACAGCGAGCCCTGTAATAAAAGTAGATCTTAAATTTCCTAGGAAAATAAAAACAACCAAGAATGTTAAAAACACACCGAGAAGAATCGATTCTTCTACGTCCTCAATATTATTTCGAATCGCTTTCGAGCCGTCTCGAACGACTTCAATTTTTCCAGCATCGGTTTTGGCGAGGTCCGCATTAATTTTTAAAACACGCGCTCGGACAGCATCGGAGACCGCCACCGTATTTGCGCCAGATTGTTTAAAGACATAGAGCGAAATCCCCTTTTTTCCACTCACAAAAAAACGAGACTTCTCGTCTTTGAGAGTGTCGTTCACGGTTCCCACTTGGTTAATGGTGACGGGAATATCATTTCCAAAAAAACTCACGATCGAAGAACTAATTTGCTGAATCGATTGAAACTCACCGAGTGTTTTAAAGACGACTTGCTTATTCGATTCATTCACATTTCCTGCGGGAATATTGAGGCCCGCGCTCGCGAGTCTCTGCGCGATGGACGTGACAGAGAGCTCATGTTGTTTCAGTTTCTTACG
>JAQBPA010000220.1 GCA_028287765.1 Bacteriovoracaceae bacterium
ATCGGAAGACCCGAAAGTAAATATTCTCCTGCTTTCGTCGGACACGAAACTTGATTCGTTGTTACCGCTCGTCTCAAAATAAAGCCACTATCTGCAGCTCTCAAATACCGTCCCACTTCCGACTGTCGAGCAGTCATCAATTTGAACTGATTTTCATTTAGTCCTAACTTTTTTGATTTTAATTGAATCTCTTTAAAACTCGCGCTCCACGTCATAAAATATAAGAGCGGCTTTATACTTTTGCTTTCCGGAAGCTGAGTAAGCTCAGCATAGAGACCTAAAATTTCATCGACACATTGCCACTCGGAAGTTCCGCCTGCGTATATAAAAACAAATCGATCAGACCAACCAAGTGCAGCTCTTGTCTGATCTCTTAAAGCTTCATTCCAATTAAATTTTTTATTATCTACGCAACAGGGAATGACCGATGATTGAATATGAGAGAGATGATATCGATCCTCAAAAATTGTTTTCATTCTTTCAGAGACATAAATGAGTCCGTCACTATTTGCTAACACCCGCTCTTCACGAAGAACGTCAAGCTTATATAATCTTTCAGAACGCCCGCTCCTTTTTCTAAACTGAATAATCTCGTCCGCCGTTCCGTGAATATTGACGAAAAGCGGAGCCCGCCTCCATCGTTGATAAATCAAAATCGGCCAGGCTGATTGGGTGAGCTCTGACCAAAAGATGAGATCCTTTTTTTTGAAATAGCGAAAAAAAAGGTAAACAAATAACGTCAACTGAGAAATGAAATTATATAAAATTCCGAAGATACTCGGACTGATCATCGGAATAAAATGAGCATTCGGAAATTCTTTTTTAAAAATCTTTCTCAACGACAAACATTTTAAAATCGGAATCCCTCTTCCGGGGACGATACAGATCCAATCGAGATTGTCGGATCCGAATACACTTTGAAAATGGCGGGCAAATTGAAGAAGGCGTGTAGTATGTCCCACACCGCTCATATTTGTTTGCGAAACCAATACAATCTTCATCGCTCAAATGCCCCGTCATTTAGGCGTCGAGCGACTTCGCCGTATGTAAGCACATCGATATCGTGGCGACAGAGCGTATCGAGATATTCGTTAAAATGGGGCCGCTTCAACTGCGCCATATCGATCGCATCCAAATAGATGCAGGTCACTAGACCATATTTTTCTGTGGCGTGCAGAAGTGATTCGAAATCTAAAAAAAATTGGTCCTCATTTTTATAAAGACCGTCGGGATTTCTGAAGAGACGATAAGACTCAACTGTTCGACCAGGACGCCGCGGAATCCCCGCGAGCGGAATCTCTAGAATTTCATTTTTGTACGGAACTCCCCATTCACTTGAATCCATCGAAAATTCATTTGAGGTGTATTCGTATCCGAGTTTTTTTAAAATTTCTTTTGCAGCTGGATGAAAACGAAAATGAGGAAAACGAAATCCTTTCATTTTATAATTCAGATGCTCGAAACAAAAATCGTGATTCTTATTAATTTCTTCAAAAACCTCGAGGTCAGAAAGCGAATCAAATTTCCGAGCATCTTCTGGTCTAAGCTCAGGACTGTCTGGATGCGACCAAGAATGATTCATTAACTCGTGACCTGCCGAAATAGCTTTTAAATGAAAGTCTTTAAACTCTTCCACCCACTTCCCAATGACCGCCCAGGTGACCGGAATATTGCGATTCGCGAGTTCCGGAAGGAGCAATTCTGCGGCGACATTGTCAGCACGATAATCGTTATCAAAGCTTAGACAAAAAATGCCTCTTGAAAGGTTAAACTTCTTTTTAATTTGCCGGCCGAGCCTAGATGCATAAACAGGATAAAAAACTGAAGGAATATATTTAACAGGGGCCGTGCAAATTTTTTTTATTATTTTTAGGCCCATACATTCGATTTCATCGAGTTCGTGTCTTTAAAATAAAGTTCACAATTCTCTCGGCCGCATGGCCATCGCCATAGGGATTCGAAATAGAAGCGGCTTTTTTGTAGCCTTTTTTATCTTCGAGAAGTCTGCACACTTCTTTCACAATCTTTTTGGCATTGTTTCCAATGATCTTAATCGTCCCGCTTCTTAGTGCTTCCATTCTTTCTGTTTCTTCTCGCAATACAAGAACCGGCTTACCCAAACTAGGCGCCTCTTCTTGAATCCCCCCCGAATCGGTGAGAATGATTTGAGCTCGGTCCATTGCTTTTACAAATGCCTGATAATTGAGAGGGGGGAGCAGATGAATGTTTTTTTTATTCTTAAGTCGCGCAAACACCGTATTTTCAATATTTGGATTCGGATGCACCGGAAATATCCAGTGCATATTTGGAAACAGCTCGCTTACCTCCAAAAGAGCGCTACAAATATTTTTAATGCCTTCACCAAAGTTTTCTCTTCGATGACAGGTGATGAGTCCCATTTCTATTTTAGAATTAGAAATCGCAGCATAAGCACTTCCAAAAACATCCTTCCATTTTTTTTCTGGGACACTACCCAGATTCTTTTTCGTCCAGAGAAGAGCATCAATCACGGTATTTCCGGTAACGAAAATCTTTTTTTTATCGACTCCCTCAAGCAATAAATTTTTTTTAGTTTGAGGTGTCGGAGCGAAATGGAGTGTTGCAAGTTTTGAAATGAGAACGCGATTGGCTTCTTCCGGAAATGGGGATTTGAGATCAAAAGATCTAAGACCGGCTTCGATATGAGCGACTGGAATTTTTAAATAAAAAGCGGAGAGAGCCGCCATAAAGGCTGTGGTAGTATCTCCATGAACCAGAACAAAATCTGGTTTTTCTCTCGTAAGAACAGTCTGAAGACCAAGCAAGATTCGACTGCTGAGATCAAAAAGGTTTTGGCCTGACTGCATTAAATCAAGATCCATGTCGGGCTGAATTCCAAAAGGCTGCAGTGCCTGATCAAGCATCTCGCGATGTTGCGCCGTGACACAGACGCGACAAGAAATTTCTTTTCGCTCGCGAAGTTTTAAAATAACAGGCGCCAATTTAATGGCTTCTGGCCGTGTTCCAAAAATGGAAATAATCTTCATGTCTCCAGAAAGGATCACAGTTCGAAATCCTGCTTGAAAGATAAATTTGTAGAATCCAAAGTCGAACCCCTCTTTATCACCGAAAAAATAATCTCGCAGCCCTTTGAATGGCTCGAAAGAAAGCGGTCGAACCAAGCAATGATAAACAGAGAAAGCGGAAAATATCCATACGCAGAAATGTTTTGTCCGAGAGATCTTTTTATCAGCACGATAAATTCATAACAGATGCTTCCCAAGGCCCGCGGGCAGTACTCCCAGTTTAAAACCAAAGCCCCCGTTCGCTGAACGACTGCGACCACCTCCGAGGGACTAAACTGCCCGGGTCCAGTTCCACCATGTTTTCTTCTCATCTCTTCGATCAAATCATTATAAGTCTTCGGCAATCGAAGAATTTTACGAATCAAATATCTGAGCCAACCTTTGCCATATATTTTTGGAGTGAACACAAGACCCGTAGGAACGGTTGCGACAATTTTTCCGTCTGGCTTTAAAACCCGAAGCGCCTCTCTTAGCAAGTCTTCATAATCGGGTGTCATTTGAAGAACGCTCGATAATAAAATTTTATCCACAGTCCGATCGGCAAAGGGAAGATTTTTTCCGTCCCCCTGAATCCATTTTATTTTTTCCTTTGGCTTTAATTCAAGAACAAGAGGTGAAGAATCAATTCCAATTACAAGCTGTGCGCCTTTTATCCTGGAGGTCATCCCACCCGTACCGCAGCCAATATCGAGCAGCAAATCGCCTTTCGATATTTGCAAATACTTTCTAATGTACGGAAGCTGAACTCTTCTCAGAAGGTGCGGCCATAAGAAATGACCGAATAAAATATTTCTAAAAAAATTTTTGATGGGTCGCACGATTCTTCCTATTTTATTTGCTCGTTCATCTTCCAACTTTGAAACATGAGGATTGCCCAGATAGGATTTTGCCAATTTTTTTCGCCACTCAGATGTTCCCCCCATTTCTTTTCTATGGCCACTGCATCAAAATGTTCTGAACGAACTGCTTTCGAAATCAAATCGTTCGCCCACTCCTTAAGGGGTCCTCGAAGCCACTGATCAAGCGGAACGGCAAAGCCTCTTTTGGACCCTTGAAAGAATTCCTGAGGAAGATATTTTTTTAGATTTTCTCTCAGTATCCACTTGGTACTTCCCTTTCGAATTTTCATCGATGACGGTAAACTCCAAGCAAATTCCACGAGTCGATGATCCAAAAACGGCGACCTTGATTCTAACCCGTACGTCATCGTCGCTCGGTCTACTTTGACTAAAATATCGTCTGGAAGATAAGTGAGCGTATCGCTAAGCATGACCTTTTCAACTGCCGACAATCTTTTATGTGACGGAAAAAATGCCCGGGGATCAGATGCTCTTTTTTTAAATGGCGAAGGATTCCAGAGAGTAAAACTATTCAGATACGCTTTTGAAAGATCTTCGCTAGCGAAGGCATTCAAGAATTTTTCCATTTTATGTTCGAGCTGAGGAATTTGAATCCACGTCCCAAGCTTTGCCCACTGCCGCGCCGAAAAATTCCCGAGCGCCCTCTGCATCAGTCGCTTTAACCCAGAAGGAAGCATTTCAAGCTTCGGCCAGACTTGGGCAAAAAAAAGATGTCGATTATATCCGCCAAAAATTTCGTCTCCCCCATCTCCCGAAAGTGAAACCGTCACGTGCTTGCGAGTTAACTTTGAAAGTAAAAGGGTTGGAATTTGGGAAGAGTCGGCAAAAGGTTCGCCGTACACCTGCGGCAATTGCGGAATAATATTCAGTGCGTCCTCATTTGTTAGATAAAGCTCTGTGTGCTTGGTTTGAAGTCGCTCGGCGATTTTGGCAGCGCGCGGGGCTTCATTCAATTCAGATTCATGAAACCCAATCGTATAGGTGTGCGCGGGAGTCGAACTCACACTCTGCATCGTAGCTACGATCATTGAGGAATCGATGCCACTAGAAAGAAAAGCTCCGAGCGGAACATCGCTCAATAACTGCTGCTTAACAATGATTTTTAAAAGTTCATCCAGGTTTTCGACAGCTTCTTCGTCGGAAAAATTTTTTCGCTCATCAGAAATTTTATTTTCGAGCGACCAATAGGAGTGATCCAACGAAGTAAGAACATTTTCTTTGAATGAAATTTGAAGATAATGCCCCGGCATTAATTTTCGAATAGAATAATAAATCGAGTGGGGAGCAGGAATATAACCCCTCTCAAAATATAATTCGATCGCCTGCTCGTCCAAATCGAATGGAATAAAATCCAGAGTACGAAAAGCAGAAAGCTCCGATCCAAACACAAATTGATCTGCGGAGTTAAAATAATACAAGGGCTTCTCTCCCATTCGATCGCGAGCGAGATAAAGAATTTTATCTTTTTGATCCCATACTGCGAAAGCAAACATTCCGACAAGACGCGACAAAACATCTTCAAATGAAAACACTTCCAGAAGTTGTGCGAGAACTTCGGTGTCGGAGTGGCCCTTGAACTGCCGTCCTTCTTTTTCTAATTCTTTTTTTAATTCTAAAAAATTATAAATTTCTCCGTTCAAAACAATCACAAATCGCTCCGAGGGCGACAGCATGGGCTGACTTCCGAAAGAACTTAAATCGTGGATAGAAAGTCTGCGATGAACAAAACCGACACGGTCGTTTGACTTCATCCAAAGCCCCTCGCCGTCCGGTCCGCGATGTTTAAGTGCTTCACCCATTTTTTGAAGGCATAGACGAAAACGTTCATCGTTTTTTTTTGTCCCCAGTATTCCCGCAATCCCACACATACTGCCTCAGACTCTCTCATAGCTGGCCCGCCGAACCAAAGCAGATAAAGAAAGGTGGGCTTCTCCTCTCAGCCTTTGTAAAGTGCTCAGGATGGTGGATCAAAAGTCTTCGGCAACAGTCGACTTTTCAGCCCTAGATCTCATTCGAGGGGCCGCCGCCACGTACGTGGTCATCAATCATTCGCGCGGATATTTATTTATCGGGGGCGAAAAACTTCATAGTCTAATGCCCGCCGGAAGCTGGCCTCGCCTGGAAGCTTTAGAGCTCGCGGCGCTGCAACTCACCCGAGTGGGAACAGAAATCGTCATTCTCTTTTTTGTCTTGTCTGGTTTTTGTATCGCCCACAGTTTGAAGCACACAGAGAGTCTGAAAGGTTTTTATTTGCGTCGCCTCGTTCGACTCTATCCACCGTACTTAGGCGGACTCCTTTGGGCCATGCTTGTATTTCTTTTGATCAAGAACATTCGCCCAGATTTTTTTTCTGGAGTTTATGATTTTAAAGTTTTTAAAGATTTTGCAATTTCCCAAAATTTTCTCTCGTGGAAAAATATTTTAAAAAATATATTTTATATGCCTGACGGCGTTTTTATTTTTCAATATTGGTCGCTCACCTACGAAATTATTTTTTACGCATTGGCGCCCCTGTTTCTACTTCATTTACGCTCCTATTATGTTTTTTCTTTGATCACGTATCTTTTTGGTTGGTGGATTGACGGATCGTCTCCAGGTAAATCGTCCTATATTACTAAGTTTTGGCTAACTTATAATATTTATTTTGCGGTCGGAATTTTAGCGTACTCACGATGGGCCTGGTTGAAGAAAAAAATTCTGATGAAACGAATGGCCTTTTTTTTAGTGAGTATGGCGCTTTTTTTATCCATGATCTCGATTAATTTTTATCGGGGAGGATTCAATAAATATTCTGCTATCTTCGCCACCATTCTTTGTTTAGTTCTGATGGTCAATTTTCAAACGCACAGCCTGAAGGGAGCTCTTTGGAAATTTTTGGGTGCGGCAAGCTATTCGATCTATGTATCTCACGTCGCTTCGATCCTGCTTCTGCTCACGCTTTTATATCAATTTACGCCGCTCGTACCTCCCTATATTACTTCCAAACTGATCTGGCTCTTGGGCCCGGTCTTTGCATTAAGTTTTGCATGGATTTTTTATCAATTATTTGAGGCCCCCACCAAATCCATTTTAAAGCAGCTTCGCACCGCAGAGCGAGAAAGCATGGTTCCTCATGATTCGCTATCCCAAATTTAGTCTCACCCTGCTTTATTTCGCTTCGAGTCTTTGTATCATTTATGAACTCACAAGCGTGAATCTCGAAATAACCCCTGAAGACGAGAAGACTTTTAAACTTGTCCCAGCACTATCTCAGTGCCAAAACTCTATCGGATCCACTGAAGCGATTGTGTCATGCGTGAGCAAAGTGCAGTCTTGGCTGTTTGAAAAAATACCCAACAAAACTTGTATCGAGCCCGCGCCTTTCGAAATGCAGCCCACAGAGGTTTTGGAAAATAAAATGGGATGCTGTTACGGTCGTTCAGCCTTCATTGGAAAATTTTTACAATATGCTGGCCTTGAAATTCGCCATGTGGGGGTTTGGATGCGAAAGCCGCGACCACCGCTTAATCTTTTAAAGAGAAAAACTCCCTCTCACTCGATCCTAGAAGTTAAAACACCCGACGGCTGGATGCTGATCGGAACCATTTCTAAATATCTTGGCTATGACAGTCACGGACATATTCTGAATACAAAGCAATTTCGAGATCAGGAGCTCTTCGGTGATGAAACTCTCGAGTTCCCGCGAATAAATGGAAAGGGCGATTTTTCAATTCTTTACGGAATTTATTCTCGTCACGGATATTTTTATAAACCCTTCGTTCCTCTTCCGGACATCGCCTGGTCACAATTTCTTTTGAACTTTTTGGATAATTCGCTCTAAAGGAGAGCTTCGATTGACGAACTTTCACTCCAATTTACACTCGCTCAGTATCTGCATGATTAATCCGTATGTGACTCACTCGACGGGCGGGGTTCAACGGCAAATTTTTCTGCAAAGTCGGGGCCTTTCTGATTTGAAACATACGGTTTATATTCTGCAGCGCCACGATCCTTTATTAGTCGGCGAAAAAATGAACCGGTGGAATAAGGCAAAATTTTTACAGACACCGGCTTTCATAGAATTTCTTCCGGAGAGCCTCGGAAAACTTTTTTTTATTCTATTTGGATTTTTACTCCTCTGGAGACATCGAAAAAAAATTGATGTCGTTCATGCTCACCAATTGTCTTCACCCACACTAATTGGGGGTTTAGCGAAGTTTGCTTTAGGAATGCCTTTAATCGCAAAGGCAACTGCCGGGGGTTCTTGGGGAGAGATACGTGAATTATCTAAAGGACCTTTATTTCGAATCAGGCGGATCTTTTTTAAAAAAATAGACAAATTGATTGCGCTCACGGAGGCAATGAAAACCGAGGCCACGAAGTGGCTACCTATTCCAAGCGATCGGATGATTCTTCTTCCAAACGGAGTGGATATTCCCCTTGAAATCTCCGCCATGAAATTGGAAGAACAATTTAGAATTTTATACTGCGGTCGGCTTTCAAATGAAAAGCGTATTGATTTAATACTCAAAGCCGCAGATCGGCTTTCATCTATTGGAAAGATTTGTGTGGATCTCGTTGGACCGCGGTTTCAATTGAGAGACGCTACGCCCGAGCTCCAAAGAATTGCAGATCAGATTGGCGACCATATTGAAATCCATTTTCATGGCGATCAAAATGATCCGGCCTTTTTTTATAAGAACGCAAATGTATTTGTTCTTCCGTCACAATCGGAAGGAATGTCGAACTCACTCCTCGAAGCCATGGCGTTTGGTCTTTGCTGCGTCGTCAGTGATACATCCGAAAATAAAGTCCTTATCGAACACAACGTGAGCGGACTTACTTTTGAGCTAGATCAGCTGGATTCTCTGGTCGATCGATTAACCACGATTTATAAAGACCAAAAAGAAACGCGGGGTGCGATGAGTCGATCGCTAGGAGTGAAGGCCCGCGAAAAAGTTCTTCACTCTTATTCAAGTCAAATGATTGCGCGATGTCTTCAAGACCTCTATCAAAATTGTCTTACTGAAACTGCTCCACCATCTTGAGATAATCTCTCGCGATATTTTCATATTGATAAAACGGAAGACATTCGGCTCCAAGCCGCTGAAGATTTCGCCGTTGTTCGCTAGAAGAAAGGACAAGCTCCATTTTATCGGCAATTGAAACAGGATCATACGGATCAAAATAAATAGCGCCATTCTTCGTAATTTCCCGAAAAACCTGGATATCGCTTAAAACAAAGGGCTTTTGATAGAACATGGCCTCAAGGAGGGGAATACCAAATCCTTCGTAAACCGAAGGAAAAACAAATAACTCACAAAGTTGAAAAAGTGCTGCCAAGTCTTCAGCGGAGACCTCAGAAAAAAGATATACGCTTGCTCGGATATTTAAATCGTCTATTTTATTTTGAATTTCATTTGTGGCGTCACCAGGCGCCCCAACGATACATAAATTACTTTCACTCCCCCGACTTTTTAAGATCGAGTAGGCTTCTAATAATTTTGAATAATTTTTTCGTTTTTCTAAGTGCCCGACACTCAAAATAAATTTTGAAGGTAGTCGCAAGTTTTTTCTAGTCTGCTCGCGCTGACGCTCGCTTGGCATTATTTGAAATTCTTTTGAAATCCCATTCGGTAAAACCTGAATTTTCGTCTCGGGTTCAAAATCGAGAATTTCGGATTTCATGGCCTCGGAAACTGTTAAAACTAAATCGGCCGCGCGAAGACCACTGCGAACCACACGGCGAGCGGCCGGCCCGCGAAGCTTCGAATAAAAATTCGGAAATTGAATGTAGCGAATATCGTGCACCGTGAGAACTGTTGCGCCGTGACGATTTTTGATAATCGGAAAATAAGACGTCTCAAAAATAGAAAATTTCTCCCGCCTTAGAGCGCACGGCCAAAATAGCTTCCCTCGCCACAAACGCTGAAATGAACGGTCACTTTGAAGCGGTGTTTTTGTAAAATGGATATGATCGCCTTTTTTAAAATATTTCCCGAGCGATGCATCGCTCGGCTCAAAAAGCTGATAGCCGTGTCCTGTGCTTTGACGAAAGATTTCACGGTATAAATTGATGAAACGACTTCTGGCGCCAGAAGGGTGGTCGTTAATAATGCAGGCGTTAATACCAATTTTCACAATTTTAATTCTGCGACTCTTAAGATTTTAGATTTTTGCCGATTTAAAAATAAAATCAGAAGAAGCTGAAACGGCAAAACTTGTAGATGAAACCGAAAAGCGCTTCCCAAATTATGGTAAGAAACCAATGCGTAAAAAAGTCCCCATATCAAAATAAAACTCGAACACCAAAGCACACTTGGGTCGCGCCAGGCCAGGCTAGAAGATTTAAAGACCGCTCGTATTGTAAAAAGCAAAAGAATAAAATTCTCGAGACCCGCCAAAATTCCGAAAGCATTATTGACATCGAATGGAAGTGGACGAAATAACGCCGTAAAAACCCCAAGCGGTAAAAATCTCAAGACCGCCCCCCAAGAATTAAAGATGAGATCTTGAGTTGAGCCACCGTCCCATCCCGCTGACATTCGATTAAGGCTTTCTAAATACTCCCGGCCAAAACTTTCAATGATCGGGCCCAACCAACTATCTAAATAAAATCCCCCAAGCAAAATAACAAGCGTCGGGATGATCAGAGATTTAATGGGAATTTTTCGATTAAAAAATTCTCTAAAGATGGGAGCTAATAAAAAGGGAAGAAAAAAAAGTGCAACACTCCAAATACGAACCCAACATGCAATAGCCGTTCCCATCAGAATCCAAAAAAAGGCGAAATTCTTTTTATTTTTAAAAAAATACGCCACACCTAAAATATAAAGGCTCCCACCCAAAAAATTGACGGGATCTTTTCCTAGAACCGAAGACCAAAATGTGAGTGAAGGCAAAAATCCAAGGATCAAAAAAAATCGAAAGTTCTCCTTTTCAAAAAACAGCACGGACGCGCGCCAAATCGAAAAAACAGCTCCCAGACCGATGAATGAAAAAATAACTTTAATGGCGTGATAGGAGGAATGAATCGGTAAATAATGATTCGTCAAAATGAGGAGTTGATCCAAATGCTGAGTACCGGCTCCACCAAAGTTGCCCGAATCTACCTGGGCCAAAATTCCGCGTTTTAAATATCCATAGCTATCTAGCGATGAATAAAAATCTTCATAAAACAACATTAATCCAAGTGTAATCACGCACCGAAATGCCCAGAAAATTAATAGCCAAATTTTTTCTACTCGACCGAGTGGAAGAGCGTAAATGACAGCACCTAGACCGAGGGCCCACAACACTCCCCAAAAATAATCTTCGTCCATTCGAAATTTTGGAGAATTATTTCCAAGCCCTCGGGCCAACTCAAAAAGTTGTCCACTAAAAACAGCTGTTAGAATCGCTGCAAGTGAAACGAAAATGAAAATTTTCAGCAGCTTTTTTGAATCCATCCGATCTATCGAAAAGACTGGGCGGCTATGCGCATCCTGATCCGCCATAACTAGACGCCAAAAAGCTTTGATAAAGATCCGCGTTCACGGAGAACGAGGAAGAACATTGATAAGATAAATCCGAAGAAGGCTCCTAAAAATAAAAACTTTCCTATCGGAACCCCTACCGGCGAAATGGGTTTAATGGGGTGATCGATAATTAAAAACATAATGTCATTACGTTTTGATTCGATTTTAGCGAGTTCATACTGTTTGGTTAAAAGATCGAGCAATTGATTAAGTCGAGTGAATTCTGTTTCGGTTCTTTTTACCTCGGATTGAACACTTCTGCCGAGAGTGGCGGGGGATATTTTGCCCGTGCGAATATTCGAGAGCCGCACTTCTACTTGATCGAGCGATTTGTTTAAATCTGCGAGACGCTCCTGAATAAAAACTTCTGCACCCTTACTTTGAGTTATAATATTATTGGTAAGATAAAATTGCAGGGCTTTTAAATAAGCCTCAACTCCTACGAGGGCGAGATCTGGAGAGTTTGCAACAAACCGTAATTCTAAAACAGGACTGTCAATTTTCACAGCGAGCGAGTTTTGTGTCGTTGAAATGACATTATTTTTTAAACTCTCCTCATCTTTAAATTTTATCGGGTCTCCTATTTCTTTGAGCGACTTTTCCTGCTCAACCGCTGATTCCGCCATTTGCCGTGTAGTGAGTAAGCGATAAAATTGTTGAAGTTCTGTATTTGCATTTACACCCGATAAGAATCCTGACGTCGCTCCCAAATTTCCCAGCTGTCCGAGAAGCATTTCCATCGAACTTCCAGACCGACTCATTTTAGGCATGATAATTGCTTTTGCTTCGTATCTGATCGTCGCAAAAAATCGACTCTTGATATAAAAAGCTCCTGAAAAAATAGCCGTCACCATGAGAACAAAAAACCAATGCCGAAGAGTGAGTGTTGCGAGCTCACTAAGAGTTGGAAGGCCCTCAAAAGAATCGCTTATAGATTCATTGGCAGATATTTCAGCGCGTTTTTTCATTTATTTTTTTGCCCCTTCGAGCTGTGTCTATAAACCCTCTAAGCTCGCCGCATAAAATTAACAGCCTTTGGGGGCGGCTGTCCATGGGGCTTAGACTTCGAAGCGTGCATTAGAATGTGCGGGTCGAAACAGGAGAAAAGTTGATAGATCTCATAAATTGAATTAATCTGAATTTGTGAAGGGTGGCGGGGGATTTTATAATTAATATGCCATTTTTATATTTTTGTCTTTCGTTGGCTGGCGCTTCGATTTTTTCCGCGGGCATCGCTTTTTATCTCATACGAAATATTATTAAACGCGCTTCGAAGTGGGGAATCCTGGATCTGCCTGGAGATCGCAAGAGACATACCGAACCTATTCCACGATTGGGTGGATTAAGCCTAGTTCCTGCTTTGTGGGCAGGCTGTTCTTTAACCGTTTTGTTTTTGAGTAATTTCCCAGCACTCATTATTAATTCAAATACAAATTCATTTTTTAAAGCGGTACTCGGTCTTTCGATCGGAGTCAGTGGAGCTTTTTTTCTGGGAGCACTCGATGATTTCTTCCCTGTGCGTGTGCGGCACAAACTTTTTGCTCAATTGAGTCTCGCGTTTATTTCCATCTATTTTTTACCGATTCCTTCTGAGATTTTTGGAGTGGGTATAAATGAAAATATAATTAAAGGACTTTTCATCGCATGGCTTGTGATCGTTCCTAATTCGGTCAACCTGCTCGACGGAATTGACGGCGTTACCTCGGTTTTGATGATTGGCTATCTCTCAGCGATTTCTCTTATTTCATATGCCGTTGGTGAGCTCGGCTGGCTTTTAATAACTCTGCCTTTAATTTCGGCACTCTTTTGTTTTATTAAATTTAATTGGGATCCAGCAAAAATATTTTTGGGCGATTCGGGAAGTCTAATGCTTGGTTTTTTTGTGGCTTTTTTAAGTTTATATTTCGCCTCAGTGCCCACAACGAACAATCATTATAATTTTTACCCGAGCATTTCATTTCTTCTCGTAATCATTTGGTTAACAGACACTTTTCTTGCCATTGGCAGACGCTATGTAAAAATGCATCCGCCTTTTCAACGAAGATCTTTGAAAAAATGGTCCACCCTCATTCAGCGCGCGATCACCAATATCGTCATTGCAGACGATCACCATATTCATCATAAATTTTTAAAATGGGGCTTTTCTGTTCCGCAAACAGTGGCGATCATCGCCAGTTTTGAAGTGAGTGTTTTACTCATGGCGATTTCGCTAAGAATTTTTAATACAAACATAAGATATGAAGCTCCCAACGCCATGGCTCCAATCCTCCTACTCGGAGGAATATTGGTCCTTGTTAGTGCGTTCGCCTTTTCATTTTACGGAAAAAGACTGGGATCACTCCAAACAATGGCGCGCGCGATTATATAAAATAGAAAAAATGCGCGTTCCCGAAAAAGCCGTAATGACAAAAGGTGTCATAAATTCCCTTCAGCTCACCCTCATCCAAGCACATCAAGCAATCCCCGAGCCGGATTCGGCACAAGAAAGCCGAATCTCTCAACAAATTTAAGTTTCGGCGGTTAG
Organism: Bacteriovoracaceae bacterium; assembly: GCA_028287765.1. Taxonomy (GTDB): domain Bacteria; phylum Bdellovibrionota; class UBA2394; order UBA2394; family UBA2394; genus JAQBPA01. The sequence goes on from JAQBPA010000220.1 coordinate 13,946, forward strand.
TTGGCAATAAATAGCGAGCATCAGCTCTACCCAACAACCCCCAAGACGTAATATATAAGGAGCGGCTATCAAAACTTGTGGCTGTTGTTCATGTACTAGCTCAGCTGTTCCACCGAAGGTGGACAAATAAACAGAGAGCATCAGCTCTATCCAGCAAACTCTGGACGTAACATGAAACGAATTGCTATCAAGAGCTTTGAAGAAGTCATTGATGTGCCCATAGCTCAGTTGTCCAATCGGAGGTTGGCGAATAAATAGAGAGCATCTGCTCTATCCAGCAAATATCTGACTGGATTTGAAATAAACAACTTACTATAACTTAACGACGTCATAGATGTGCCCATAGCTCAGCTGGATAGAGCATCAGATTTCTAATCTGAGGGTCGCAGGTTCGAATCCTGCTGGGCACGGATTTCGCAACTTTTTGCACAGTCCTTTTGGTCTGGAACTTGCATATAAATCTGAATATGAAGCTGTTAGCGTTTATCGTAATTCTTCTTGGCGTTGTTGAATCTACTAGCCTTTCTTTACTTGAAAGTACCAGTGCTGCCGAATTAGAGCGGATTCCCATGGGATCGTTTCGGCTAACTAAGCAAGGCTCATTAATAAATCTCGGAGAGTTCGGACCTTGTCGTGTAATCGTGATCTATGATTCAGAAAAAAAATAAACCATATCAGGACATTTAAATGAATTTGGAACCAAAATGCTAAATGCAATGATCGCGGAGGCAAAACACAATCTCGGACCGGCTAAGGATCTTGAAGTATATGTCAGCGGCGCGGGGGAATTAACTTCAGAGCGTCTGGCAACCATCAAGGAATTTCTTCGGGCTGGATTTTCGATGAAGAGAATTCACATTCGTTGGATTAAATATGTTGGAAGCATGGATTTTGACAGCGCTTCGGGAACCGAATATTTAGATGCTTTTGGCCTCCCTAATTTCTACGGCGGCACTCCTATCGTTAAAGGCCCTAATTCATTTAGATACTGCTATGAAAAATCTTTACTGAAAAGCTCGCTTCCCCCTTTTGGATTGAAAATAAACTTCATATGGAATTCGCAGGGAACACTAGTCGATGACTTGAACTATTCTCGGAAGCGGCCTGTAACCAGTGCGCTCATTTTTCAAAATTATTTCTCATATGATATAGCAACCGCTTTGAAATACGGACCCGTTCATGCGGATGCTCAGGATAACGTTAATGATCTGAGTAAGTGCATCTGGACGCAACTGACGCGGCTAAAGGGTCCTAAGACTAATTTTGATGAGGAAGTTGAAGCGACTATTGTCTTTTTGCCGGCTTCAGTTGTTGATCAAAACAAATAGTTCTCTCTCAACAAAAGAACTCACTGAAAATTTCGGAAAATTTGACTGAAAAAAGTTCGAGTATTTCCATGCGGGCGCCCCAGCCAGAATTCTCGAACCAAGTCATTTCAATCGCTTCGCACGGCCATGTCGATACATGCAGTTCGAAATTCTTCCAGGTGGGGTAAGATTCCATCGGTATGACATGGCCCGTTTCGTAAAAGGGGGAATGTGGTTTTTAAGATATCCGCAGGAGCTTAGATCCTTCCACGGACTTTGCTTGCTTTTGCTTGCAAATGCTGTATAATGTAAGAATGAAAACGACGACCTTAAATGCTCGTATACCCATTGGCCTGAAAAAGGCTGTGGATAAATACTGCTCTGACCATGGACTTAAAGTGCAGGCATTTGTTGAAGATCTTATCCAAGAACGTCTCGAAGACGAACACGATTTTAAGCTGATTGAGTCGCGCCGAGATGAGCCAAATTTAAGCCTTGAAGAAGTCATAGAGCATCTTAAAGTAGGAACTGAAAAGCGTAAGTGAAGATCTACAGCATTGAGTTTAAGACTTCTGCTCTAAAAGAACTTCAACGGCTTCCGCGCTCCATTCAAGCAAAAATTCTCGATGCGACAAGACTTTTGTCAGCTAAT
>JAQBPA010000222.1 GCA_028287765.1 Bacteriovoracaceae bacterium
GTTTTATCACGGAGAGGGCGGAACATCGGTTTTAGCAGTGCATCCAGGAACGTTCCGCGACAGAATGACTCATCTCGCTTTTTGGTTGATGCCGCTTAAGCCGATGAAGTTGAATGCGAAAGATCCGCGGACATTGACCGACGTTACAGAAGCGGCTCGCCAAAAAATTCAACCTCACATTGACGGCATTCCTCCGTTTGCATGGCCAGAAAATCGAATCACGACATTCGAAGGTGAAAATATTGAGGAGCCTGCGCATTTTTTCCCACGTCCGGCATTTTTAATTTTCTATAGGACTAGGCTGTCATCTTTGATGAATGAAATTCGATCACTTTCTCCTGCTGATTCAAAGAATAGACCGCAGTTTGTACGCCTCCTTTCCAACTACTATCATGTGGCTATTAACTCACATCTTTTTTATCGAGTGAACAATTCGATCTTCATGAGTCACGTGAATTACATTCTTGAAGCATACGGATTAAGGGGTATTTCTCATGGCTATTTAGATTATTATGCTTTCATTAAATCTTCGGATCAGTTTTATGGAATGTTTTTGGCTTCCGTTCGAAAGCAAAATCCAGAGCTGAGATTTGAGTAACAAATTTCACCAATCGATAAGGCCTTTCTCTCGAGCTTCATCTCGCCATTGAGCTAATGCCTGAAAGAACTCCACGGTTCGAGAGACTTCATCGCAAGTGTCTTGCGGAGATCTTGTGAGATTGGGGGCACGTCTTTGCTCGCTTTTATTCTCAATTCTCTATCGAATCGTTGAATAATTTAATAAGTAAAACATCATTGCGAACAATAGAAGTAATTTTAAATGGATCCAGTCCTAAGGATTTGTATCCTTCTCTATGATAAAATCTCAAAGCTCGGAGGTTTTGGTCATAGCAATGGAGCCAGAGCCCTTGATATTGGTGCTTTAAGGCAAAATCTTCTGCAAACCTCAAGAGTTGTCTTCCATGTCCTTTGGACTGAAGAGAAGTCTCAAGATAAATACGACTTAACTGAAGGACATTTTTATCTTGAATATTAGGCGGAGAATCAGATTGTCGAAGATGCAAATAACCGATCCAAACGCTGCTTTGTTGCATTCCGAAAAAGCTATTTGCACCGTCTTTTAAGTCTAGAAGAAATTGCTCCTCTGAGTAGTTTGACTTTAATCGAGTATCAATTTCTTCAGAAGTGAGAACATTTTCATAAGAAGACAGGTAGGTTTTAGAGGCAAGTAGACTTAACCAATGGGCATCGCTGGTGCCTAATTTGACAATACCGTCCATAAATTCACCTTTAACTCAGATCGGTAGATGCAACCAGTCCGGGATTATAGAAATCCGGAGCGGCCTGGTAACGTTTTCTCATAGTCCTCGTAAGGTACTTCTTCTAGATGTTTATATTTGAGACACTCAAGTAAAACATCGACTTGTTTTCGGCGTCGAGTGATGGGAGGAGCTTCATATTTTTGTGGCAGTTTTCGACCGGAAATCGAAGTCGCGCTGGAAATTGATTTCGGCTCTTTCGCCTTCGGCATAGCAACTATAAGACCTTGAAATTACTGGACCTTAATTTTAAAGAATGGGGGCATGGATCTTGCATTAAAATTGCACGTGCGCGGGCTATTTATTTTTTTAATGATTTTTATTCTATCGGCAAAATTTCTGTTTGCTGGTGATGAGCAGAATTTAAAGGCGTTGGTCACTGCTTGCAAAAATGTGGTTCCCCCGCAGAATCCTCCAATCAGTGCACGACTTCAGCGTTTTATTGATAACTATCAAAAGACCACGGCGACGACTGGCGCTGAGGTAGTTTTCAATTTAGGGCAAAATCACTGGTCGGCCCACTTATCGAGATTGGCAGAGCAGTTACAGACGACAATTCCTGCTCCCACCGCTGATGAGAAAGATGCGATTTTATTTTATGGTTCTGCATATATCGAGCAACACTTGAAATATGGAGATTTCTCAAGCGTAGAAGGTGCGGGAAAGTTACTCAAATATGCTGGTATCGAAAAGTTTCAGTTCAGCGAGACATTTGTAGAACAAATTCGTTTTTGGGCTCACGCGATAGATAATTTTACTCTTGCATTTTTGATTCCAGGTTCGCGTCATTGGTCAGAAAATGACCGATCCACCGGCAAAGAAACTTTTTTCTCTGATCTCTCATATATGCCGTATGTCCGAGTGCAAGCCGATTCATGGAAAGAGTTAAGTAAGAAAGAGCGCGAGGTAATTAACCAAAAGACATTGGAGCAAATCCAAAAGCTTGCTGTCTTTAAAAACCGTACCGCGACTATGCAGGATGTAGAGGATCTCTTTAAAGTTCGAGAGCTTGTTCTCGCGTTACATTCTAGAGAACTATCTGGCGGAGCACGAGATGAAATAAATTTTAAAGGCTTACATTCTCTTGTTTTCAATTCACCACGACTGCTTGAGCGTAGCGGAAACTAGTGATTTTATTTTCAACGGGGAAACTTTGGGGAACAGAATGCCCAAAAACAGTTCAAAACAGTTAAGAACAACCAAGACTGAAGCGAAGCCATCTCCTTTTCATTATTGTTTAAATTGATTTCTACAATGTTTCAAAATTTCCAATATTCAACTGGAAAGCGTGTTATGGGGAAACCTATACCAGAGTTCGAATCTCTGTCTCTCCGAATCTTCTGCCTACGTTCGGGGGCTATAGTCATCAGACGGTAATCCGTAACTCTCTCGGACGAAAGCTCCACCGGAGCTTTCTTAATTTCCCTCGAGTGTCTCTCCGAATTTTCCTTCTAGCCGGATTTAAAACGGGCTCTACTCCAAATATTCCAAATTGATCGGGCACAGGGCGGAGCTTTGCTGGAAGAATTTTCGATTACACAACTTCCTCTGCCGACGAAGCAATCGTTGATCGTTGTGAACGCCAGTTTCCAACAGTGAGTCCACACAAAACCAATGAGCCGCCTAAAATCATTTGGATATTTAATGTTTCAGAAAATAAATAGTAGCCGAATATCGTTGCAGAAATAGTGTGAAGGCCATCAAATAGCGCCAGTTTATGTCCTTCAATATGATTAAGAAGCCAATACAGGACAGCATAACAATAGGACTCACAGAAGCAACTAGTGCAAAATTAGTGACTCCCCCAATTTTCAAACCGTAAAGTGTTCCCAAAGAGCCCACGGCATATCCCAGAATTCCAAGAAGGCCGACGCGTAGGGTCACTAGAAAGAATCACTTAGTCCTCAGTTGTGTTGCTGGAGCATAAACTGAGCGAGAAAGTCAAAGTCAAGACGTGACCCCGATCCCCGATGACGCTCCGCCGCTAGGTAGTCTTTTCGGATAAGCTCGCAAAATTTGCAGAGCTGGAGCTAAATCTGACCCTTATGAAGGAATAGAGTGGGCATAGACTTTGCATATTTAGCTCCTAATTGGAGGTTTTCGTGAGGTTGCTGGTTCAGCATATTAGCTGGATTTGGATTGTCTGCTTTGGAATTGAGGGTTTGTATGCCCTACCTCCAGGCAAGCCGAATCAAGATAGAGCTTGCCAACTCAGATTGATCGACCTCGCGAAGGCAGCTTTGAAACCGATTCGGAGGGATAAATTCGATGCTGGTGAGTTCGTTCAAATCAAAGACAAAGAAATAATTGCTGCGACAGGGATGATAACGACAGGGATGATAACATCCGACGCAATAGCGATTCCAGGCCGAGTCATTCGTTACTTACCTGATGGGAAGATCCAAATTAAACACGTTAGCCACCGTCAGCTTGTGGAAAGCGCGATTGCTCCCGAAAACATAAGAGGCCTTCAGATCGGCAGCACCGAAAAATTCGAAGAAGTTTTGAAAATATTTAACAACGCACAGTTAAAATTTAAAACTGGAGAAGTTGTTCGCGTTAGGAATCCCCAGGGCTTTATCTTTCTGGGAAAAATTTCGAAGAAACTTAGAGGAAACCGTTTTGAAATTTCTGTAAAGACTGCCGAAGGGGAGAAAAAGATCGAACGCTCGGCGGAAGAGCTATCTAAGTTTAAAGATGGCGATTACTACCCCATGACGGTCACCTGGATTCCACAGAGTGCTTCCGAGTCAAAATGGCAACCCGGTGGAGATTTGCAGAAAGTATTGAATGCTGCCGCTCGATTCACATCGACTGATGAATTTGTCCAGGCATCGGCGCGAGAAAAATTAGATTTATTAGTGAGTTTTGTTCGTGTTTTTATGGGCCCTCACATGGTTGCGGCGGAATCCGATAAATTTGGATTCCCGAATATTGACACCCTCTTTGCGCCTGGAATGGGTTGTTGCCGTCACAAAACTCAACTTCTTGCGATGATCATGGGTGAGCTTGGCTATAAAATCGAGGTGGCTGTTAAGCATGTCGAAGGGCTTGGTGGACATACCTGGCTTATAGTGGACACCGAGGGGAAGAGATTCGTCTTGGATGCCAGAGATGAAGCAGGAGTTTTTGAAAGAGAAGAAGTCTACGACTTAGCGAAGGGCGAGAAGCCCCCAGATGAAGATTTTAATATTCACAAAGAATTTTATGCTGGTACTGCGTTCAGTTCCGATAAAGAAATACCCTCCTTTTATTGGAGCTTGCCCCTCAATATTCCAAAATAGCCAGATTGATAGTTATCGCCTTTCACTAATATGGAAGCTTTCTTGCGAGGAGAGGGCTGCGCTATATCCGCCGCAAACAAATGGCGCGACGATGACGAAATCGCCATAGCGTTAATACAATTTACAACAACTCCCTGATACCTCCTCGCCAAATCGGTTCGCTCCTTTAGTAATTCTTATGGATTAAAAGCAAAACCCGCGCCATCTCTGAATCGAGAACTCCTCTCGATCACCTTTCGTCGCGCTTTTTATTGGAAGACGAATTGGACCTTATTTTGAAACTTGCTTCTTTAGTTCGTCAATTAATCTTACATTCATTTCGTCTTTCGAAATTTTATGAAGCTTTGGATCAGCCCATCGTCGTTGAATTTCGGCAATGACACTTTCCGTAACAACTCGAAATAGGACCCATCGATCCTGAAAAATTCCTGTCTTCATCATTCGAGCTATTTCGACACGCACGTCTTGCATCGATTCATGATAATTGAGTGTACCAAAATCTGGAGAAACTAAGGGCTGATCTTCCAAAAAATTTCTCGTCGTATTAGTACTGTCTATTGTCAACATGTGATCTGTAATTCGACCGTGACCCCAACTCATGGAGATTAATACTATTAAGTCAGCAACTAACTCCTGGTATGGATTAATCAAATTTTGAAATGCCTCAGTTTCGCCACTAGGATTTCCATGCAACGAATTCATCTCCGGAAGAATTTCTTTTTGTTTTAACATTAGCTCGTTAAATCGCTGGGGGTTTTTCTCCCTAAGAGCCGGCGTCATTTCTCTTTTGTGTAGCATAACTTGATCGAGTAACGCCTCTAATTTAAAAGTCGTCAGGTACGATGAGTCACCATAGAGGATTTTTCTATTTTGAATTTGAGTGGGGAACAAATCCTCCATAATTCGAAGTAGAATTACGTGTCCGTATTCATGAGCCCAACTTCCAAGTTCTTTTGAATCCCATCTAAGGCCTGAGGCAGTACCACAAATCCAATTGTAATTTGCAACAAATTTGGGTTATTATTCGAGGTGCCATTTTCGAAGCCATAAGTGACTAGCGGCATCAAGAGGATTAGAAAAATTCCGCGTGGGAAACGACACGACCCGTTCATCATTACTGAAGAAGGAAGCAAAACCCGTGCCAATGTGCAGGATAAAAGTCATCGAATGGGCTGATGAAACCGAATGGAGTAGGGTAACTACGCAATCTTTGCGCACTTGCTAGGTTCTCCGGTAGCCAAGTCGCGAGTCTGGTACGCTATTTTTCTCCATAGCAATCACATCTGTTGTTCTCGTCCTTCTAATTCTAGCAAAAAAGATTTCGTATTTAGTCCGCCGCCGAAACCTGTGAGCGTTCCGTTGGCACCGATTACGCGGTGGCAGGGGACGACAATGGGAATGGGGTTTCTTCCGTTTGCACCACCGACTGCTCGCGAGGCTTTCGGGGAGCCGATCTCGTCAGCGATATCGCCATAACTTTTTGTGACGCCGAATGGAATTTTATAGAGCGCCTTCCAGACAATTTTTTGAAAATCAGTTCCAGAAGCTTCGAGAGGAAGGTCAAAATTTTTTCGACGACCGGTGAAGTATTCATTTAATTGTTTTTCAGTTTTTTTGAGAACACTGTTGTCGCCTTTTTCGGCCTGACTGAGCAGTTTTGATTTCGATAATTTTCCTTTGGGGAGCAAAATTGTAACGAGGCTTTTTTCGTTTGCGATCAGGGTCAGTTCACCAATAGGACTTTTTATTTTCTTTGATATTAATTTCATATTTTTTATCCTTTCTGTTTACGCATGAGGAGAACTTATACCTGGTCTTTGCTGAAAACTAGTCGTTTTCGGACAGGAATCTTTTTCTCCAAAAGGAGAATCAATCTGAATAATTTGATCGCTCGGAACGCTTGTTATGGTGAAACATTTTATGGTTCGCCGTAAGGCTTCAGGTTCGGATGTTGATTTAGGATAGATTGAATCAGTCCTTCAAGTTTTCGACGTTGCAAGAGGAGTCGCGATGATATTAATTCCGAAAGGACGTTTTTACGTTCCTCTGAGAGTCGGTCATGTATATCAGAAAATGTGTCGTCGACTGCGGTCTTTATAAAATACTCAAGCCCAAACTTCTTCACATCGATTTTCAGATCAGTAAGGTAGCCACGGAGACACCACTTGAGCGACGAAGGCAAACTTCCCCGATCTAAATGATAAAAAAGAAATTGAAGTAGTTCCTCAACAACCGCGTCAACCATGCGGATAGTTCTCGAGTCTGATCCAATAGAAGCTAGGGCATTTTCGCCTTTTTCGGTCGAGTAAAAACTTATCCATCTTTGCAGCGGCTGCATTCGACTGTAAACAAATTTGCCGAGATTTTCATCGCCCCTTTTAGGAGCTAATTTTCGTTCAATGTTTCGAGCTTCATCTTCCAGTTGCGCGACGTGGTTGATATAACTTTCCGGATGATTTGCATCTAACCGGATCATATATTCTTTGGCTTTTATTTTTGGCTGCCCCCTTACGGCAAGGTTTTTGGCGATACGAATATAACTTACATAATGTCGAAGTTCATGAACTAGAGACCCGAATAAGTATTCTCGATTGCGCTCAATTCCCGCACTTGCGCCGAGTAATGCCACGTAGGGAATTTGCAGATAGAGTTGTCCTTTTGTGCTGACGGTGAAAGATGCACTGTAGCCAACCTTCGGATCAGAATTCCTATCAATCACAAATTTTCCGCCTTGGGCTTGAAAATCTAAAATGAGTGCTCGTAAACTTCGCATTTCCGTTTCAGGAATAAACCCATACGACGTTTTCAAGAGATGAAGTAATGTGTTCTGAAGTAATGCATCTTCTTTCCGGGGGGGCATCCCATCCAGATGCCGAACAGCTTCCACATCTTTGTAATAAGTGAACCAGTCTTCAGTCTTAAAACGTTTTCTGCCAGTCGAAAAATAAATACTCTGCCTGAGTTCAAGGTCGGATAAAATGAACGCACATTTAATTGGTGCTGATTTCAAATCCGCCGCCGATATCGATCCAATAGCGAACGGCAAAGCTAAAGCAATTTTGCGGAAGCACCACATGGCTTATAATTAATGCAATAACTATGCCAAAAACACAATTTGGCGTCGTTTTTAATGCAGCTCGGTCGTATTGCTTCAAGGTTGCGTTTAGCCGCCATTCGAGATAATTGGACGTGTCCCTACAATTAATCAACAAAGGAGAAACGCATGGAAAAAGTAAAAACAAGTGCCGAGTATACCATCTTCAAAAAAAGATCAGGTCGTTACGCTATTCTCAGCAATCAAAAAAAATATATTTTGGGTGAAGAGAAAATCAAAATTCTTTTAAAAGAAAAACTTATCACGATCGAAGCGCCTAAGCCAAAGGCTGAAGCTGCTCCTGCTGCCGAAGAAAAACCGGCTGCGTAAATTGAGGGGGCTTTTGCCCCCTTTCTTTTTTAAAAGACCCGTTTGTCTCCCGGGCGTCGGAATTTTTTTAAATTCTTTTCTTCCTGCCATATCCATGGAGCATTGAGATCAACTTGAGTTTTTATTTGTCTATTACTTTCAAGTCTTGATAAAAATTCGTCTCGTGAAACATATTTGGCGTGCATACGTCTGCTGTATTTTGTGACTTGCCCTGAAATGGAGAAATTAACTCCGCTATCGTGTAGACGATCAACGAGCGCTAAACTCGCCATTTTTGCGTACTCACCAAAAACAGAATCGGCCTTAAATATATTTCCGACGCGGTATCCCACTTCAGCGCTGACTAACTGGTGTGACGGGCTCCAAACTTCTGCACTCCACGCAAGCCCCAGATCAAACAGAGACTTTAATTGAGCTATATATTCTTCATCGTACCGACTCGCTCCGCCACTCGGGCGCTTTGCTTTTGCAATTTCTTTTAGGCTTTGTTCAAAAGCTTTGTTGAACGTGACGGTATAACCATCTCTCAAAAGAGATCGAGCTCGTTTTCGCAGCGAGGTTGATACGAGATCTTCGTAATCCGTGATTCCTTGCTGAATTGGAGAAAGCCAGCCTGGAAGATAGAGGCCCTTCCATGGTGGCCTCGATGTGTCGTCATTTGAAAATTCTGAAACCTCTAGTTTTTTTATTTGAAAAAGATTTTTAACGTCCTCATCACTCACCCATTTTAGAATCTTTTCGTCTATCCAGAAGATTCCTTTCTTTGAAAGGCGAGAAAAAATTTCGGGCGATAAATTTTTTAAATCAGGATCGCCAATAACATAGAAAGATTTTAAGAGGGGATTTGCGATTGCAGCATCATGCTCGAATGCAGCAGCTTTACTTGCCACAATTTTAATTCGAACGCCTAAATAATTAATTCCGTTTGCGAATGCTGCCATTTGAGCTTCCGGTGAAAGCGGCAGGCGCACATCATTCGCCAAAAGGCCTCGATGGCCGACAGCTTGAGAGAGGTCCATTTGTTGAAATTTTTTTGAAAGCAGTTCGAAGGTTTCAATACAAAAAGATCGAGCATTCTCCTTTTGGATCGTGGGCTCAGTTGCGCAAACAAAAATAGGCAGCAAAAAGAGTCCAATAAATCGGTAAAACAATGATCTAAAAACGCCCCTCACTGATCCGATTAAATAGCAGGAGCCGTTTCTCGGGTCAAAGATTCTAAAATGGCTCATTTAATAGCCAGTTTCTTGACTTAATTGGAAAGGTCTAATACCTGAGCGCGATATGAATAAATTATTAGTCACACTTGTTTTGAGTTTTTCTTTCAGTTCACAAATTTTTGCAGCGTCTGATTTAACGACTCGATCGGAAATTTTTAAAGCCTTGCGGGCAATCGCAACGCGTACCTCCTGCAAGAAGAACGGATTATTTCAAAATCTTTCTTATCTGAATGCAGCAGGTCTGTATGTAAAGAGCATTGAACTGACCAAGTCGGTCAGAGGTAGTAGCATCATTCGCTCGGCCACGACTTCGATAGAAAGCTATAAACTAGTTTTGGCAGAACTCGGTACGGGTATCGATTTTGAAAAGGTGGAAATGAATGACTGTGCCTTTGATATTCCTGAAGGACTCAGTCTCCAGGATATCAATGTGCAGGGGATAGCAAATCTTTTCCTGAAGTGATTTTATCGACGCAAATCTTTAAAATCGTTTCATTTGGCCTAATCTGCGGCATTCTTGCATTTGAAGCGAGCGCTACAAAGCGTGATGTTTGCGTGGGCGATCTGGCCAAGTTAAATTCAATAGAAAATCTTCCTGCTTATTCGAAAGATTCTGATGTGCATTATTTTTTTGAAAGTCGAGGCCTGACGATTTTACTTAAATTAGGACCTAGTTTAAAAAACAGAAAACCTGGACCTGCAAAAGAATTTGAACTCAAATTCGATCCGTCTAAATTTTGGCCAGGCTCACTTATGAGACGTGCGTTTGGTTCCAAGAAATTAGTTTATACTCTTACCGACGTTCGGGATTGGTCGACGTCTTATTTCACAGGTGCTGAAGGAGAAGTGCTTAACATTTATTTGAGACATCCACTTGATATCGATCGAACTCTTTCCGACGGGCCACTTTTAATGTTAGATAGAAAAACCGGACAAATAATTTTGTACCCGGCGGGCACAAATGCTGACACCTTCTCGGTGATTGAATTCATCCACGGACTTTGGACAGAAACTCAGCAAAAATTGGGCAGGCGTTTAATGGGCACCTGGATGAAATCTGTTCGTTCTTCGCAATAATCGATTATCGACGCTCGATTAGGGAGCATGTCCTGCAGCATTTTGGCCGCGTTGATCGAAAATCGCATTGGTTGATGGAGGGAATTTTTGCTGAACTTCCCGCGTCCTTATGCTGCTCTGGCTATCAACGATCGTCTATCGTCCCATGCCAATTTTTGCTGGCAAAAATTCGGAGAGGGGGGGATTCGAACCCCCGGTACAGTGTTACCTGTACGACAGATTAGCAATCTGCTGGTTTCAGCCACTCACCCACCTCTCCATTTGTGCGGATTTTATCGACTGATCTTTAAAAACACTAACGAGGCTTCTTGGTTTGAGCAACAATCGAGATCGGTCGAAAATGGCAGCTCGTCAGTTGATTGAGTTGACGGTTCGAGATAGGAATGCCTTGTGGTTGGGCCGTTACGCGAAGCGAGCCCGCTAACCCCGCCAGATCCGGAAGGAAGCAACGGTATGCGAAGCTCCTGTCGACGTGACGATACCTGACCACATTGATTTTCCTACCGCCCGAACCGGAGGAAGCAATAGTTACGCGAAGCTCCTGTTGATGTTACGAAACCTGACCACATTTGAT
>JAQBPA010000004.1 GCA_028287765.1 Bacteriovoracaceae bacterium
AACGCAAAAGTATTTCAGACATGACCTGGCACTTAACCGGTTTGACCCCATTGTTAGAAATTCACTTGACGCAGCGAACCCAGCCCTCTGTAATGGAGTTGAGGATTGAGATATTTTCATATTTTTCGATGAAGAGAGACAGAAATCTCGACAGAGAAAACAAGTTTAGGACTTTGAGGGAAGTCTTAGGTTTGAAAAAATGGAAATACTAAGGGAACGTTAAAAGTTTTGTGGGGAATCTATAATGGCTGATTCCATCCGTATCATCAAAAAATATCAAAATCGCAAACTCTAAGACACTCAAGATAGCTGCTACGTAACGCTAGATGGCATTGCGAAAATGATTCGCGAAGGTGAAGACATTTTAGTCATCGATAATAATTCAAAAGCCGATGTCACCGCGCTTATTTTAACTCAGGTGCTTTATGAACAAGAAAAGACCAATCAAAGCGTACTGCCGGTCTTTGTTCTGAAAAATATTGTGAAAAGTGGCAGCAACAATCTATTCGAATTCATCCAAAAATATATTTTGGGCGCGATGGATGCTCAGTTGAAGACTCAAGAAGAACTCAAAAGCTATATTGATCGTCTTGTTCAAAAAGGCGATCTCGCTAAGCCAGAAGCCGATATCTTGCTTCAACAAATTAGAACTGTTTCGGATGCTACACGAAGCAATCTCGATCAACGGATCGAAGAAAGGCTTGAAAAGTATTTAAGCAAAAGAGCAGGAACTCCGACCGATTTGATTTCTGAATACTCAACGAACGCCAACCGCGCACCTACTGTTGATACTCAATAATAAATAAGTAGAGAAAATTAAGAGCTTAGTCCCGGCCTAAAAACCTGGATTAAGCTCCTTCTGCAGCTTCGTCATCTTCTTCGCCTGAACCAGCTTCTTCGCCCACTTCACCACCAAAGAGTCGGCTCTTCGCCTTTTCGCTCTCCATTTCGGTAGCGCAGTCGATGCATAAAGTCGTCATAGGACGAGCTTTTAGTCGCGCATCGCTGATCGGAGCGCCACAAGATTCACAGCCTCCGTACGAACCGTCTTCAATTCGAACGAGCGCTTTTTCGATTTTTCGAATGAGCTTTCGCTCTCTGTCTTTAAATCTTAGAAGTCGATTTCGATCGAGCTCTTGAACCGCTTGATCGGTAGGATCTGACGAAGTGTCCGCATTCGTTTCTGAAATATTTTTTACAGCACGATCGGCTTCGTCCAGAAGCTCACCAAGTCGGGTTTGGAGCACTTTTTTATAGTCATTTAATTTCTTTTTATTAAGCATACGCCTTTCCTTTTCTTTTCAGAGCCTTCAAAACTCACACAGCCCAGGGGATAGAACCACCGACCGCGATCTAATTAATGATTCGCGCCCAACAGATCAATCAAAATCTCCATACATTTGACTAAGGCCTATAAACCCCTCGACCTTCTTTGCTTTGTTTCTGCCCCCATCCAATGTAATTTAGGATTCTAATGATCGATCTTCAAGTTGTAAAGCCCCTCCCGCCGTCCCGACCAAAACAAAACTTTTTTTGGCAGTCACTTCTGAAGCTTGGAACGTACTTTACACTTTCGTTATTTTTATTACAGGGCCTGACCAAAGCCGCTTCCCTACCGGTTCCGATGAATGCCGACTGGGGGCCGACCACCTACAGTTTAGCGGGGGCCGCCGCTGCCATCGTTTCTAATCACGACTCGTTTTTGACCAACCCGGCTGGAATTTTTTACTACTCTGGACAAACTTCTCTCGGTGGAATGTGGGAAAAGATGCCGGGAAAACTTTCGAACTGGAGTGCTTCGGTCGTGGACGGATCGAACGATATTGTGGGCGGCTTTCAGTTCGCTGATACAAACGCCAATGGTTTAATTCGTCAGAATTATACACTCGATACCGCTTATAAAACTCCCTATGGGGCAATTGGCGTATCCATTCATGGAGTTCGACTAAGAGGAGTTGAACCAGGTCGTGGCTGGCATCTTACGAACTCTGTGGGCGTTATTGTTCCCCTTGGTGGAATCGTTACGCTTGGTATTTATTCAAAGTCACCTTACGATCTCGAAAAGGATCATTATTTTCCACCTTCGATTCATATGGGAGTGATGTATTCAAAAGAAGGAGCTCTTCGAGCCACTTTCGAGACTGGCAGACGATTTCGAATCGAAGACCAAGACTGGTATTACGCGGTCGCTGGCGATATTTTAATGCAAAAATATTTAGCAATTCGAGGGGGATATCGATGGGACCACGAACAAGGAAAATCTTTTTGGTCGATGGGTGGAGCACTTCTTGCACCAAAAATCGAAATGACAGGCACCTATATTCGAACGACGACCGGGCCCAAAAGCAACGGCTACGGATTTGACGTCACGTTTAGATTTTAAAACGATTTTTCGAGAGCTTTAGAAATTTGATCGGCAATCTCGACTTTATTCGAAGCATTCGTAAACGAATTATCCTTCGCCGAAAAAAGATAGGCCTTATGCGCTTCTTCACCCACGTCCTCCAGTCGATTGGCCACGAGAAGTTCGCAGTGATTGAGCTGAGCCCATTTTTTTGCTCTCTCTTTTAATTCTTCAATCGAAAGACCACTTTCAAGTTTGAATCCGACACGAATCATATTTTTTGGCCATGACGTTGCCTCGATGAGCTTAGCTGAAGGTTTTAGTTTTAATTCGATCGACTCTTTTGAAGAAGATTTTCCAGACCGAGGATTCACAATATCAAAGTCTAAAACGGCAGCCGAAAAAATCCCTACTCGCGGTTTTTCTTTTTCTACAATCGCCAAAAAAGAAGCTTCCATTTCTTTATTCGTCTCAGCAAAAACTGGATTTAAATAGTGGGGCACAGATTTTTGGATGGCTCCGCAAACCGTAAAAACCTTCGCACCTCTTCGATACAAATCGTCAGCGATTGCTAGCCCAAGCTTTCCGGTCGAGCGATTAGAGAGATAGCGCATAACATCTACATAAGAACGAGTCGGCCCAAGCGAAATCAAAATGGGAATTTTTGAGAGCGATGAAGTTGAGAGCTCGTGGCAAACACGCGCGGTGATTTCTTCGAACCCCAGCATCTTTGCTTTTCCCTCGTCTTCAGCTGCCGATAAAATCGTGACCCTATTTATTTTTGAGAGAGAATTTAAATGAGCAGCATAAGCGGGATTTCCCTGAAGTGAGAGATGCATCGAAGGCGCAAATAAAACGGGGATTCGATTGATCGCACTTTGAACAAGCGTCGCTGCAGCCGAGTCGCTGATGCCAACGGCAATCTTTGAAATAAAATCGAGTGTCGCCGGCGCGATGAGAACTCCGTCGGCGTGAGTGATATGTTCAGCGAGACCGGTGAGGTCAGTGACGACTGGATTTTTGGATGCCCATTCAAAGACGAGGGGACTTACAAACTGAGTCGCACTCTTTGTCATAAAGACGCGAACGTTCGCGCCGTATCTTCGGAGCTCTCGAATTAATTTCGGGGTTTCAATCGAGGCGATGCCTCCCGCGACGATAAGATCGATCATTTTTCCGGCGAGATGCGCGCCTTTTATGTCTACGTCTCGGTCGTCTTTCATACGGCTACGTCTTAGACGAAGCTCCCTATTTAGGCTAGCGTCTGAAAGCAATGGCCGACTTCTTACTCTATTTTGTTGCCGTTTCGGCTTCTATTTATCTCTGGGGCATCATTCGAACGGCTATTTGGCTTCTTCCCCCGCTCGTTTTTCCGCAGCTGATGCCTGTTGTTTCGAGTTCCCTTTTAACTTTTTTTACGATCACTGGATTTTTTGCGCCTTACCAAAATGGATTTTTTGACCTTCGAAAGATCTCTAAAAAAAAATGGATCATTATTTTTATTCTCGTCGGACTTTCTCCAATAGGAATTCCTGATTCGCTTTCTTTACTGATCGGCTTTATTGTAGCGCCCATCGTTTTGGTACTTTTTTATATTTTTAAACACCCCGCAAATCTTGTGATTTATATCCCCAAAAGAGTGAAATGGATTTTATTATTTTTTTGGACGATCTGTGTTGTTCTTAAGCTGACGGAATCCATTTTAAGTTTCTTATGAAATTCGAGTTTTTTGCACCAACCGTCTTTGAAGTTCCTCCGTCATTTAGAAAAAAAACTAAAATTTTTGGAATGGGCCAAAAAAATGCCGAAAAATTGGGCCGAGAACTTTCAAATCTCTCCGCCAATATCACTCTAGTCATTTTTGGATGCGCGGGGTCACTTCGAGAAGATTTTAAACCGGGCGATATCTTTGTAATCACAAAATTACCTGAAGGCTCTCTCCAAAGCGTTCCAGGATTAAGGGAAGCACGTCTGGCTTCATCGATGAACATTCTAAAGACTCCCGAACAAAAGCGAATTTTTAAAAATAAAACGAATGCTGATCTCGTAGACATGGAGATGGAATGCCTTTGGAAAGTAGCCTCACCAGAAATTCGTGCGAAAATGATTTTTATTCGCGGAGTGATCGACGGTACTGCCGACGATATTTCTTTTCTCTCCGAACAAGGCGTGAATTGGAAAAAGCTTTTATCACCGAATCAACTTTTGAAATTTTTAAAATTTATATTTCACTGGCGGCAGTATTTAAAGAAAATGAATTTGGTTTTACAACGCATTGATACCTAAGGGACTACTGCAGTCTCGGAGGAATCCGTGGCCAGCCATTATTCTCTTCGTCATGGGAGACGAGTTTCGCATGAGAAGCCAAGTCCGGAGGTCCAAACTGGTCAAATAATTTCCACACCAGAGTGCCTATTCGTTTTTCCGTGAGGCTGACATTCGAAAATGTTTTGATCTTTTCTTCAAGTTCTTTAATCGCGGCTTTTTTTAATCCAAAATCATCACCATCAGTATCACGAAGCAGTTGTAAAATTCCTTTCCAATAATCTTGCGGACTGTTTTCAGATGCGCTCATTCGCTGAGCCCGATTAGGAATAAAGATTCCGTCGTGCGCAAAAAAAGAGTCTGAAAGAAACATATTTGCGACTAAATCTTCAATATTTCTTTTTACGCCTCGTTTGATCGCCAGAACGGGATCTTTTGTTTTTAAGCCATGCAGGAATTCCTCAAACTCAAAAACTTTTCCAAATTCTCTGCCCGCACTCGCTGTAAAAATATCTATCCGATTTACAATACTTGCACTCAACCGATCTAAAAACCGTTGAAATTTACGAGATTGAAAATGCGGATTAACTCCCAGAGATACAATGGCTTCCATATGACCTCCCGTCCACTGCCAAAGCTCCCAAGGCATAACCAGATAAAACCAATGATCAAAAATATCATGAAAATGATAGTGACCTCTCGAAGCGACAACTGCCCTTCTTTCTCGAAGTCGATCGAACACATTCGAAACAGAGACTCTCTGTTTTAATAAGACGCTCGGATTCCAAAATCGTGTAGGCAATCCTTTGGTCAAAGACGAAGAGAGTCGATCCATTTTATGATTTAGCGCGGCCGTTTCTGGATACTGAAGATTCTGAGCTTCGATATCTATCTTGAAACCAAGCTTGCTTGAAAATTCTGGATAGAGAGCAATAAAATCCCAGAGGCTATGGGAATCACGCGATTGTCCAATTCCAATCGTATAGAGCGGCCAATTATTCACATGGGCCGTCAAGATGACGTCTCCTTGATCGTCTACCCTGCGATTAATCACTCTCAAAATGCCCGATCTCGGATATTTACCCAATTGAAGAGTTCTAACTGAACGGGCGCAGAAATCCCGAAACGTCCCGCCATGCGCCGCAAAAGATGTAAAAAAAATGAGTGAAATAAGGAACGAAAAACGAAGAGATTTTCGCATAAGATTCGTGAGAAGTATTACACGAAGATTTTGAAGTCAAGAACGGCGAATCCCATTAAATTAATTTATAAACGGCTACGTTTTCTTAAGTTGTGTCCATTATAAAACGCTGTTTCGATCACGTATCCGCCGGGGAAAAACCATCGATTGATAATCAGATGATTCGGTTGGTCGAGAGAAAGGCCTCTTAAAATATCAATTTCTGCTTCTGAAAATATGGGGGTCAATACTTGCGTTCGAACCTGATTGACCTCGATGATTTGAACCTCACTAGTACCACGAGATAAAATTTTGGAAATCAATTGATTCGACAAAGCATCCACCGCTTCTGGCATATCCGAGGTGTCGGTATTTTCTAATTCAGACCACTTTGCTTTAAATCCTTTAATACATTGTTCGACATATTGATTGAGTTCAGTCGCTGAAAAGAAAGGCGTTTTAGGTTTGAATGGACCTCGCTCCAGTATTGATTGGAATTCAGATTGAATATCGATGAAAATGAATTTTGCCTTTGGATTCAAAAATTGTTTTTCAAAATAAGGACGAAATTTTTGAAAAGCTCGCGATTTTAATATGTCTAATCTCGTCACGGGATTTTCAGGAGTGAGATCAGGTCGGGTCAGCTTAAAGACTTCGACTTCCACTCCATCAGAAAGTTTAAAAAAAGTTCCAGTGTCTTGAGCATTCGGAAACATTTTTGCCAATTTTTTAGTCTCTTTTTTGAAGGATCTCTCGAGAGGAGAAAAAGTCAGCTGAAAAGGTGAAACCAAATTTTGGTAAAGCTTTAGAATCTGTTCACGACAACCCGCGTTCAAGATTTCGGCATTAGAAATGATCAGAAAAAAAATAAACCATGCGGATTTCACAATCAGCTCTCCATAAAATTTGAGCTTTTTTCATAGCACATTTTTGGGATGAAAAGGACGAACTTCTTAAATACTCGCGAAAAAATTCACATATTGCGGCGATAGCGCCCGCCGACTTCAAATAGAGCTTTTGAAATTTGTCCAAGTGAGCAGTGCTTCACCGTCTCCATGAGTTCTTCAAAAACATTCCCACCCAAAAGGGCTACTTTTTTTAAGCTATCGAGTGCTTTTGTGGTGTCTTTTTTATGTTCTTTCCAAAAAACTTCTAAATCCTTCAGACGTTGATTTTTTTCGGTCTCATTCGATCTTGCTAGCGGAATTTTTCCGCGAATAGAACCGCCTTCAGGAAAATAGGTATTCACGCCGATGACCGGAAGTTCCCCTGAATGTTTCAATTTTTCGTAATGCATGCTCTCTTCTTGAATTTTGGATCTTTGATACTGGGTTTCCATCGCGCCGAGAACTCCGCCTCTTCTTGAGATGGATTCAAATTCTTTTAGCACTGCCTCTTCCACAAGTTCCGTCAGTTCCTCCATCACAAGCGAGCCCTGCGTAAAATTTTCTGTCCGCGAAGTGCCGAATTCTTTTTGAATAATCATCTGAATCGCCATGGCTCTTCGAACACTTTCTTCTGTCGGCGTGGTAATGGCTTCATCGTAGGCATTTGTATGAAGAGAATTACAATTATCGTAAATAGCGGTGAGCGCTTGAAGAGTGGTTCGAATATCGTTGAATTCGATTTCGGCCGCGTGAAGACTTCTGCCCGAAGTTTGAATATGGTATTTTAGCATTTGCGATCGCTCATTGGCGCCGTAACGATCACGCATGGCGATCGCCCAAATTCTTCTCGCCACTCGCCCGATCACGGAATATTCAGGATCGAGTCCGTTACTAAAAAAGAACGAGAGATTCGGTGCAAAATCATCAATCTTCATTCCTCGAGAAAGATAATATTCAACATAAGTAAATCCATTTGCGAGTGTGAAGGCGAGTTGAGTGATCGGATTAGCTCCCGCTTCGGCGATATGATAGCCCGAAATACTGACGGAATAATAATTTCTTACTTTTCGTTCAATAAAATAACTTTGAATATCGGCCATCATCTTAAGCGCAAACTCAGCAGAAAAAATGCAGGTGTTCTGAGCCTGATCTTCTTTTAAAATATCGGCCTGCACCGTTCCTCTCACGTTTGAAAGAGTTGTCGACGTAATCTCTTCTATTTCTTTTTTTGAAGGCGGCCGCTTTTTTTCGACTTCAAATTTTTTCAACTGCTGATCAATCGCCGTATTCAGAAAAAAAGCTAAAATAATTGGAGCAGGTCCGTTAATCGTCATGGAGACGGACGTCATCGGATCACAGAGATCAAAGCCGTCGTAAAGAACTCCCATATCCTTAAGACTTGCAATGCTAACGCCCGACTCTCCCACTTTTCCGTAAATATCAGGACGGAGATCCGGGTCTTCTCCATAAAGCGTGACCGAATCGAAGGCGGTTGAGAGACGCTTCGCTTTGTCGTTTCTACAAAGATAATGGAATCGTTTATTCGTTTTTTCTGGAGATCCTTCGCCCGCAAATTGTCTCCGCGGTTCTTCTTCAAGACGTTTAAAAGGATAAATGCCGGCCGTAAAAGGAAAGTAGCCCGGAAGATTTTCGAGACCGCAAAATTCTATAATTTGATCCCAGCTTTTAAGGTGCGGAGTGGTCACTCGCTTTAAAGAGAGTCCGCTTAGAGTCTCAAATTTTTGCGGCACTGTGACGAGTCGCCCGCGGACTGAATAGCTCACATTCTCTTTTTCGTAATCACTGACTCGCCTCTGCCAGTCGGAGAGTGTTTTTCGAGTTTCTTCGGCCATCGGCGCTAAAGCTTTTTCAGCAAGCGACTTCACTTTGGCTTCACCGGTGATTTCTGCAGCCTCCGAGAGCACCCAGGCTTTTCGTGCAAGCTCAGCTTCTCGTTTTACTTTTTCCTTATACGAAAGAATACTCTTCGTGATTTCGCTTAAGTAAAAAACTTTATCCGCTGGAATGATCGAGGCTTCCTTGGAATTTTCTTCAGCAAATGATTTTACCTTCTTTGGGAAATCCGGTCGCTCTTTTTTTAGACGCTCTTCAATTTTGTGAAAAAGATCCGTGACTCCTTTATCATTAAAAATATTGCAGCGTGTTCCAAAAATAGGAAGTTCGCCATCTTTAGGTTCGTTAAAAAGCTTTCGAGATCTACGATATTGCTTTCGTACTTCTCTAAGCGCATCTTCCGATCCGCGGCGATCAAATTTATTGATCGCAATAAAATCTGCAAAATCGATCATATCGATTTTTTCGAGTTGGCTGGCAGCACCGTACTCCGACGTCATCACATAAAGCGAAAGATCGCTGAGTTCTGTAATTGAACTTGAGCCTTGGCCGATACCGGGCGTCTCAACAATGATCAAATCAAATCCGACTGCTTGCGTAGCTTTTACAATTTGCAAAAGATTTTGATTCAGATCTTTTTCGGAACTTCGCGTGGCGAGCGAGCGCATAAATACACGATCATCGTCGATCGAATTCATACGAATCCGATCTCCCAGAAGTGCCCCGCCTGTTTTTTTCTTTGTTGGATCTACGGAGTAAATGGCCATTTTAATTTCTGGAAACTCATAAAGAAAGCGAAGTACGAGCTCATCCACGAGAGAACTTTTGCCGGCACCACCGGTTCCCGTAATACCGAGTGTAATCGCTTTTTTTTCTCGAATTTTATTCGGAAGTTCGCCTCCGAGTTCAATCGCGGTCACCGTTTCTGGCCAGTTCGAAAGTTCTATTTTGACCTCTGGTTTTTTTCTTTTTTCGCGTGCTTCAAGAGCAGCTTTGACCATGACCTCGCCCATTCCCGCCAGACCCAGCTTAAACCCCTCGTCGGGAGAAAAAATTCGATTCACTCCATATTTTTGAAGCACTTCAATTTCTTCGGGTAGAATTACTCCACCGCCGCCGCCAAAAACTTTAATATGAGAAGCTTTTTTTTCTCGGAGGCTGTCGATGAGATATTTAAAATATTCATTATGTCCGCCCTGATAAGAGCTGATCGCAATGCCGTCGACATCCTCAGAAATGGCGGCTCGAACTATTTCTTGAACGGAGCGATTGTGGCCAAGATGAATCACTTCACAGCCTTGATCTTGAAGAATTCGCCTAATGACATTGATCGCAGCATCGTGCCCGTCAAAGAGAGATGCCGCTGTTAAGAACCGAAGAGGAATCACAAAAAAAAGATTAGCCTAACGCTGTTTTGGGGCCAATCGAATTAGGCAAAGAGTGACTAGGCGGGCAATTCAATTCCGATGAGATGCCCTTTTTTTAAAGCGGCCTGAATGATCGTCTTCAACATCACTTCCTGCCGAGAGTTGACGTCTGCAAACCGAACTCCAAAGTAGTTGGCACCCTGTTTTGGAAGAAAGGTGCAGTACTGAACCGTCGCCTTAAAACTCAAAAATCTGCCCCCAATATTAAACCGAACTTCTATTTCGGGATGTTTCACCAGATTTGCATCGCGAGCCGGCGCAAAAAATCCACAGCCACCTTCACCGAGCGTTCTTAATTTGTGATTTTTGGTAAGGCTTTGGGGAATGAATACAGAAAAAGGAAAGCCCGATTCCACTCGGAATCGCTGTACCTTGCGCGGCGCCATCATCATAAAGTAACTCCTACCGAACTACACCCAGGGTTTATCATATCAAATCTGCGCGATTTCGCTATGACAGCTAAATGGCTCCAAGCTTTGAAGTAAATGAAGACTTCATTCAACAATCATTGAACTATGCAAAATTTGCGGCGCTTGAGATAAAATGAAGCGTGGCTATTCAAAGACATCGACCTAGACGCCTGCGAGCCAATTCTACCATTCGAAGAATGGTTCAAGAGACGACGATCTCGCCTTCTAAATTATGTTTGCCGCTCTTTGTTTGTGATGGAAAAAATATTCAAAGTCAGCACAAGTCGGTTCCGGGAATTCTTACGTTCTCGGTAGATAGGCTGATCAAATATTTAAAAGAGATTGAAACACTTTCTATTCCAGCCATTTTATTATTTGGAGTCGCGAAAAAAAAAGACGCTCGTGGTTCAGAAGCGCTGAACAAAAATGCACCGGTCGTGCGAGCAATCTCTGAGGTTCGTTCAAAATTTCCAGATTTAATTATTGGCACCGATATCGCGCTTGATCCGTATACCGATCATGGACACGACGGGCTCTTTGATGGAAAAAAAATTTTAAATGATGAAACGGTAGAGGTGCTTACTGAAATGTCGCTTCTCCACGCAAAAGCTGGAGCTCATATTCTCGCACCATCGGATATGATGGACGGACGAGTTCTCGCCATCCGAGAAGCATTAGAAGAAAACGGATTCGAAGATCGAAGCATTCTTGCCTACACCGCCAAATATGCATCGTGTTTGTACGGACCCTTTCGAGACACGCTGAGTTCAAAGGTTGTCGGCGATAAAAAAGCGTACCAAATGGATCCGGCTAATCGAAGAGAAGCTTTGCGCGAGCTCAAGCTTGATCTCGAAGAAGGTGCCGACATGGTGATGGTAAAGCCCGCGTCCTGGTACCTCGATATTATTTCAGATTTCAAACGTGAGTCGCACGCTCCCATTGCTGCGTACCAAGTGAGTGGCGAGTGCGCCATGATTGAGATCGGTGCAAAAAATGGATTATTTGATCGCAATCGCGCCATTTTGGAATCTGCGACATCTATTTTCCGATCCGGGGCGGATCTTCTGGTGTCCTATTTTGCCATTGATATTGCTCAGCTTTTACGACGCCATCTTTGACAAAGTTGGCATAAAATTTGCACATTATCTGAACTATGGTTGCTTGGAGAAAGTATGGCGTAATTTTAGTCGTTTTTATTTTGTTGCAGTTTCATCGTGCAACAACTTTCGCGGATCATTCGACCGTAGAAGTGCACCCCATTTGCCCTGAAATCATTTCTGAACTAGTTCAGCCTTTAGAAAAAAGCGTCAGCACCAAGCTCCCTTTACTTCAAGAGCCTGATGAGAACGTTGCTCAGGATCTCATTGCCTTCTTTAAATTTCATTCAGAGAGAAATCAAAGGGTCCTATTTTTTCCTGGTAGCCCAGTTAATCGAGGTTTAAAAAATCCAATCACGGAAGAAGAACAAATTTTGAGTCGTCGATTAAAAGCAAAGAATTGGTCTGTCGAAAATTTCAATTCACAAGCCGAGAAACCTTTGCACTGGGGCAGCGGCCTTCAATTGACTGGGGAGCAGCGAGATCAGCTCGACTACTGGATGAAAGTTCTGCAACTTCAGCAGGCTAAATTGACGCAAGGATGGGCATTTTTTCAATTAAATCCTAAACGACGGAGTATTATTCGACAGTATCGAGCATTTGGAATCGATCGTGATTTCGAAAGCTTTAGGTCCGAGTGGAAAATGCAAGATCGAAAAGCACTTGCGGATAAAATAACCAAAATTAAAATTGAGAAGCTGACTCCCCAGGACGAAAAACTTCGATCAGATCTTTATGAGTTTTTTTTGGAACAGGAACAAGGCGATGCTGTTGATCAACTTGAAAAACGCCCGCCAGACTTCGTAAGCTATTACTTTCCAGGAATCAGCATTTTTCGTCCGTCGAACACTCCCCGAACCTCTGTTGAGCTTGAGTTAAGCAAAAGACTTAAGACCCGAGGATGGATTCCAGAGAATTGGACTAAGTGGCAATCCATATTTGCTTCATCTCCTGAACAATTTCAGAAAATGGATGAAATAATGCAAATTCTACAGCTTAATGTTTTAGGTAAGAGTTTTGTTATCGGTGGACCTATCGCTCAGAGAGTCAAAAAGCGTTTAGAAATTGCAGTTCGCCGGCAATTGAGAGAGGGGCGCGAGATTAAATTTCCGGAGTCAGTAGTGGAAACGACTCGCCACCGATACACAAAAAAAACACTGCTGCAAAACCAAGAGAATGCTCTCGAATCTAATTTAAGAAATAGGGCCTCAATGAAAATCGCCGACAGAGATATTTGGCTTCCGAATATGCCAAGCGACGTGAAAACCGCCCTAAGATGGCATTTCCTTTCTCGGCCTACTGGCTCATATGAAGACCTACTTCTTCTTACGGAATTTTATTCGATTGGACTTCCACCCAAATAAATAAAGACAGTTCGCGGACATTCAAATAAAAAAACTATCAGTGAGAAAAGTTTCTCTTCCAAAACCTGTCATTTATTTAGGCCTTACGAGTTTACTTACGGATATCGCAAGTGAAGCCATTTATCCGATTCTTCCGCATTTTTTAACCGTAACGCTTGGTGCTTCCGTTTTGTTTATCGGTATTCTTGAAGGTTTTGTGGAGGCTGTCTCCAGTATCTTGAAACTTTTTTCAGGATATTTTTCAGATCGCTGGAAGAAAAAAGAGCCCTTCGTTATTTGGGGTTATCTCGTTTCGAATTTGCTTCGACCGTTTATTGGCTTCACCTTTAGTCCCATTCAAGTGCTCG
>JAQBPA010000017.1 GCA_028287765.1 Bacteriovoracaceae bacterium
AAATAAAATTTTTGTAGATGATCGCATTTTAAGCATCGACGGGCATTCGGTCCGCGGGCTAAACGAAATGGAAGTGAGACAGAGAATTCGTGGGGACCGAGGCACACGAGTTGCGTTTGTCGGCAAACGTGCTGGCAAAGCATTTACCACCATTCTTACTCGCGACATCGTTCATCAAAGATCAGTGGAGTCGAGCTGGCTCGATAATCAAGTTCTTGTGATTAAAATTCATCGCTTCTTTAGGCAAACTGCTCAAGAAGTCGAACGTATTGTGGAGACAGATGGACTCAAGGCAAAAGGTTTTATTTTAGATCTTCGAAATAATCCTGGCGGTCTTCTCCAGGGTGCGAGAGATGTCGTCGATCTTTTCGTTTCACAAGGCGTCGTGGTTTATTTGAAAGGTCGGGGCGTCGAAGATCAAGTTTGGGCACTACGCGAAGGCGGAGAGTTGAAAAAGCCGATCGTTGTTCTCATTAATGGTTTAACTGCAAGTGCAGCCGAAATTGTGGCTGGCGCGCTTCAAGATTACGGTCGAGCAATTCTCGTTGGCCAAAAAACTTACGGGAAAGGTTCTGTGCAGAATATTTACGAAACTCAAAGCGCGGTAGGCACTCAGTATCGCGGAGGTTTAAAATTAACGACGCTTTGGTATTATTTACCCTCGGGAAGAAGCGTGAAATCTTTGGACCCCGATATTAAGATTGCTTCTCACGATGAAGCAGAATTCGTTCATCCGATGATGCCGTATTCTGGTGCCAGTCGAATTCCTGTCAAACAAGTGGCTGATTTTGGAAAAGCTCACTTTGATAAACGCGCTAGTTCGCTCATCGAAAGATTTCAGGATACTCAAGAGGCCGGAAAGGCACTTCTACTGAAAATGCTTGCCGGCAATCAAGCGCGAGCCCTCTCCGATCAGTGAGAGAAAAAATAACGAAATCAAAACTGAATCGGTTTTTTTTGGATGGCTTCTTTTTCTGGATCGATCGGCTGCGAACTGTCAGAACGTGATTGTTTGTTAGAATCCTGATTTTGAGAGTCGTCGGGATTGGATGACGTATTATTCTGAATACCGATGGAAGTCAGCGCGTAACTCAGATCGCTTGAGACCTGAGGTTTTCTAGAAGAGCTGCGATTTGTGTCAGCAGTATTTGTCGTCGAAGGAACTTGCTGCCGAACCGTTGCTACTCTGCTCTCAATTCTTTGATCGCTTCCGTCCGGGACAGTCAAATTTGTATTCACGAGCTTATTGTCTGTTCGCTTTGAATCAGAGTTGACGGACGTATCCGGCTCGATCTTTGCGACTGTGTTCCCACTATTTATGCCAAAAATATTCATGGAGTGTTTTCCTGATAATTAAAGTTCTACCCTTATATAATATCAGGAAATTTGCTGCTCTGCGTCATAGGCGAGCCTATTCACTATGCAAAAAGTAGCGGGTTGAAAAAAGGTAAACCTATTGCTCGTCTTTGATCTTTTGGAGGGCTTCTTTAAACTTTGATGGATTTGATATACCGGTAAATTTCATCTCCACACGCCGATTAGCTCGATAGGCGCTCTCTGTCTTTCCGTGTGCACGCGGATTATGGGAACTATAACCTAGAGTGCTTATTCGGTCATAGGGAGCACCGCCCGTAATAAGAGCATCTTGAACGGCAAGAGCTCGCGATTTAGATAAAACAAAATTGTAATCATCAGGCCCGCGTTCGTCTGTATGGCCGCCGATCTCCAAATGGTCCCATAGATCGGAATGCGATTTTAAAAATTTTCCGACACGGATCAAAAATCGTTCGGCATCGGGGTTGAGATGAGAGCTCGCAAAATCGAAATAGAAGGTACCGCCTTCGAGATCAAATCGAACGGACTTATTTTGTTCGTCGGACTTGGTCGGCGTGTTTTCGTCTTTGCTCGGGATGTGCAAGGTCGGCGCAAAGCCAATCTGAATTCCACCTTCTGCCAAATACATATGACGGTTTGGAATATTGAGATCGCTGAGAGCCTGTGCCGTAAATCTCAGCAGAAGTTTTTTGAGCGGAATTTCATAAGCAGCCTGTAGCCCGGCAAAGAGACCTAAATTTTTTTTATCTAATTCGGATCCAAAATTTAATTCGGTCCCAAATACCGCACGTGAAATAATTCCGCCTTGCCAATCGGAGGTGAACCGATAACGCCCAGAAAATTCTGCAAAGAGAGCTTTTGTCGTGATTTCCTCTTTCGCCACAGGCGGATTCGCACCGTTTAAAACATTGTAAGTCCAACCAAGGCCGCCATCGACCACCCATTTTGGCCAGTAATACGAACCAAGACCCTTCGCATTGAGCTCGTATCCGTTTTTGTCAAATTCCGTGAGAATGGAAGTATTCACTCGCGCGTAACCCGCGTCGAATCCGAGAAAAAGATAAGGACGGCCAGTTCGCTGATCTATTGTCTCTCCGAACGTGCAGATAGAAATTAAAAAGGCGATCGATGTAAGTGAAAAAATCTTTGGAAACATCTCTCCATAGTTCTATCAGTCGAGCGTACTAGTCCGCAATTTTTTCATACCAAACCAGAAATTCGTCGAGTGAAATCCTCATTAGTGTAGTTTTAGAAGCATTTTGGGATGGCAAGGTTCTTGCAGAATAGACGAGTGTGGTGCTTTCAAAGGAACGGACGTAGGAGGAATTATGATTTCATTCATTATCGCATTCGCAGTCAATGTATCGGCAACCGACGATTTAAATGCAAATGAGGTGAATGCTTTAAAGGCAAGCCTTAGCGAAACAGCGAGAACAGAACTCAATTTAGTGGATAGAATTCGCGCCTTAAGAACGAGCGTTGAAAAACTTCCCGATGATTTTAAGGCAAGCGGGCTGAAGTCACAGGCCGAAGGAACTTTTCTTACCAAACAAGCGCTTTTGACAGAAGTAGAAAATATGGAACTCACGGCAGCCGATAGATGGAGTGTTTTACTCAGTAATACCGCTTATCTCGATCGAACCAATGATTCACGCGCCTTTGAAGCGCGACGAGAACTCATCTCAATTCCTAAAGCTCAATCGGATCTCGAAAGAAGAATCGATGAAGTGAATTTAAAGATGCGAGACGGAGAACTTCTAAATCTCGCTTCCAAGGTCATGCTACATTAATTGCCGGCGTCGCGTTTATTCGCGATCCTTCACTGCATTCTATTTACTAAGGAGGATTATTTCATCTTACAAATAATGGTTCGATAGTTTTTATCATTACTATGAGAAACGGAAAATCTTGCCTTCTTTGGCTCTGCACTATTTTCCATTACTAGCAGCGGGGTTGTTAGATCCTGAGTCGTAGCGTCTTCAAGACTTTCAACCGCTTGAATCGAACTAACCGAACCCGTAGAATCCGAAGAGTACGCTTTATAACCAAATGCCTTGCAGTAAAACAAGGCGAAAGGACTATTTAAACTGTCGATTAGCGGAATGTATTCGGTTGCACCAAACCAAGAAGGATCGGAAATTTTTATCATGGGATGAATAATTTTTGCTAATTTGATGTCGTCCATCTCCATGACAGCATCAGCGGTGAAGGTCATCGTTAGCTTTTTAGGAGCGGGCTTATCTACATTATAGGCTTGGGGGTTATCTTCCCCGGCACTCAAAATACGTACGGAACTTAAAAGAATCATTGAAAGGGTAAACATCGAAGTTTTCATATCGCCTCCACGCACAGATTAAGGGGTAAAAACTTTCGAACGCAATGACTATCTCTCTCAGTTATCAAATTCGTAGAATCTTCGTTTGCCAACTTTGATGATCGTTCCAGCTTTTAATTTTGTTAAGTCGAAATCTTGATCAATTTTCTCTAAAGCAGCTGATTCGGAGCTAGCGATGGAGCAGCTGCCAGAGGCGAGAAGGCGCTTCGCTTCTCCTGAAGAGATGCCGTCGATTTCGGAAATAAGTTTTGCAACGGGAGGGAGAGGGATCCATTTAAGTAGCGAAATTTTTCTTCTTTCTTTCGGAATTTGTCCTTCAGAAATTTCAGAAATAAAACGCGATTTTTCTTCTTCGGCGATTGTACTTGAATGAAAATCCGTCACGATTTCTTTCGCGAGTCTCAATTTGGCATCTCTTGGATGGCCAGCGAGTAGAGCCCCGATTTCTTTTGAAGACAGTCGGGTCAGGTTTTCAAAATATTTTTTCATAAGAGCATCAGGAATGCTCATTAGCTTTCCGAACATTTCTTTTGGCGCATCTTTAATTCCAATTGAGTTACCAAGACTCTTACTCATTTTTTCAATTCCGTCAGTCCCTTCAATCAGAGGAAGCAGAATGAGCACTTGCGGTTCTTGCCCGACACTCTTTTGCAAATCTCGTCCGACGAGAAGATTGAATCTTTGATCTTGGCCGCCGAGTTCGATATCCGCTTTGAGTGCTACCGAGTCGTAGCCTTGAATGAGGGGGTAGAGAAATTCGTGAATCGAAATGCTTTGGCCCGATGTATAGCGATTCTTAAAATCTTCTCGTTCAAGCATTCGTGCCACATTCATTTGAGCTGCGAGAGAAATCATATCGGTCGCATTTAATTTTTGGCACCACTCCGAATTAAAAACGACTTTCGTTTTTTTGGGATCAAGAATTTTAAATACCTGATCTTTATACGTCTCCGCATTTTTTTTGATTTCCTCTTCTGAAAGAGGCGGACGCGTTTTACTTCTTCCCGTGGGATCGCCGATTTTCGCTGTAAAATCTCCGATTAAAAATAAAATCTCATGGCCGAGATCTTGGAAGTCTTTTAATTTTCGAAGTCCGACCACATGACCGAGATGTAAATCGGGAGCAGTGGGGTCAAAGCCCATTTTTACCCTGAGTGGACGTTTTTCTTTTTTTGCTAGCTCAAATTTTGCGACGAGTTCTTTCTCAAGAAGAATTTCGAGCGTGCCTCGTCGAATTAATTCTAGGGGATGTTCAGAGCTCATTTAGGAAGTCTTCTCACCCGTTCAATTTTT
>JAQBPA010000054.1 GCA_028287765.1 Bacteriovoracaceae bacterium
GCAAAGTATTTGTGGCTGAGCAATGAGTCGATTGCCCAAAAACATATTGAGCCATTCCAAGTAAGAGCACAACAGATGCAAACAAGACCTTCATCGAAGACCTTAATATGCAAGTTTTGTGCCAAAAAACATGCCTTTTTTGCATTCACGATTCAATGACGCTCATCACACCTAAACTTCTGATTTTATTATTTATACCGTGGAGAAGTCAAAAATTCGACTTTGGTGAGAATGGTAGAATATCCAGAGTACACAACTCGACTTTTGAAGTAACCACGCGATTCTGTGGGGTTAGGTGCGTTATTTTTATTTTTTGAGTGTTTACGGGTAATTCTTCTTTCACAAAGCTGGAGACGAGCATGTTTCTGTTCAACTAGAGAAATACCATTTCAAATCAATTCAAGCCGAACATATTTGCTCTTATTTCGTTCTGAAAACGTTTACTCGACACAGAGCGAAATAAGTTCTCAGCGGATGGACTAGCGAACGGAATTAACGCAACCCACCCCACAAAATCGCTTGGTGCTTACCCCACAAAGTTGCATGGCTTTAACATACACAACTCGACTTTTGTTCAAGAACACGACAACTTTACTCAATGCCCCGGAAAACCAAATTGATTTTGAGCGCTGGGAATTTCAGGAGGCGTGAGAACCTGGACAAAGACGGGACGATCGATAGTGTGGGTCAAATGCTGATGATAAGTTCCTTGAGGTGCGACAAACGCCATTCCATTCGCCAACCAAGTTCCAATATAAAGGTTTGGAAGTGCGGAATGCCAAGCTAAACCTTCGCCATTAGGTCCAAGATCGGGCAATGCAATTCCATGAAACGTCATGAGCGGTTCATCGCCTAAAGGATTTAGAATAATTTCCGCCGTCGCAGGTGATCCTATACGATGAGGACCAGTTCCACTGACAAGACCTTCTGCTTTTTCTGAAATTAAATTTCGCTCCTTTTGTTTGAGATAAATTATTTTTGCAAAATCTGGAATATGTGGCAGTCGATATCGAGTCGTTGCAGTTCCAGTTGCCGTTAAATTTTCATGACCGGACTCATCAATATAAACACCATGCACTCGTGGTTCAGCTCCTGCGAACGCAAATCCGAGATTTCTCGAATCTGGAATCTGTTGCAATGCCGTTTCTGGATCTACGGATCCCTTCAATCCCAAAGGATCTACAATCGATTGCCCAGAGGGTAGTGAACGGTAACGAGCCGCCATTCCATTTACTAGATCAGCGATACTTACATAGGCCTGTGGAAATTGAACCAAAAACCAGTCGTTCCAACCTATCGGTCGAAAAAATATTGGATCTGCACTGAGCAGTCGGTTCCAGTGCAGCTTTTCCGGATCAACATTAATTTGTACAAATCCATTTGGATCGAGCGAAACAATCTTTCTCTCTCCTGAAATTGAAAACTCGAGAGCTTTCACATCGCGTAAACCAGGAAAGTCTTTTGATAACATTAAGGCTAGGTTGGCCGGGTTCGATGGATTGATATTTCTGACAAGAATAGAAACAAATGGAGGTGAAGAAGATGGACTAAAAGAAAGACTAGAATTTTGCACACCATCTCCGAACTGCTGCGCTTGGTATTCATTATAAAAAAGTGAAACCGGCACCGCCATTTGGATTTGTTGCACATCTCTTCTAGGCACTAAATTAAGCATCCAATTTGCGATCTTTGTAACCGGATTTATTGGATTAAGACCACCAAACTGAGCAACATCCTCGTTCGCTCGTGCAAGACCTAACAAGTGAGCTTGGCAGTCATAGGCTTCAACACCACTAGAAATTAAAAAAAACGAGAAGAGTAGAATCGGCGATTTTTTACCTGTAACCATCGATACTGCTTAAGTCATTTTTTTGGAGATGTGAACGCATTTCAGTTCTGGTGCAGAAGAGTGGATGCTCCTCTGGAATCAATGGAAGCGATTCAACTGATGTCGCCATGTTATAGAAGTTGCTCCTTAACAATACCTATGCCTTATCCATTTAAGGTCCAGGCGATTGATCATTAGCCTTTTTAATATCTTCAGCTTTTTTGCTCATTTGTTTTTTTTCTTTTACCAGAGCTAAAACACCTCCGATGATAAGAAGAGACCATTTTGAGAGCTGCAGGAGTTTCTTAGGATTCCATGACATCGGCAAATACGAAACCATCTCGTTCGATGATTTGACCGACTCGAACGGGTATAGTTTTTTTAAATAAAGGGCTGTCGTAAATAAAAGAATGGAACTCTCCATTTTCGCCGCAAGGATCTACGTCGTTGGGAAGTTCCGATAAGAATGCCAAATCGAATTCGCGACCTACGAAGGAAATGGGAAGTTTTTTTGGATCAATGCAAGTGATGATGGCTTTTTGTCCAATCGCAATCATCTCTCGTGCGAGTAGGTGGGTCGGTCGATGCCAAATGGGAAACAGCGGAGAGACGGAAGTTTTTTTAAGCAAAGTCTCACGATATTGTTTTACATCCTCCAAAAATAAATCTCCAAAGGCGATATGAGCGACGCCCTTTGCAATTGCGTCGTTCATACATTCCAGCATTTTCGTCTCATACAATTCATTTGAACATCCATAGGGAATTTTGATTCGACAAAGAGGAAGTCCCAACTCTTCTGCTTGTCGAATCAGTAGTGTTTCTCGGACAGCATGCATAGCCACTCGTTCATGCGTTTCATTGATTGTTGTCAGTAAGCCAGCGACGTTGACGTTCAATTGTTTCTGAAGTTCATAGAGCGCGAAGGCACTGTCCTTTCCGCTAGACCAACTCATCCAAACTTGTTTTTGGTTCATGAAATCGTTCATGCTATTCCGCGTACCCAACTCTGAAGATCGGGCGAACTACGAAATTATTAACAACTCTATTGTCGCCTGTGATTTCAGAACCGATGAAGTCCTTCAGATCGGAACAAGGTTGTTTAAGAAGAGTCGAGGAACTTGCAGAATAGGTGGGCTGACGGATTTCAGTTGTAATGCGGCAAAACCACTGTGAAGGCTGAGGCCAACCATCGAGACCCGCACTTTCTTCTAAAACGATTTTCTCAGCGATCTGATCCGGTTGTGTTTGACTCAGCCATTCTCCTTTTCTGATGATGACCACTTGGAGATTTCCGCCGGGAACCGGAAAATCGCCAGTTGGTTTGAGTTC
The DNA here is from genome assembly GCA_028287765.1 of Bacteriovoracaceae bacterium. Taxonomy (GTDB): domain Bacteria; phylum Bdellovibrionota; class UBA2394; order UBA2394; family UBA2394; genus JAQBPA01. The sequence continues at coordinate 3,158 of JAQBPA010000054.1, forward strand.
GATTTGTATTTCTTGCGATGGTGTGCAGTCGGGCGTTTGCCA
>JAQBPA010000106.1 GCA_028287765.1 Bacteriovoracaceae bacterium
AATCGAAATTCCCGAGTCGCGCAAAGATGATTTTCGCCGTGAGATTATGAATTACATCGGCGCCCTGTCTTTGGAAGGCAAGAAGTTCGATTACAAAACCAACGAGCGCCTGCACAAGGCCCTTGAACTGAAACTTTTTGAAGATCAAAAAGATTCGATTAAACTCACGAACTTAGTTTCGAATGTTGTCGATAAAGAAACTCAAGAGAAGATCGATGTGGTAAAGGCCAGACTCATCAAGAATTTTGGTTATAACGATGAAAGTGCAACCGATATTCTAAACTTTGTGGCTTCGATCTTTGCTCGTGGAGACATTAAAAAGCAAGGTTAGCAGGAGTAAACTTGTTCCTAAAAATTAATACCGACCACGCTCGCTTTCGCCAGATCATTCGCGGAAAAATAAAATCCGGCCTGAAAAAATTTATCTCTCGCGGAGAAATGATCGGGCGAAAAGGAAAAGATCTCGTCAGCATTCCCATGCCGACGATTGATCTTCCTCATTTTGAATTCGGCGACAATAAAGGAAAAGGAATTGGAGCAGGCGACGGCCAAGCAGGCTCCCCTCTTGGGCCTGGCGAAGGTAAAGACGGCGAAGGCAAAGCAGGAGACACAGAAGGTTTTCACGTAAGAGAAGTCGATCTTACGCTCGATGAGTTAGCCGCGATGCTCGGAGAAGAGCTCGGACTTCCGCGAATTCTGCCAAAGGGCAGCAGAAATATATCTTCGGTTAAAGATAAATATACCGGTATTCATTCGATCGGACCCAAATCACTTCTTCATTTTAAGCGCACTTATAAGCAAGCGCTTAGGCGCCAAATTTCTACGAATGAATATGATCCTGAAAATCCAATGATCATTCCTCAAGGACGTGATCAACGATTTAGGACCTGGAAGAATAAACCTCAGGATAATAATTCTGCTGTCATCATATTGATCATGGACGTGTCTGGCTCCATGGGCGATGAGCAAAAAGAAATCGTACGAACAGAATCTTTTTGGATCGATACGTGGTTGAGATCACAATATAAAGGTTTAGAGACTCGCTATATTATTCACGATGCTTCGGCGCGAGAAGTGGATCGAGAAACTTTCTTCTCTACACGAGAATCTGGAGGTACGATTATTTCTTCGGCCTACCAGCTCGTCGATGAAATAATCAAAAAGAGTTATCCGGAATCCGAATGGAATGTTTATCCGTTTCATTTCTCAGACGGAGACAATTGGAGCGCAGACGATACCCAAAAATGTTTTCAGATTCTTGAAGAGAGAATTCTTCCTGTCTCGAATATGTTTTGTTACGGACAGGTCGAGAGTCTTTACGGAAGCGGACAATTTTTAAGAGATTTAAAAGATCGATTTCAAGGTACGAATCCAATGAAAGATCGCGTGATCTCGTCCCGCATTCCCAACAAAGATGCAATTTACGACTCGATTAAAGAATTTTTAAATAAGGGATATTGAGCATTGTATGGCAGATCTTCCGAAAGAGCTTAAAGCCTATCAAGACGAAATCGAAGAATACGCTCGCGCGTACGGCCTCGATTTTCTTCAAACCGTCTTTGAGGTTTTAGATTTTGAGCAATTGAATCAGGTCGCAAGTTATGGCGGCTTTCCTACTCGCTTTCCCCATTGGTCTTTTGGAATGGAGTACGAAAGGCTTTCAAAAAGTTATGCCTACGGACTTTCTAAAATTTACGAAATGGTTATCAATAACGATCCGGTTGTGGCCTATCTTTTAAAATCAAATATGGTCATCGATCAAAAGCTCGTGATGGCGCATGTGTATGGCCACGCCGATTTTTTTAAGAACAATTATTTCTTCTCTCAAACGAACCGAAAAGCGATCGATATGATGGCCAATCATGCCGTCAGAATTCGACGCTATATCGAAAAATTCGGCTACGAACGAGTAGAGAACTTTTTAGATATTTGCCTTTCAATGGATAATCTCATCGATCCGCACGGAAATTTTATGAAACGTCGAAGAGATCGCTCGGAAGAAATACCAGCGCCAGACGAAAGAGTGCCAAAGCTGAAAGCCAAAAGCTATATGGATAAGTTTATTAACCCTCCAGAATTTATGGAGGCTCAAAAAACAAAAATGAAGGAGCAGAGCCAAAAGGAAAAGAATTTTCCCGAAGCGGCTGAGCAAGACGTTCTTTTGTTTTTGATCGAAAATGCACCTCTAGAAAATTGGGAAAGAGATGTTCTCTCCATTATTCGTGACGAAGCTTATTATTTTCTTCCGCAAGGACAAACCAAAGTGATGAACGAAGGTTGGGCGAGTTATTGGCACTCCACAATCATGACCAATAAGGCCATGAAAGATTCCGAAGTCATCGACTACGCCGACCATCACTCGGGAACCGTCTCAATGGCTGGCGGCCGATTTAATCCTTATAAAATTGGAATCGAGCTTTTTAGAGATATCGAAGATCGCTGGAACAAAGGAAAATTCGGCTCCGACTACGATAATTGCCGTAATCTGATTGATATGAAGAACTGGGATAAAAAATTAGGCAAAGGCAGAGAAAAAATATTTGAAGCCAGAAAAGTTTATAATGATGTGACGTTTTTGGATGAATTTCTAACGCCAGAATTCTGTGCTCAACATAAACTCTTCACCTTTCAGATGAACCCAAAGACAAATGAATATGAAATCGCTTCTCGTGAATTCGAAAAAATCAAAAAGCAGCTCTTATTTCAACTCACCAATATGGGCCGCCCAAGAATTTTTGTCGTGGATGCCAACTATCAAAACCGGGGCGAACTCTATCTTTGGCATAAAAACGAAAGCGCAGAACTAAAACTAGCAACCGCCAAAGAGACCCTCACCAATTTATATCAATGCTGGAGACGACCCGTCGTCATCCAAACTCTCATCGACGATCACTATAAATTGCTCTGCTTCGACGGAAAAGATATGTCCGAACGTACGATCACTAAAGACGACGCCTGGGGCGAATAACGCGTAATGAAAATTCTCAAGAGTTAATCTTTAGAGCAGCTGGATGAAACGACGCGCCAGAGAGACGGAAGTTGCTTTTCTTGTACCGCAAGAAATCTCGCTGCACACTGATACGTATTTTCGGTAGCAGATTTTTGGCAGTCCGACTCACAACTGTATCTGGCTTGATAAACATCCACGCGCTGGAATTTTTTTTGGCACTTTTTGTAATCCTTGATTTGAGATCGCCGCGTAGGGACTTCTATTTTTGTAAGGAAGTCTAAAGAATTAAACTTTGCTCCATAATCAATGCAGGCTTTAAATGAATCTTTCTTAGCATCTGATCTCTTTTCACGAACGACTTTGAAAGTTCTTCCAGGATTAAAATGCTTCAATTCGTGATCCGCATTTATCCGACCCATACTCATTAACGTTAACAAAATAAAAAGATTAAACATATCTGCCTCCAACCCTTAATGAAGCTAAGAACGCCTCCAGACCTATCACAGGCTTAGTCGAATGCAAATCTTTTCAAATGGAAAGCCGAGAGTTTGTATAAAGCAAATAGTACGCCTAAATGAATTTTTTCATTTGGCTTAAAATCCTCGCTTTTTGAGAGCTTCTTGAATCCAATCATTTTGGTCTTTGCTGAATTCTCGCTTGTCCGCCCAAGTTCTAAACATCTTCACCATTTTAAAAAGCTGCTCCTGAGTAATATTTCTTCCCTCTTCTGTCGTTTCAGTAATCGTTAACTCAGAAGTATCGGTTTGATGGTTGGTTCGAACCCTATCGACCAATCTCGGCAGAACTTCAGGCGGATGAAAATCCATAAAATGAATAAAATCGACAAGGTCCTGGTCACTGGTGTGGATAGAAAATTCGTATAGAAAATTGCTAAAAATTTGTGAATTCCAATGCTTTTCAACGATCGATGGCAAAATATCGGCAACAGTTTTAATTCTCGGTTCCTTCAAATCTCGAATGACTTCGAAATCTTTTAAGAACCATATGCCATCAGAATTCATCGTTGTGATTTTATGAGGTCTTGGAAAGCTGAATTGAGTTTTTCCAGTTACTAAATAGGCAAGAATGTCGGCGCGAGCTTCTTGCCAGAGTTCTGAGTTATGGCTCGATTCAATTTGAGTCGCGTGAGCAAGTTCATGAGCGACCATGGCTTCATTTTCTAAAACGTGTGTGCTGCTATCAATGACGGGAAGAAAGAGAAAGCGAGGAGACTGTGAAAATCCTTCAGATAAAATTCGACCCTGAAAGTGGTGTGTCCCGCCGAAAAGTCCGGGAACTCCTGCGTAGTGTAGGTCATCTCCACCCACCCACGGTGAAAACCAGTCGTCGGCCGAATCAGTTCGTAGCATCCAAGAACTTCTCTTTTTTCGGAAGTAGGCCGACATATTGGGTTGAGCTTCGATCAAAATTTTAAGAAATACCTGCTGCTTAAATCCAAGTTTGGAGAATCTATCGAGCAAATCCGAAACAACTTTGATCGTTTCTTCTCTTAAAATCAGTGGTTCATATTTGGAAGACCGGGTTAATTTTCCAATGATTTTAATATCAAATTTTGGCGACGTAAAAGCTGTGACACCTATTTTGGGGCCCATCAATAACCAAAGGTCTTTTAGTTTTATTCTGCAGGTCGACAAAACTGAATCGGATGCCACGCGTCTTTGGGCTAGTTCTCCAGCTTTGCCGAATAAAGAAGTTCCATGCGTGAAGAAAGTCATGCCAAGAACGACAATGCGTAAAATTTGATTTGAGCCTCGCCACATCGAACTCACTCTATTCTGCAAAAAATATGCCATCCGAGTAGAGGGATCCCTAGGGCCGATTTAAATTAAAATGCGACAGAATTGCCCTATTTATCTATGCATGGATTGCGCACTCAAAATAGGATGGGACATTTGTAGGCCAAGTCGAAATACATCTGAGCCTCAAAATTTTTGACCAGCTACTCGTGCCGAGCTTCTAGAGGTTTCAGTGTGATTGTCTTTTTAATACTTCGAAATGAGAAATCGGATTCTGCTAATCCGCGAAAATCAATCCCGCCTTTTTCAAGCCGCACTTCTTTTAAGAGCCAAGTTCCAGATTCATGGTGCGGAGGGAGATCAAAATTATATTTGTAAACTCCGTTCGTACCTGCAGATAGGAAAGATGTTCCATGAGTGATTTCTCGACCGCTCGGAGACCTAAGTGTGACGTGAACACCCATATCGTCGCCCGGACTCACTTGCGAATAGGGGATCTCAATTTTTATATTGGTAATATAAGTTTTTGGATCAAACTCTGCTTCCTTCAGCTCGACCTGATCTTCCAAAAGAATCGGTGGTCTTACATCAGCGGGATGAAAGGTCTTAACATCGATTTCAGTGCTGTAATCTAGTTCTGGTTCTTCAAAAAATTTGAAATCTTTAAGCTTCCACTTCCGATTACCCCCGTAACTTGAGAGTGTGACATCGCCTTGATACACTTTTAATTTTTCATCATAGGTTAAATGGCTAAGAGACGTTTGAGTTCCGCCGAAAGTGACCTCAAGTGATGTAAAGGAACTTTCATTTTTTCGACTTACGGGGACAGTGAAATGAATGGTTGTGCCAGTTTCTTTCGGTTCCTCCACTTCAATTTTAAGGCCTTCTTTCAGAATGGATGATGTTGGCAGCTCTTTATTCACTGCTTTTAAATCTAATTGAAAATATTTGTTCTTAAACGTGCCGTAACCTGAGTTGCCGCCGATATCCTCCGCCGTTAAAAAGTTCGGTTCATAAATGCCAGTTTCGAAGTCGCGAAGATCAAAGTCCAATGTGACTTCGTAAATTCCTAAGTTTTTGTCGATGAGCTTAAAATTATGAATGTTAAAATCGCCGGAGACTGTCGTATCTGAAACAGTTGTTTTCTTAAAAAACAGCGACATATATTTAACTTCAGTTTCTTCGGTAAGTCCTTTGAGCTGAAGAATAACTCGCTGCTTTTGTCTGTTCGATACACTGTCAGCGATAAGTGTTGGTCCAGAAATAAGCTTCAAGGAATCTAGGCTCTCCGTAAACTTTGGCGGATTTTTATCGACCCAAGTTTGAGTAACGTCCTTTCGATGTTGAGGAAGAGCCCACATAAAATATTCGGTGTCCTTAAAAACATAGTCCGCAAAAAATTTGTATTTTTCAGGGGCCTTTTCTCTGAAACGTTCCGGATCTCCTAAATAAAGTCTGAAATGCTCGGCCAAATCTTCCCTGGGGTTGGTATGCGAATACTCGGTAAGAAATATTCCATCTTCTTTGGTATCAAAGGGAATGAAGCCTTTCGGAGTTGCGATCCACGACAAATCAAAATATTTTTTCTGAAGTTCTTTGGGCAGGTTTGCATCTACAGCATGGCCAAACTCATGTCTAAAGGTGGATGCCCCAGACTTAAAAGCCGAATCCAAAAATACCATAATAAGATTTTCATTTGAATAGAAGGCCTCAAGCTCTTCCTCACCTTTCTTGCCCTTAGAATCAATATATTTCTCTGTCACGGTCGCGTTAGTAGGGCCTCGAGCAATGAACTTAACAGTTTTGATGGGGAAGAGCTCTGGCGGCAGATCCATATACGCAACAATGATTTTAGCTAACTCGCTTTCAGAAAATTCTCCCATGCTGCCGTCCTTAAAATTTGTTTCGTTATAGTGAAGCGTAGACTTATCTATAAGATCTGACGGTTTTGCAATTTTGAGACCGAACATTTTATCCAATAATTTTTCAAGATCATCCTTAGAATAAAGATTTAAGATCATCTCTTTGGCAAGACGTTGGGTGAAAAGGACGTCGATTGTTTTTGATAATGGGCTTCCATTTCCTTGAAATCGAAGGCCAGCATTTTCTTCCGTCGTCAGTGGTCTTCCATCAAAAGCATTCGAACTCAGTAAATATGTATTTGGCACCGCCTCACTTTTCTTGAAGGCCTTGTTTTGGGGGCTTGTTATTCGTTTAAAAGTGGTAGTAGTTCCATCTTTTTTGAAAATGGAAGGAGGGCCTAAGAATTCGAGAAGATCTTTTAAGTACTTAAGCCCTTCAACATCCTTTTCGTTAAAAGTTCCCTCAAGATTGACGCCATTCTTTTTAAAAAATGTGTTGAGATCTTGAACTTCTTTAGGAGTGGCTGATGCGAGCGTCTCGATTGATTCAGCACTTACTTTTTTTATTAATAGGGAGGCGTTTTCAAGACTGTTTGTCGGGGGGCAAAAAATATTGGTTTGACCAAAGCTTAGCGAAGTCTCCGTAATCAAAAAGCTTAGTGTAAATGCCAATAATCGATGCCCAACCATATTCTCGTTAAACTGCAATTTGCGTGCCAGGTGTAGGAGCTCTATTGAGGCCTTCCAGAGTGGTTTAGCCTTAAACTGGGACTTCTTAGTTCCTTTATTTTTTGGGCCTTAGATTTTCTAGTGTTTCTTTCGCTATTATGGCGTCCAGCCCGTCAGGAATGTGTCCGGACGCCATGGTCGCAAACTGGGGAGTCCATTTCAGGACTCAATTTTCAAGTGAATAATCATGATCGCTATAAATCAACTTCCAGACTCAGCGGACAATGATCCGAGCCCATCACCTGTTGATGCATTTTTATGGATTTTATTTTTTCTTTTATGCGATCCGAGACAAAAAAATAATCGATTCTCCAGCCTTTATTTCGCTGACGAGAACCCTGGCGATAGGACCACCATGAATATTCGTCTTTGGCTGTCGGGTAAAGATGTCGGTAAGTATCTACAAAACCTGAGGCCACAAACTGATCCATCCATTCTCGTTCTTCTGGTTTAAATCCCGAAGTGCCGTCGAGCCGGATCGGATCATGAATGTCGATGGGCTTATGTGCGATATTAAAATCGCCGGTCATGATCACTGGTTTTTTCTTATCGAGATCTTTAAAAAATTTGAGAATGTCTTTTAAAAATCTCATTTTAAAAAAATGTCGATCGTCACTCGCTGCCCCGTTTGGAAAATAAAGATTCACGAGATAAAAAGGTCCCTGATCGAGAACAATCACTCGACCTTCGCGATCATATTTTTTTTCGCCGCTGCCGATGAGAACTTCAATCGGGTTTGTCTGATGCCAAGTGAGAACGCCGCTATAGCCCGGCTTTTCAGCCGAATGCCAAGTCTGCTTATAAGAGGAATGAGCTTCTATAATTTCTAAGCATTGTTCTTCCACCGCTTTTGTTTCTTGAAGACAAATGATCTGGGGCCTTTCTTTTGCAATAAAATCGGCAAAACCTTTTTTCGAGCAGGCGCGAATTCCGTTCACATTCCAGGAAATGATTTTGATCATGAGCGATTTTTAATAAAGATAATCGGAAATGTCTACCCGAGCGAAGGTGATTAACTTTCGGAGGGTTTGTCAGTCTCACCCTTTTTTGCAGTGGCACGGGCTCGTAAAAGCTCTCGCTCTCGTTGAATGACAAATCGGTGGATGAATTCTCGATCGTCTTCATGAATGGCAAGGAATTCTGTTCCGATGAGTTTCTTCTTTTCAGTATGAAGAACTTTCGCGGCAACGACGAATCTGTATTCGGGAAGCGACGGCAAGAGACAGTCGAGGAGCACGGTTTGATCCGGTTTTACCGAAATTTTGGACTCCGAAGAAAACGCCAGTCCGCCAGCGCCGAGATCGCCGTGAACCCATTCGTAAGAATCCGGAATATGAGCAGCACCTGAGCGCTGAAGATGCATCTGCTCTTCGAGTCGTTCAAGTCTTTGATCAATATTCATTAAGAGTTGAAAGCCTCTTTCAAATAAAAATTTGGATTCTTCACGAATATCCATCGCCTGAAGCTGATTTTCGAGCTCGTTTCTTAAACTTGAATAAGGAGAAGGTCTGAGCGCATAACTTTTAAAAACTTGAAGTTCTTCGTCGTCGATAACGCGAAACCTCACCTGAAGCTCGCAAGAAACTCTAAAATATTGCCTTGTTTTTTCTGCGTCAGTCATTTTTATATCTTACCAAGAATTCCTACTCTCCCTAAGAGATTTGCAAGAGGTCCTTTATTACTAAATACTTTTGGCGAGTTTCTGCCTGATATTCTCGAACACGTTCAAATCCGCGCTCAATATACCCCGTCCAAAAAGATTCCGGCTGGCTCATCGCATCAATCCAAGGCTTCGGATCAAGCGGAAAACAAAG
>JAQBPA010000166.1 GCA_028287765.1 Bacteriovoracaceae bacterium
AAATCGGGCATCGAAACCCCAATCATCGCACCACTCATCGAAATATAATCGATCCACGTATTATGTTTGATCGCCGCAAGTAGGCCCGAAAGAAGTCCGATAAGAAGGGCGACAACCAAAGCACCCAAGCCGACTTTCAAACTATAATTGAGGCCAGAGGCAACAAGTTCATTGACCGACCGATCGGCATACCGCGTGGACGGTCCGAGATCGAAATTTAAAACAATGCTTTTTAAATAAAGTCCGTATTGAACCAGAACCGGCTTATCTAAATTATATTTGGCTTCAATATTTTTTAAAACCTCAGGCGGAAAACTTCGCTCGCGAGAAAAAGGTCCTCCTGGTGCGGCTTTCATCATAAAAAAGGAAACCGTGATCACGACAAAAAGCGTAACGACAGCTCCCCAAAGTTTTCTTAAAAAAAATTTAAACAATTTTTTTTCCTACGCTCCGTGGTTCTACTTTTTACTCATATAACGAACAAAAGGTTGGTCCACTAAATTGGGCGTGAATCCCGCTATTTCCGGTCTCAAGAAACCAAAATTCGTATAAGTATAAAATGGAATAATCGGAGCTTCTTCCAACATTAATTTTTCTGCTTCAGCCAAAACTTTATTTCGTTTGGTTTCATCCATCATAGAATTTGCCCGATCAAAAATTTCACCATACTTTGCATTTTTCCAACGCGTATGATTATTTTCAGATCCTGGCGTTAAGATTTCCAAAAATGTCCCAGGATCCGGATAGTCCGCCTGCCAGCCGCCACGCGAAAAATCAAAATTCATCGCTCGTTGTTCCTGCAAATAAACTTTCCATTCCAAATTCGTGAGAACGGTCTCGACACCAAGGTCTCTCTTCCACATTTGCTGAACAGTGAGAGCAATTTTTTTGTGATTTTCATCTGAATTATATTGAATCTTCAGAGGCCGCATCCCTTTGCCCCCAGGAAATCCCGCTTCGGCTAAAAGTTTTTTTGCTTTTTCTAAATCTGCCTTATGATCATTCGATACAATCCCGGTCGGACTTTTATAATGTCCGAGATTTTGAGGGACAAAGAATCCTGCAGGAATCTCGCCACCACGGGTGACATTTTCGACCAGTTGCTTACGATCAATGGCCAGAGTGAGCGCCTGACGCACGCGCTTATCATTGAGCGGAGGATTGGAAGTATTGATCCAGTAAAGATAAGTCGTCGCTGACGGATGAACGCGAAATTGAGGATCTGATTTGAATGAAGGGACAAGTGCATTGGGAGATCCATTTCTTCCAGACCAATCCAGTTTTCCTTGTTTAAATAAATTCACGACAGTTTGACGGTCTGTAATCGGAAGAGCGACTACTCGAGGAATTTTTACTTTATCAGCATCATAATAATAAGGATTTTTTTCCATGACGATTTTGTCTTGGACTTTCCACTCAACCATTTTATAAGGACCCGTTCCAACGATATGTTCAGGTCTAGTCCACTGTTCCTTCCATTTTTCAACCACTTCTTTTTTTACGGGATAGGTCAAAGCGAGAGAACAAATTTGAGAAAAAGAAGGCGTCACTTTTTTTAAATTCACGACAAAGGTTCGATCGTCGATCGCTTTGGCCATAACTTTTTTTGCATTTTCAGGCGTTGGATTTTTATTATATTCAGCCGCACCCACAACGCTATTCGTCAGCCAGTAGGCATAATCTGCAAGCGTTTTTGGATCGATGGCACGAACCCAAGAATATTCGAAATCTTTTGCGGTTAAAGGAGTTCCATCCGACCATTTAAGATTCGGCCGCAATTTAAAAGTATAGGTTTTTCCATCTTTGCTAATGGTTGGCAATTTTTCTGCAAGGCCGGGAATGAGTTCGATCCAATCAGCTTTCCGACTGAGCAACCCTTCAAAAATTTGAACAACGATCGTATTATCGGGAACACCCGTTTCGAAAGCAGGGTCAACGGATTCCACTTCTCCTTCGTTGCCAAAAACAAATTCGTCTTTTCCGGTTTGCATCGGTGCCAAAGTTTGCACGAGTCCAAAAACCATTCCTAAAAAAATCATTTCCATGTCCTTTCATGACAAGGCTACCCATCCGAAGAGCCTTTACTTGCACTAGGATTATATTTAGCTACAGTTAGCCGCTATGGCAACGATTCGGGCCAAAATTCTTGGGATTGAGGATTACTTTCCAGAGAAAGTCGTCACCAATAAAGATTTAGAAAAAATTGTCGACACCAATGATGAATGGATCGTGAGCCGAACAGGCATCCACGAAAGGCGACGAAGCGAAGCTCACGAAACGCCCTCCTTTATGGGTGTAGAAGCTTCCAAAAAATTATTCAAAAAACTTTCGATCGATCCTCTTTCCATTGATTTGGTCATGGTCGCCACCATCACAAGCGATCATATTTTTCCGGCCGCCGCCTGCCTCGTTCAGCGAGATCTTGGCCTCAAGAATGCCTTCGGTTTTGACCTCGGAGCGGCATGCAGTGGCTATCTTTACGGTCTCGAAACCGCTCGAGCGTTTATAGAATCTGGCCGGGCTAAAAACGTTTTACTGATCGCGGCCGAAAAAATGAGCGCCATTTTGGACTTTCAAGATCGAACCACCTGCGTTCTCTTCGGCGATGGCGGCAGTGCAAGCCTTGTGACTGCGGGAGACGAAAGAAGTTATATCATCGATAGCCTTCTTCGAACCGACGGAAGCGGCGCACTTTGTCTTTATATGCCAGCCGGCGGATCAAAATCTCCGCCCACTCATGAGACCATTGATCGCCGTGACCACTATGTGAAGCAGGACGGAAAGACTGTTTATAAACGTGCTGTCACAGATATGGCTGACATTTGTTCAGAAATTTTAGCAAAGAATAAACTTACCGGAAGCGATATCGCTCTCTTTGTTCCCCATCAAGCGAACATCCGAATTATCGACGCTGCCTCTGAACGAATGGGGCTTCCGAAAGAAAAAGTGGCGATTAATATCGATCGTTTTGGAAATACCACAGCCGCCACGATTCCCACCGCCCTCATCGACTGCGAAAGAAAAGGCCAAGTGAAACGAGGCGACCTCGTTCTCCTCGCCTCTTTTGGTGCAGGATTTACGTGGGGCGCGACCTTACTGAGATATTAATTTTATTCAGTCCCGCGTTTCTTTATTTACCGAGTAATTTATTGATATGAGAATTTAGGCGATCAAGATCATGCTCGATAACCTTCCAAACGCGTTCGACATCTATTTCAAAATAATCGTGCACTAATACATGCCGCATACCAATAATTTCTCTCCAGGGCACTTCCGTATGTTTTGTTTTTATTTCAATCGAAAGCTTTGAGGCCGCTTCGCCGATCACTTGAAGGTGTCGAACCATCCAATTTTGAATGAGTTCGTCACTTTTAAATGCTTCTCTTCCTCGATTTGAATATTTTCTAATCTGCAGTATGGCTTCGGCGATATGCTCTATTCGCTCGCGGTCAGAACTCACAAAGGAATTGCATCCTTTAAAATCTGCTGACGAATAGATTTCCGAATACTTTCGGCCGTTAAGACGTCAACAGGCCGCCCCAAAGCTTCCGTCAAATCAATTAAGAGGCCTCCCAAATCCATCAAACTTCGGTTGGGCTCAAGATCAACAAGCAAATCAATGTCACTGTTTTCTTGATCTGTACCTTTTGCGATAGACCCAAAGACGCGCAAATTATGCGCGCCCCTTTTTTTGGCAATGGCAATAATTTCATTCTTTTTTAATTTGATTAGCTCGGAAGGTCTCATCTTTTTCAGTTTAATGTCGCGGAAACTATCGAGCAATCTAAAAGGCCAAGTGAAACGAGGCGACCCGCATCTTTTGGTGCGGGATTTACGTGGGGCGCGACCTTACTGAGATATTAGTCCCGAAATAAGTTTCATTTTAGATTTTTACA
>JAQBPA010000171.1 GCA_028287765.1 Bacteriovoracaceae bacterium
GCTCACGAAGACGTTGAGTAATATTCGTAAGTTCTGCGAGACCGCCTTCAGCAGTGTTTAAGAATCCGATAGCGTCGTTCGCGTTTCGGATCGCGACTTGTGTTCCTCGAACTTGAGAGTTTAATCCTTCTGAAATCGACAGACCGGCGGCATCGTCACCAGCTCGGTTGATTCGAGATCCTGAAGAGAGTTGTTCCAAAGCTTTCGCAAATGCTTTTCCGGATATCCCTAAATTTCTTTGTGCATTCAGCGAAAGGACGTTTGTGTTAATTCTGAATCCCATAAGATCGACTCCCTGAGTGACTATTTAAAGACTTCCTAAAGAAGCCTTCACTTTCTCTCGATCCATGAGAATTTGAGTCAGCTGCTTTGCATCTGACTCATTAAATTAACTATAACAGTCGGTGTTAACGCAAGCATGACAAGTTGATGAGAATACTGTCATGAAGGGTTGAGATTAAAATAAATACCGTAAGTGCTGAATAAGAGAATGGATTTACGTTGATCTTTTTTTCAGCGAAATCGTAGGGATATCGCTTTTTTCTTGAAAACAACATTCGCCAGCCGTTCGATGACTTTTACAATTGCAGTCGTAGTGACTACCACAGCAAGCACCAAACTTCTTCTTACTTCCGCAGGGACATATTTCAGCCAGTTGCGGTTGTTCAACTAAAGGTACCCAGGTTTTCTCTTTCATAGTCTCTCTATTTTACGGGTCATTTGATAACGCGTCATGGGCGTCATGATTTTGACAAGAGCGTTTTTTGGAGCAGAGCGTCAATCAGCTAAGTTACTGAAAAAATTACCTGATTTAAAAATTTAAAAAAAATCTGAGAAGAAAAATGACGCAGAGCCGATAAGCTATTTAACTTTATGTTCACAGGATTAAATTACGGACTCACACGACTTATTTCGCGCGATCTTACGATGGCAACGAATAGGGTTGCAAGCGCTCTCGAGAAGCTTACCTCCGGAAACCGAATTAATTCTATTTTTGATGGAACACCCGCTGATACCAGCATGATCACGAAGTTAGATGCTCAAGCTCGAGGAATTCGCCAAGCGATTTTGAACGTAAACGAAGTCACCAATATTACGAATACAGCCGATGTTGCTCTGTCGGGTATGTTAAATGATGCCTATACTTTGCGAGAACTTGCACAAAAGGCAAGGGACCCTTCTCTCACATCAACCGAATTAAGTTCAATTACGACCCAGGCGAGCGGACTCATCAGTGACCTTAATAATTATGTAACGAATACAACGTATACAAACGCGAATGGACTCAGCACAAGTCTTCTCGATAATTCATTTGGATCGGTGACGATTCAGGCTGGAGCAAATCGTGGAAACACTTTTTCGTTCTCCATTGGCGATGCACGAACATCAACATTGGGACAACTCGCTATTTATTCCGGTGCGCAAAATTCCATTTCGAGCGCGTCGAGTGGCCAAGTGGTCATCAATGGAACGACGATCGGCGCGAGTGTAACCGATGGTCTTAGTACAAGCTCGAGTTCAAATTCTTCGATCGCGATTGTGAACGCGATTAATGGAAGCCAGAATACGACCGGTGTTTATGCGGAGTCAGCGGGCACGACTCAAACGTTGGTGACCAATTTTTCAGGTGCGTCGCTTTATTCAGGAACGTTTTCGGCGGGGGATTTTAAAGTTAATAGTGTTTCCATTGTCGGTACGATTTCGAGCGCTGTTAAATTTGTATCAGCGATTAATGGAGCGACAAGTCAGACGGGCGTGATTGCGGCTTTGAATGCGAATGGAACGGACGTGAGTTTAACAGCATCTGATGGAAGAAATATTCAGCTTGTCATTGCGACCGGCGGTGTCACTGCTTCAAATGATAACGTTTATAATTTATTCAATATTTCTAGCAACGCGGTCGTCCTCAGTTCTTACGCGTCTCTTTCAGCGGGTGTGAATCAAACTTACGTTGGCGCTGTGAGGATATGGAGTTCGAGTGCGATTACGATTTCTGGATCCGGTGCTTCGGCAGCGCTGGGAATTACGTCTGGTACCAAAGCACTTGTTTCGGGCACTTCTGTGTCGGCCATTAGTCTTTCGTCAACGTCTTCCGCCACTCAAGCGACCAAGGTTCTTGACGCAACGATCGCCCAAATTTCGACACTGCGTTCACAAGTTGGCGCTGTTCATGATCGAATTGACTACACCGCATCATTTTTGCTCGAGAGCCAAAATGCGACAAACGACGCGAAAGGTGCCATTCAAAACGTAGACTTCGCAACCGAGACGGCAAATCTTGTGATGGCCCAGATCTTGCAAGACTCTGGGGTAGCGGCGCTGACACAAGCCAATTTGTCTCAAAGTACGGTTTATAAACTGCTGCAAAATTTGTAAGAGGATGACCTTAAGAATCGTGAAAGAGGGAGAAAAAAATGAAAATTGAAAATAATCGAAATATTGTTTCGATTGCTCGTAACTCAGAAAAAAAGAATCCAGTGCAAGCCACAAAGACAAAGTCGGAGCAAGGTACGGATCAAGTGGATTCTAAACTTTCGAATGCATTAAACGGCGCAGTCGACGGAATCACAAGTTCGGGACTGACGGCTGGACAAGTTCATTCGCAAGTGGATGAAGTGAAAGCTTCTGGACTTCTTAAATCGAGTTCAGTCGATTCCAGTCAGCCTCGTTTAAGTGATTCAGACCTTCTAAAGAAGGCGGATCAAGTGGCGAAAGATTCAAAATCTTCTCCAAGCCAGGCGATAGCAGCTTTTAATAATTTAGATGCCAATCGCGTTGCGCAGCTTATTTGAGAATACGAATACGTTGACCGAGACATTTCATAAGCCCTAAATTGAGGGCATGGAATGTCCTTTCAAACTCAAAGGTTATGACCATATCAAGGTCGCACTTTCGGATGTTTCTTCTTTTGAAAGTGTTTTAAAAAATTTCGGATTTAGTCCGGTCGCTTCTCATTCAAAAGCGCTCAATTCTCCGACGAGCGTGTGGGGGAGTGGGGACGCTTTTTTTTGCCTGTACGAAGCTAAGCACCCCGAGGCAAAAAAACATTTCGATCTCCACGGCGATACTGTTTTTGATTTAAGTTTCATTGTTGAATCTGAAAAAGAACATCCGATGCTTTTTGAGGGTGTCGGAAAGATGAAACATACTCTGGTTCGTGAAAGATCCTTTTCAACTACTCTCGCACCTCGAGGTATTCTTAAATTCGATCATAATACTTTGAACGTCGAGCAAGGGCAGCTCGAAACTTCCGTGACTCTGTATGAAAATAATTTTGGTTTTCAAAAAGGGCAGTACTTTGATATCAAAGGAAAAGAAACGGGCCTCTATTCTTGGGTGACTCGGGCTCCCAATCGAAGTGTCCAAATTCCTTTTAATGAAGCCGCCGATAATAAATCTCAGATTCAGGAATATATTAACGTTCATCGAGGTCCGGGCGTTCAACATATAGCCTTTCGTACGACAGATATTATTTCGACTATGGACGCGGTGATGAAAGATAAAACTAATCGCGTTAAGTTTCTAGAAATTCCAGATACGTATTACGAAATTGTCGAAACTAGAATTAAGATTAAAGAAGACTATAGCCAATTGAAACGGCTCAGAATTCTTGCCGACCAGGCGGACAATAAAGGTTATCTCCTTCAAATTTTTACTCAGAATATTTTTGGCGGATTTTTTATCGAGCTCATTCAGCGCGAAGGAAATGAAGGATTCGGGGAAGGTAATTTTACGGCTCTCTTTGAATCGATAGAACTGGATCAAAAACGTCGAGGTGTTTTATGAAATTTGCGACTGTTAAATATCAAAATGAAGCCTGCCTTGCTATTTCGTTTCAGGGAAACGCCAAAGAATTTATTTTATGGCGAGATTATGTAAAGCAGTTTCCAAATGACAAGGTGATCACTCAAACTCTGAACTTTCTTGATTTCATTAAACGTTCTGAAATTTTAATTCCTCATTTAAAGAAAAATGAAGAAGCGCTTTTGGCTTTACCTAAACATTCTTTTGAAAATGCCGATTTTTTGATGCCTTATCGTCCGGAAGTTTATCGAGATTTTTATTGTTTCGAGCAACATGCAAAGACCATGCGAAAAGGGCGTGGCCTCGAGATGATTCCAGAGTGGTATCAAGATCCCGTATTTCATTACGGTAACCCCACGAGTTTTGGCGGGCCGGTCGATGTCGTCGCGTATCCAAAAGATTGTCAGAAGTTAGATCTCGAATTGGAAATTGCGTGCGTTATCGGAAAAGAGATTCGCAATGCGACGCTTGAGACCGCGCGAAAGGCGATTTTTGGATATACGCTTATGAATGATTGGTCGGCGCGTGACTTTCAAGATTTTGATATGAAACTCAATATGGGACCGACGAAGGGAAAAGATTTTGCGACGACTTTTGGTTCCTACGTCATTACAGCGGACGAGTTGGAATCGAAGCGAAGTGGGAAGGGTTACGATATCGAAGTGGAAGCGCTCATCAACGGAGAGCGACTTGTAAAAAATAATTGGAGTACGATTTATTATTCCTTTGAAGAAATGATCGTTCGCGCTTCTAAAAACTGTACGATCTATCCGGGTGAGCTCATTGGCAGCGGAACGATCGGATGGGGAAGTCTTCGCGAACATCATATCGAAAAGGGACTTTCTAATTGGCTTAAGATTGGTGACACGGTGGCGCTCAATTGGCTTCCCGAGGGGCCGACTATTTCAAATCGAATCGGAAACCCGGTTTAAGAATATGAAGCGCTACTGTCGTGAAGGGGAAATTGCTGAACGGCCTCATTTAAATCTTCCGCCCAAGACTTTTGAAGAGGAAATTGGCCTTGAGGGTTTTTTTGGCCCTGTTTCTCATCTGTATCATCGAGTTCCTCCGACGAGTTGGTCTAAAATAGAGGCGTCGCCTTTTCAATGGGCAGAAAAAGAAGAAGTACCTGAAACATTTTTAAAGCCGCAGTGTTATGCATCCGTGCCAGCGAAATTAGTGAAGGGTGATTTTTTTAAGTCGCATCGTCTTTTGTTTTGGAATGATGACCTTACCATTTCGATTCATGCGATAACTTCGTCGAATTCTATTTATTTTCGGAATGCCGATGCGTCTGAGCTTTATTTTTGCCATCAAGGAGAGGCTACGCTCGAGAGCCCGTTTGGGAGTCTAGAAGTGAAACCAGGCGATTATGTTTCGGTTCCAAAGGGAGTTACTTATCGTTGGGATACCAAGGGAGTTTATTTTTTAAGAATCGAAACTTTTAAATCGAGATTTAAAAAGCCGGAAACAGGAATTCTTGGACAACAAGCGCTTTATCATGAAGAAGGAATTCAAACGCCCAAATTTAAAACAAAAATTAAAACGGAAAAGACAAGTCGAGTCCGAGTTCAAAAAGATTTGAAGCTCACTGATATTACCTACGACCATGATATTCGAAATATTTCGGGCTGGATGGGAACTTTCTATCCTTTTGTGCTGCCGGTTAATCGCATCGCTCCGGTGATGAGTCCGATTGCGCATATACCGCCGAGTATCAATGCTACATTTGTCACTTCAGAATTTATTGTTTGCACATTTCTCCCAAGGCCACTTGAGGAGCCACCGGGTGCACTCAAGGTTCCCTTTTATCATTCCAATATCGATTACGATGAAATTATTTTTTATCACGAGGGCGATTTCTTTAGTCGAGATAATATGGGAAAAGGTTATATCACTCTTCATCCACGCGGAGTGAATCATGGCCCACATCCTAAGGCGATTGCTAATCAGAATTTAAAAAAGCGAACGGATGAAATTGCTGTGATGATCGATGCGGCGAAGAGTTTAAAAGTTTCCGCTTTTGCACGAGGTTTAGAGCTCGAAGATTATTATAAATCTTGGATAACAAAATAAATCGATGTCCAAATTCATCGAATTATCTCAAATGGCTCCTCGAGATGCTTACCGACTTTTAATTGGAATGATTGTTCCGCGGCCGATAGGTTGGATTTCGACGATTTCGGATTCCGGAATTTCCAATCTCGCACCCTTTTCATTTTTTAATATGTTGAGCGGTCGCCCCCCTATTTTAGGATTTTGCGCTGCGCTAACGGACGACGGAAGAGAAAAAGACACCTTAAGAAATGTGAAGCAGAGTAAATGCTTTATTCATAATGTGGTGACTCGCGATTTGGCCGAAGCAATGAATAAAACTGCTGAAGAATATTCGTACGGTGTCAGTGAGTTTGAACAAGCAAATCTTACGCCTGTTCCAGGAAATTTAGTGAAAGCCTTTCGCGTAAAGGAAGCCGTGGTGAGTATGGAGTGCACGTTGAATCAAATCATTAGTTTTGGAAATCACCCCGGAAGCGGCAATATTGTTCTAGGGGAAATCCTAGCCGTTCACGTTGAGGATGAATCGCTCATCGATGCAAGAGGAGCTGTCGATTCACACAAACTCAACGCCATCGCTCGTCTAGGAAAATCAGATTACTCGGCTCTTATGGATATTTTCTCGATGACTAGAAAATAATGTGTTTGGCTCCTGTTGCGATTTATGGGCAGGAATTCATTTCGCGTAGTTATGACGAGGCCGTTTATAGAGAGCAGGGGTCAGACCAATTTTCAGGTGCAGGTCAGGTAAGAAGGATTGAGGGGTCAGACCAATTTCTGTATTTCGGCCTAATTTCGTGAAATTCCGGCCGGAAAGGTTTTAAAAGCAGCCGTTTTAAATGTTTTGGCGGGTTGGCCCACAACTTGCAATTATTTTTTGTCATGCCAAGGCCGCATCGCATTCGACAATACGAATTCCCTTATTCCGTTACTACCCGTTGTAATAACAAAGAATTCCATATGCAAAAACAATATGCTTATGAGGTTTTTCAATTGGTATTTCAAACTTTGAAAAAAATTCCAAAAAGCAAAGATAATCCGAATCCTCGGTACGAATTTGAGGTCCATCACCTTGAAGTCATGTCGAATCATTATCATCTCGTACTTTCGGTAAGTGAAAAGACGTCCATTAATCAAATTATGCAACAGGTTAATTCCATGGTTGCTCGCGCTTTAAATGCAGCTCTCGGGCGAACAGGCCATTTCTGGGAAGGAAGGTATAAAAGTAAAATTTTGAACAGTTTAGAATATCTCCAGCAGACAATCGCTTATGTCTATCAAAACCCATTGAAGGCAAAGATGACGAAAGATTTGCTTCGCTATACAAAATCAACTTTGCGTTTTTATTGGAAGGGGATTCTTCCGTTTTGGCTTACGCCAGATCCTTTTTTTAAAAATATTCCCCCACCCGCATGGAAAATAGTCCTTCAGGATTTAGTTCTCAAATGGTCGATCGTTTGAATT
>JAQBPA010000173.1 GCA_028287765.1 Bacteriovoracaceae bacterium
GCTCACGAAGACGTTGAGTAATATTCGTAAGTTCTGCGAGACCGCCTTCAGCAGTGTTTAAGAATCCGATAGCGTCGTTCGCGTTTCGGATCGCGACTTGTGTTCCTCGAACTTGAGAGTTTAATCCATCAGAAATCGATAGACCGGCGGCATCGTCACCAGCTCGGTTGATTCGAGATCCTGAAGAGAGTTGTTCTAGTGCTTTCGCAAATGCTTTTCCAGATATTCCTAAGTTTCTTTGTGCATTCAGCGAAAGGACGTTTGTGTTAATTCTAAATCCCATGTGTTATTTCTCCGTTTCATTCATCCTTGTGGAGCGGTCCAGTTGGCTCCCCACTCCGTTATCTAAAAGTCTGTCCATGACACTTTCTTCTTGCAGAACCCAATTCAACCCCCGTTGACTAAGTGTTGAGCAAAATGATGTGAACCACTTCGGCACTTTTGGATTCGTCTTCTCTGTTTTTTTGAAGATTTTTGGAAAAGAATTTAAAGCGTAATCAAATCATAAGCTTAATTAAGAGTTCTTTTTTTCTGACGCGGCGTGTGTAAGGGACTCCTGCATTTGAAATGCGACTTGCATAGAAACCTCCGTCCATCGGCGAAGCACAGACAGTCTTTCCGAGAAACTTGAACTTTCTTTAAGACACGCCCACTCATTTTCTGCATCTAAGAATTCAAGCCCGCCATTTTGGACAACAAAGCAAACGAACCTCGGATCTTTTAAGAGTTCGGTTTGTGCCAAACGAAGTGAGAGCACCATTTCCTGCCTCTTCTCAAGAGCGAGTTGATTTTCATTTTCCAGATTTTCGGTAAGCGATAAAATGGTTTTAAATCGATCAACGATCTCTGAAAGAAACTGCTGGATCGAAATTAAGTCTTCAAACGGCCTCTTTTCAACATCTCGCCGCTCAGAGATTAATTTAAAGAGATCCCCGACCTCTTTCCAATCCGCGCTCAGGTCTTTCAACGGCGCCCATTTAATTCCGGGAATTTTCGCCCCGCCTTCCGTGCAATTAAAGATGGGAGCCGACATGCGAGTGGCCTCCCACGAAAATTCCTTCATAAAGCTAAAATAAACGGAATGAGTAGGAACTTGCGCTCTCATATTTCCTTCCACCCACAGCAATTTTCCAAGTCCTTCTGTTTCAATTCGCTTCAGAAGTGCTTCCATTGAACTTTTTTGACTCCAATTCTCATAAGCAACACCGTCAGCATGCGAATGAAAATCATCCGGATCAAAGGCTAAATCCTGTCCCACAAGAGAAGCCGAACTGCATCCGAAATAGTCGGCCATTCGAAGACAAAAATGAGCAACCGATGTGGAGCTAGAAATAATTCCTCTCGGAAGTGAATGTTCGAAAAAGAAAAAATATCCAAAATCTCGATAAGCCACCCACTGAGTACCTTTAAACTCGCGAAGCGATTCATTCGGAACGAGCGGATACGCAATTAAATTCGTTTGCATCTTCGGATGCTCACGAGAAGATTTCACAAAAAACTTCATGGACCAAAGATCTCGCTCTAAAGTTAAAACGAAATGGGGCTCAATTCCATGGTCGAGTAAAATGCTAAGGCTTGCATCGGCTGCAAGCAAAAGAGCTTTATTTTTGAGCGCCTTAATATCTTCAATCGATTTATTAAGTGAAGGTCCCGTCGAAATAATAATGGCAGGAATTCCCTTAAACAGATCTTTTAGATTCAGAACACCTGGTGTTTTTTTAATCCAAGGAATATTTTCGATGACAAAATTAAAGCCTGTCATCGAGTCGCTTATGGATCCAAAATGTCTTCGAATTTGTTTACGAGCAGCCGTCCATTCATCCCAGACGACATTGAAATAATCTAAATGTTTATTCGTAAGAACGGGATGATGCATGACACGAAAGGCATCCATCCGAAAAGCTACTTCAGGTACTCTTAAGTACTGCATAAAAATAGCGAAGGCTTCATCGGTAGTCGCTCCAACAACAAAATGAATCCGTTCATCTTCAAGAAATTTTACAATCGAAACATTCTGAAGAACAAAAATAAATTGTTCAAAAGAAGGTTCAACAATCAGCATATTTTCAAAAGTTTTAAGCGGAGATTCTAAAATTTTGCGAACGAGTGAGCCCAAACCAAAACTCTCGAGAAGAAGAATTCGAGCCGGCAGATCTTTATTACTGGGCTCCGGGCAAGAAAATGAAAGCGAATCTGAATCAATCAATTTTCCATTTTCAAGAAGAGAGTAGCTATCACTATCCCCTCGCAATTTAAAACCAGAGACAGAAACAGGTTCTAACCTATTTTTCCATTTCTCTTGATACTCAGGAAATCGCTTATAAAATGCATCGAGGTTCTCTTTAAAAAGAGAACTCATATCGAATCAAGGCCCCAAATAAAAAAGGGAAGTTTAAGATCCTCCGGTGCAAAGTCCTTAATCGAAACGCGAGAAGAAACTGCTTTGAATAATCCCAAATATTCCAGCCGACACTCAAACGAAGCGGCTTCGAGAGCATCCACGACCGCCGACTCGTCGCCGTCATGAAGAATACCAGGCGAAAGAATTCTAAGTTGTGGCAATTGAGTTTTAAGAGCATCAAAGCAAGCTAGAACTTCTTCAGCAGGCCCAGCCCACTCATGACAGATTCCCTGAAAGTCCTCGCCTTTTCCGACTAGCGCATAGGCATTCTCCGTGCAAGCAACAAGCATCTTCGGTATACGCCAAAGTTTTTTCATTTCATCTAAACTGCGCTTCACTCGAAAAGTTTTTTTGGAAAACGAAGCAAAATGTTTCTCAGAAATCGGCATTTCTAAGGTCGAACCCACTCTTGTAATAATTTTTGGATTCTTTTTAATCGTAGAAGAACCATTCGAAATCCAACTCGCCTGAAGCCCAGCAAGTTCAAAACCAAGTTTTTTATAAAAATCAGTTTGATTACTCCAAAGAACAATAAAATCGATCCCCCACGCTTCCGCCGCCTCATCGATCGCATGAAAAAGTTGACGCTGAAGACCTTGATGACGAGCTTTGGGATCTGTCACAACGCTGCCAACAAAGAGCGCCTTATAAGAAGTATTTTTTTGCCCTTCAATCTCTCTCTCTAAAGTAGCAAGCCCCGCAAGCGGCTCACCCCCGGGTCGACTGACAAAAATATGATCCATCTGATTTTTATGAAACGCCAAAGGATACTCATCTTCTAAATGACACTCACTATCCGATCGAAGCAATTTCTCAAAAAATTTTAAAGTAAGATCATAGTCCTCAAGAGTTTTGACCGGTTTAGGAAACACAATTCCATTTTACGTGCACCCATTCACCAAAAGCGACTCTCAAATCAAAGAAGAGAGCAAAAAAACGTGACGCGGAGCAGGAAGAAAAAAGTAAAAAAGGGTTCAGCCCCTATTTCGAATAAAATTGTATTCAAAATTGATTTAATTTTTTTGTATTTGTATTGGATTCCGGTCCGGACTTGAATTGAGGACGGAAGCGAATGCTGGCTCGGTGAAAAACTCCAGAGCCGGGCAAAGAAGCCAAGCGAGCGATGAAAGCCCCACGGCGAAGAAGCAACACGCAGACCAAGTTCAGAATTTAAACGAGTCGCCAATGAGCGAGTTTTCTCACCGAGCCAGCATTCGCTCCCGCCCGGAAATTCAAGCCCGGACCGGACCGCGGACCTCGCACCCGATCGAAAGTTTTTAGTTAAGTTTTTTTCAAAAAACTTATCCCAACGAAGTGCCCATCCGTAGGCAACTCCGTTAAGAATCAGTTATCTAATTATCGACCTAATTGAACGAGATCTTGTAAGAGCTCCGCTGCGACTTGAATCGTACGCGAAGACGCTTGAAAGCCCCGTTGATACGTAATAATTTTTACGAATTCACCGGCAAGGTCTGTATTACTCTGTTCGAGTTCATTACTTTTGATTGAACCACGGCCGGAGGCATTCGCATCGCCGATTTGAGCTGTTCCGCTCGTATCGCTTTCTACGTAGGTATTGCTACCTGCGCGAGTAAGTCCTTCGTCATTCGCAAAAGTTGCTAATGGAATTTTATACATATCTCGAGTCACTCCGTTTGAGAAACTTCCGCTGACATGTCCATCCGCACTAAAGTTAATGCTTTGAAGCGACCCGTTCGCACGACCATCTTGAGATGTAAGAATTGGAGCACTCGGCGCAGAATACTGAGTACTCTTCGCAACCGAACCAGCAATTTGACCGAAATCAAAAGTAATCGGACCCGATGCACTCGCTCCCCCGGCCCATTGGATTTCATTCGCCGGTGCAGTAAGCGCGGGATTAATTAAATCTCCTGGAACAAGATTTCCAGTTGTATTTAAGTGTGAAGAAACTTGAGCGTTGGTCACTGAAGTTAAAGCCCCAGAGCTATTAAAATTCAGAAGGCCTTCTTGAATAACTGCCGTTCCCGTTCCCGTGAAGTTTGCTAGATTCGCACCGTCAGTGAGAACATGATAACTCCACTGATTGGCAGCGACTTTTCTAAAGTAAGTAACGACTGTTCGATCGTTTCCTAGAGAATCGTGTGCAGTAGCACTCATATTAAATTGAGAACTTGCCGCCGCATTTGAAAAACTTGTCGTATCCACTGCTCCAGCAGTTGGTTGACTAGCATCCAAATTAAACGAGAGTTGAACCTTAGTTGTTGCGGCCGGCGATGAAGTGACGTTCACGACATTAATACTTGAGAGCGATCCCGAAATCACACCACTTTCACTGATGGAATAACCTTGAAGATTAGCGCCGCTCGTGTCCGTGACCAAGTTTCCGTTGCGATCCTGTGAGAACGAACCCGCACGAGTGTACAAATTTTGTCCGCCGGCGGATTTTACTACGAAAAAGCCCTTTCCTTGAATGGCGAGATCGGTTGCTTTACTGCTTCCGGCAAAAGCGCCCTGAGTGAAGTTGGCGCTCGTAGCCGCTAAACGACTTCCGAGACCAATCTGAGCTCCACCAATTGTTTGCGTGAGCGCACTTTCAAAAATCGCGGCCGATGCTTTGAAAGCGGGCGTACTAATATTGGCGATATTATCGCCTGATACTGATAATGCGTCACCGTTGGATGTGATACCGGATACACCTGAATATAACGCTGCTGTTACTGACATTTTATTTCCTCCATTTGGTGAAGGTAACCTCTCCCGTGAGGGTCCAAAGTCTCTTTCACCTGTTATTTTTTTATTCGTTTACAAGCATTGTTGAATCAATATTCGTAAACACATGTTCTTTCATTTGATCCTGCGAGAGAGCCGTTACGACAGTCTTCGAAGGAACATTAACTACAAACGCCAACTTCCCCATAAGAATGAGAGAATCCTTAGCACCTTTTTTTTGCAGCGATCCCATCGCTGTTTCCAATTTTCCTTTATCGGTCGAAGAGAGTTCTATATTTCTTGATTGCAACCGCTTCTCAGCGTGCTTCGAGAACTGTACTCCCTCTGCTTCTTTCAAAGCATTATCAAAAGACTCCGATCCATTCGGAGAAGCTTTTTCAACTTGTGAATTCGAATTCCCTGAATTCACCTTTTGAATTTGCGAGAGGAGAATTGCTTTTTGAATTTCATCCATGATTTTTTATTCTCCTTTCTTCATTACGGCGTCGTTGTCGGTGCCATGGTTGCTACGGTCGTTGCTGGATCGTGAATTTCAACTAAGTCTGAAGACTTCATCTGAGCTCCTGAATCCATCAGAAGAATAGGTGATGTACTGTCAGAAAAATTGACACCCTTTACTCGATCTCCAACTGATAGACCCGCATTCATGAGTTGATTGTTGACGTCGATAGCAGTCACAGAAAAGGTATAATTTCCTGCGGGAATACCATCGATTTTAACATCATGAAGTCCAGGCGTCGTTGGAAGATCTTTGATCGTCTTCACAATATTTCCGACTGAGTCTATGACTTGAAGGTTCACAGATTTCGCATTGTCCGTAAGAGCGTAGTAACCCGTTGCCGGACCGTTGATTTGATTTCCATTCACCCGAACATCCTTGCCGAGAAGTGAAATCGAATTCGCGGTTACCAGTTGACCCATCTTCGTTCCTAGATTTTGTAAATTTTCTAAGTTCGAAAATTGCGTGAGTTGAGTCACGAACTGAGTTGGATCTTGTGGGTTCAGCGGATCTTGAGCCGACAACTGAGTTAAAAGTAACTTCATAAAGTCATCTTTTCCCATACTTTGCGAAGCAGGCTTTGCTGCTCCATTGCCGGTTGCGGTTGCGTTTTGAAGACTGGTTACGTCGGTATTCATGCGACTCTCCTTACTTCTTTATCTTCGATCATCGCATCTTCGAATTTCGCGCTATTTTTCTCATCACGAGGTTTTTGCGAAAAATTTGAATTCGATTGTTGTTTCGATTGTTGTTGGTTTGCATCCTTTGAAAGCTGACTACTTTCCGGTCGCATCAACTGAACAGAGACTTCGTGTACTTTAAGTCCTGCTGCCGTAAGTTGTTGCTTCAGTTCAGCCACTTGCCCCTGAAGCATGGTTTTCGATCCAGCTTGCTCGGCATGAATATTGACTTTCACATCTCCGGAATCAACCTTCACATCCACGCGAACTAATCCTAAGTTCCCGGGTCGAAGGCTGAGTGTCATTTCGCCACCTGTCTCTGTTGTCATCACATGATTGATGAGAGGTTTCATATCATCCAAAAGTTGTGATCGCACAACCGGTGCGGATGCATTTGGTTCTCCTGTCATTTCAACTTTTTGAGGAGTTGTATCCATCAACGGCTGACTTAAGTTGCTGGGATCAAGTTTTGATTGAACCCATAAAGTATCCACCATTGATTTAAGGCTTGGAGCTTTCGTGTTGACTGCTCCAAGAGACTGAAGATCTGAAGAGCCTTTTGGCGTCAAAAGAGCTTTAGTGTCTTTATCAAGCTCATTTGAAATCTGATCGGCAGTCATCGCTGTGTCAGCGGTGTTGTCTTTCTGATTCTGAGCTTGATTTACTTTTTGAGGTGCAGCAATTGCTTTGACTGCATTATCTAGTTTTGCTCCGATCGCTAAATCTGAAGTTACTTTTGCATTCGCATTAGCTTTTGCTTTTGCACTTGCGTCTGAATTCACAATGGCAGTTGCGTTAGCCATTGCATTTGCATTAACCATTGCATTTGCACCGGCACTTACATTTGCACTGGCACTTACATTTGCACTGGCACTGGCATTCGCATCTGCACTAGCATTCGCATTTGCATCGATACTTCCAGAGTCTTTAGCGGGAGCATTCCCATCACCTGCTTGTATAATCGAGTCGACAAGCGAAGACGGAATTGAAATCACGGTGACAACTTCCTTTTTAGATTTGTCTGATTTCTTATCCGCTTTCTTTATATCCTTCGAAGTTTTATCTGCTTTGTCGGAAGAAACTTTCGAATCTTCCTGAGCAGTATTCGACTTAGAAGGTTTTTGGGTGTCATTGCTGGTCGTACTTGCTGTACTTTTAACATCCTTGTTTTGATCATTATTCGTGGTTGATGAGTTGTCTTTAGAATTCTGAAGACAATCAGCAAACGAGTGATGATCAGAAGCAATGCTACCCCCTTGTTCGGGAACCCCTCGTGAAAGGTCCATCCCCGATTGAGGTGTTGGGACACGCGAATCTATAGTAGATAGATCCATTCGTTCCTCCTGTTCATTTTCTGTTTTTGTTTATTTCTTAAATGACCATCATTTAAGAAAACTTTAAAAATCATTATTGTTTTGCCTCCGTTTGAGTGCGATCTACTTGCAATTTTAATTTTGGAAAAGCAGCAGTAAGTCGTGCCGCACGAGCTGCCGGTATCTGAGCTAAAATGGCTCCTGCTTTTTTTGTATCCATTCGATCAAATATTTTTATGGCGAGATCATCGGCGACATCTTTAAGTAAGGGGGCTGCCTGTTCTGCATCCATCGCTTCATAAAACCTGGCAAGTTTTTTAAGTTTCCCTTCTTCTTTTTCGTCCCGCGTATTCATAAAGTCAGCGATTTCATTTCTCGCCACTTCTATCTTTTTTAAGTGTTCTTCCGTTTGAACTTTCAGGGCCTCTAAATATTTCACTTGAGCATCTATGTCTTGATCGAGCTGATTCGATTTTTTATCTAAAACTTCTTTCAAAGCCTCCACTTCGGCTTTCGTATAGACTTCTTTTTCTGGGAAAAGAGAATTTTCGTTTTGAGCTTTTTCGCCAGCTGGTTTTTCGCCAGCTTTTTTATCTGCCACTTTTTCTGTAGTCGGTTTTTCGGCAGTTTTTTCGGCTGGCGCTTTGGCTGAAGGAGCTTCCGCTTTTTTAGCTTCTGCAGGAGCGGGAGCTCCGGCTTTTTTCGGAGCATCTTCGGCGAGGATCCCTTTAACGCTCACGAGAATTGAAACGAGTAGAAGCCACTTCATCCATTTCTTTTCGTTCCATCTGTTTTTGTTCGTCTTCATAATTTTCTCGATCCCTCTCTTCTAATTTCTCAAGAGCTTTTTTCTTCTTTTCTTTTTCAATCAGTTTAGTTCGTTCGATTTCCACCTTTTGAGATAATTTTTTCAGTTCGTCCACTTTTCGAAACTCCCACCTTTTGACCTCGTTTCGATAAGCAAGGGAGAGTTCGAGCAATTGTTTTGAAAACTGGCCTGAAAGTGTGAGTTGCTTTACTCGCAGGACTTCTTTCTCCTGAAGCTGCTGCAAATGAATAAGCTCGTCTCGAGCTCGAGCGACTTCTCGATAGGCGAGTGCTAAAACTTTGGCCTGCTGTTCCATCTCGATGGTTCGAACTTTCAAAACCGTTTGTAATCTGAATTTGAATTTTTGCATTTTTTGTCTCGTTCAATTTTTTACTCATGATTTACGTCCGCTCTTGGCACCTTGATCAAAAATGCCGCTCATCAAAGCCACCGTCTCAGCCATGGTTGCCTTCGAATCAAAAGGCTGCTTTAAAAAATCACGAATGGGCTGAATGAATTGAATCGACTCATCGATCGCGGCATTCGAACCTTTGACGTAAGCGCCGATATTGACGAGATCTTCTGCTTCCGCGTAAGTCGCCAAAATAGATTTCATTCGATACGCAATTTTTTTATGCTCATCCGAAATAACTTCGCCCATAACCCGACTTGCAGAATAAGGAACATCGATCGCAGGATAATGTCCTTTGGCCGCGAGTTTTCTTGAAAGTAAAATATGTCCGTCGGCAACGGAACGAACTGCATCTCCGATAGGATCGTTCACATCATCGGCTTCAATTAAAACGGTGTAAATTCCAGTAATCGATCCACCTGAAGAGGTTGTACCTGCTCGCTCCATTAATTTTGGAAGCATCGCAAACGCAGACGGAGGATACCCTCGAGTGGTCGGGGGCTCTCCGGCGGAGAGACCAATTTCTCTTTGTGCCATTGAAAATCGTGTGATGGAATCCATCATCAATAGAACATCGGCGCCTTTTTTTCTAAAATATTCGGCGATCGTCGTCGCGGCAAACGCCGCTCTCATTCGAATCAAAGGAGATACATCACTGGTCGCACAAACAACAATACTTCGCGCCATGCCTTCGGGGCCAAGATCTCGTTCAATAAATTCTCGAACCTCACGTCCGCGCTCACCAATCAGAGCAATGACATTCACTTGCGCCGAAGTATTTCTCGCCATCATTCCGAGAAGCATACTTTTTCCGACGCCGGAGCCGGCGAGAATCGACATTCGCTGTCCTTTACCGACAGTCAGAAGTCCGTTTACGGAACGGATGCCCAGATCGAGTGCGTCATGAATTCTCGCTCTCTTTAGGGGGTTGATTGGGCTTGAATAGATCGAAAATACTTCCTCACACTCGATCTTGGGGCCTCCGTCTAAAGGTCGAAGGAGTCCATCGACTGTTCGGCCGATGAGCTCTGGACCAATTTTAATTGTGGCAGATTTTTCTCGAACAGCGATCGGACTTCCAAGTCCGATCCCATAAAGTTCTCCTAAGGGCATGATGAGAACTTTATCTTCACGAAATCCAACGACCTCTGCCATGCAGCTCTGTTTTCGATCAAGAGAATAAACTTCGACAACTCCACCGACTGCCACGTTCGGACAATAACCTTCAATAATAATTCCAAGCACATTCGTCACATGTCCATAAGTTGGAAAGGGCGAAAACTCTTCGACCCACTGACTCATTTGCTTGATAGGAAGGCGTGACACTAAATAGAGTCTCCCTCGTCATTTGTTTTTCCGATTTCTGTTTTTGCGGCTGCCACTTGAGTTAAGAGATGATCGACCATTGCGTCTAATCGAAGATCGAGCTCCACTGTTTTGGAGCGGATATTCACAGAACCTTTTGGAACATCAGGATCGACTCCAATTTCTAATTCCTCAATTCCTTTAAATTTATTTAAAAAATCCTCTTTTGCTTTGTGGTAAAATTCAAAATCACTGGGATTGGCATGAATAGAAATGCGTTTTTGTTTCTCCAAATGAGTAAGCGCTTTTCCTACGACATCCTTCATAAGATCCGGATTAAGAGAAACCTCTTTTGCAATGACTCTTTTTGAGACAGTACGAACGAGTTCCAAAATATCTTCTTCAGACTCTTTAAAAAGCTCTCTTCTAAATTGAGAAATTTCATCGAGAATTTTTTCTATATTTTCAAGAGCGGCACGAAGCGGAGCCATCAAACGAGTTTCTGCTTCTCGGGCACCTTCGGCGCGAGCACCTGCGAGTCCTGTTTTGATTTCATCTTCGCTGAGAGCGCCTTCAAGGCCAATCGACATAAAAGGTACCGTGGTATAGGAAGACGCCTCTTTCTTTCTAGAAAAAGTACGAATATTCTTCACCTCAGCAGAGGGTCCGTGAACAATTCTAGACAACGGCGCTCTCCTCACCTTCACCAGCAATAATAATCTTGCCTTCGGCGATCAACCGGTCGACCACTTTTAAAATATTTGCCTGAGCTTTTTCTACGTCCGAGACCTTTACAGGGCCCATCACTTCTAAATCTTCTTTAAGCATTTTGGCTGCACGTTCAGACATATTCTTAAATACTTTTTCTTTTAATTCGTCGGTACTGACCTTAAGAGAAAGCGCAAGTTCACCTGTATCGATATTCTGAGCATTTCTTGAATGCCTCGATCATCGATTCCTGCAATATCTTCGAAGACGAACATCTTTTGCTTAATGGATTCCGAAAGTTCCGGATTCGTACCGGTAATCGCTTCTAAAATTTCATTCGTCGATTTTTTATCAAGTTTATTGAGAGCATCAGCAACATAATCAACGCCCCCCATTTTATGTTTTTTCGCAGATCCAAGTCCTTTGAGCGCGTCTTTAACGGCGTCTTCAATATCACCGAGAGCTTCTGGCGTGATATCTTCAAGGAACGCAATCCGCGTAACCACTTCAGCTTTAATGTCCGCAGGCAAAAGTCGAATAACAGGACCGACTTTTTCCGTTCCAAGATGTGAAAGAAGAAGCGCGATCGTTTGCGGATGCTCATTACTTAAAAAGTTTGCCAAAGTCTTCGGATCGTAAGTTCCAAGATTTTTAAGCGCGTTATCTTTAAAGCTCGTCATGCTTGAGAAAATATCTTTGGCACGACCTTCTTCGAGTGTGTCTTTAAGAAGTGCTTTAATTTCTTCACTTGAAGTAGACATCCCACCACCCGATGCACATTTTCTTACGAATTCATTTAAAATATTCGTGGTTGTATCTTGATGAAGCATTCCAAGTTCAAACATGGCATCGGTAATTTTTTTCACTTCAAAATCTTCAAGCTTTTGAAAGATCATTCTCGAAAGAGCTTTATCGATAGCAAGCATAAGAGCCGCAGCTTTTTGAGTTCCCGTAAGCCGAAGTTTGGCGACCGAAGTTCCCTTCGATCCACTTCCCTGTTGTAATTCTACTGCTTCTTCTGCCATGACTTATCCCTCATTCATCCATGAACGAACAACCTGAACGGCTTCATTGATATCGCTCTTAATAATTTGTTCGGTTTGAATTTTTGCCCCTTGGAGTCGTAACTTTTCTTCAGATGTTACGGGCGATTCAATGGTAATGGATTGGTTCGACTCCACGATATTAATGGAAGCCTCTCCCTTTCGCTGATTTGTTTCTGGAATTTGCTTCGCAAGTTGTTCTGTTCTTTCCCTCGCCGCCGGATCATTTCTTTGAGTGATATTGACGGTCGCTCCTCGAGGAAGAGCCTCTGCAATTTGTCCGGCTTGTTGTCCGATGATATTGGCGTACGCCACATTCACTGGAGGCGCGTACGAATTGACGAGCTTCACAAGCATAAAGAAGATAATGCCAGCGATCAGGACAACCCCCATCAGCTTCGCATTATCAAAGAGAAACATTTTCCAGCGAGCCGAAGTCGTGTTTTCAACATAAGCATCTTGCGCTTTGTCGTTAATTTCAATTTTTTGGAACTGCATATTTTCAACTTTGACTTGATCGCCGCGCTCTTTATTGTAGCCGACTGCATTTTTTACAATTTCTTCAATCTTCGTAATTTCTTCAGCTGTTCTTGGTTGGTACGTTTGTTTTCCGTCCTCGGCAGTCGTATAATTTCCGTCCACAAGAACGGCTACGCTTAATTTTTGAATAGCTCCCACCGGCTCAAGAGTTTTTTGGGTACTCTTCGTAACGGCATAAGTGGCCGTCGTTTCCGTTTTTTTAGAATTTTCATTTCGAGCTTGGCTTGCGACTTGGCCCGTGCCCCCAGGAACATTGGATGCTGCACCCGGTGCTCCGCCAGGGCTACCGCTTGTGCCACTTGTCGTTTCGGTCGTCGTATTTTCAGAAAGTGCTACACGACTTTCTGGATCAACCGATTCAACCATTTTTTCGATTTGAGAAAAATTCATGATACTGGAAACTTTGACCGAAACGCCGCCGGCTCCGACGATTCGCTCAAGCATATTTCGAACTCCAGACTCTAATCTCTTTTCTATATTGGATTGGAGTTCGAGATTCTTCGTGCCGCCGCCTTTTTCATCTCCACTCGCTTTAAAAAGAACATTTCCATTTTGATCAATGACATTAATTCCAGCTTCGGTGAGTCCTTCAACGCTGGTCACCATCATATGAACAATGCCGTTTACTTGAGCGTCGTTTAATTTTCTTCCTTTATTGAGAGTGATCGCAACGGAGGCTGTTGGAGATTTATTATCTTCTGCAAAAAGAGCTTTTTCTGGAATCACAATATGAACGCGAGCCTTCTCAACTCCGTCGATCGCTTGGATCGTTCGAGCAAGTTCTCCTTGAACGGCTCGAACATAATTAATCCGCTGCTGAAACTCTGTTTCACCGAAATTTTTTCGATCAAAGATTTCAAAGCCAACACCACCGCCGTTCGGCAAGCCTTCGGAAGCAAGCATATTTCGGAGTTCAAGAACGCGATTACCTGGAACTAAAATCGCATCACCTTTCATTTCTACTTGAACGTTCATCGATTGAAGTCTCTCAGAAATGGCATTCGCGTCGGTCAAAGTAAGATTCGTAAAAAGATATTGATACCCTGCAGTTTCATAATGCGACTTAAGTAAAAAGCCGGCGATAATCGCGCCAAGTAAAACTAAAAAGAGCGACATTTTTCCTGCAGCAGGAAGTGCTTTGAACCAGGAATTAAAATTGAGTAAAAATTCCATCTAACTAATCCTTTCGCGCGCCCTTGGGTGCGACTCTCCCCTTAAATCGGCATTCTCATAATTTCTTGATACGCTTCGAGTGCCTTATTTCGTACGGTCACCAACATCCGCAAAGACGTGTCTGCCATTTCCAT
The DNA here is from genome assembly GCA_028287765.1 of Bacteriovoracaceae bacterium. Classification (GTDB taxonomy): domain Bacteria; phylum Bdellovibrionota; class UBA2394; order UBA2394; family UBA2394; genus JAQBPA01. Next base: position 13,729 of record JAQBPA010000173.1, read on the forward strand.
TGCCAAAACAGTCTCATGCAAATTTCTAGATTTTCCGGTCGCAAAATCGGTGGCGGCCGTGTCGGATTTCTTTTGAAGCTCATCAACTTCTTTTAATTTATCGTTAAGCATCGAACCAAAATCGTTCGAAGTACTTTTGACTTCGCTACCGCTTAAAGCCTTCTCAATCTCTGGAGAGAGCTTCACAGAATTAGCAAATGATGGAAGTCCGGTGATTTTCATTTAATTATGACCTTCCGATTCCAAGAGCAGCGCTGATCATTTCTTTGGCAGCCTTCATGGCCGATAAATTCGCTTCATAAGAACGTGACGTCTGCATGATATCGGTAAGCTCTGAAACGACATTCACGTTGGGCATGGTTACAAATCCGTCTTTATCGGCTTGAGGATGTGAAGGATCGTAAACTCGCGCTCCGGGAGTTTGATCTTCGACGATTCCCGTCACATTGACGGCTGAAAGTTTTTGAGAAGCTTTATCGAGAGTCTTATCAAAAGATCCCAGCGGAGTTTCTGCAAAAATAGGATCTTTTCTTTTGTAAGGCCCGGAACCATCGGCGGACTGAGTTGAATTCGCATTCGCTAAGTTTGAAGAGAGGACATTCAGTCGAGTTCTCTGAGCCGAGAGTCCCGAAGCCGAAATTTTAAGTGCTGTTAAGATATCCATTTTTATTTCCCCTTTAAGAAATCACGCTCTTAAGCATTTTTAATTTTCGAGCCAAAAATTCTGCGGTCGCGTTATACGTGAGACTATTTTCTGAAAGTGACGAAAGCTGCTTATCCATATCAACCGAGTTTCCGTCTGCACGGGGAACTCCATCATCCATAAGTTCCACTTTTCCCGTGACGCTCTGAACTTTATCCATCTTTTTAGAATTCACAGACTTTTGAAGTTCTTCTTCAAAAGAAACTTGTGACGGGCGAAATCCGGGAGTGTCGGCATTGGCAATATTACTTGCGATCACGCCGTGACGTTGAAGTCGGAGCGTAAGCGCTTTCGACATAATGCTAATATTTGGATCGATAAGATTCATTTTATGTCTTCCTTCCCCTTCATTTCTAAAACCAGATACTTAAAGTTCTCCGCCCTTTGGGTGTGCAAGTTGTGGTCCACCCCATGACGCAGACGTCGGCACCGTGAGCTCTGCATCCATACTAAAAAAGGGGATATTTTTGCCGACTTCTTGCCGGGTGATTTCTTCACCGTTAGAAATCAACTCCCCTTCGATTAATCCTGCCTCTCGATACTGCTTTAATTTATGCCGAAGCGTGCGAAGACTCATACCTAGAGCCCGAGCCGTATGTGTTCGATTGCCAGCGTGGCTTTCGAGCGCAGAAAGAATAATTTCTCTTTCCATTTCTCGGATGGGTCTTTGACTAGACGTCTGGTCAATATTAAAAACTCGAGCGGGCGTTCCATGACTCCCATGAAAACTCTTCGCATTGGCTGGATGAAAAGCCTGGGGAGCTGTGAATTCAAAATTTTCTAGGTGAACAATTCCGCGATCCGAAAAAACCGCAGCTCTTTCGATGGCTCTTTCAAGTTCGCGAACATTTCCCGGCCAAGCCATTCTTTGAAGACTCTCGAGCACTCCTTCCGCAAAACAGAGCTCATTTCCTTGAATACTCGACTGACGACGTAAAAATTCCTTAGCTAAAACAGGAATATCTAAAGCGCGATCTCTCAAATTCGGCAAAATAAATCGAACGCCGTAGAGTCTAAAGAAAAGATCTTCTCTAAATTTATCTTCGTGGACAAGTTTCTCTAAATTTCGATTGGTCGTTGCAATCACTCGCACATCAATTTTGATAGATTTTTTTCCGCCCAAACGATCGACTTCTCCTTCTTGAAGAACCCGAAGAAGTTTAGCTTGAAGGAGTGGATCGAGTTCGCCAATTTCATCGAGAAGAAGTGTGCCTCCATTGGCTTGCTCGAACTTTCCGTGTTTCTTCTCAAGCGCTCCGGTGAAGGCGCCCTTTTCAAAACCAAAGAGCTCGCTCTCTAAAAGTCCGGCAGGAAGAGCCGCACAATTAATGGCGACCCAAGGTTTTTCTTTTCGAGGAGACCATTCATGAATTTGTCGGGCGAGAAGTTCTTTTCCAGTGCCGGAAGAGCCTTCAATTAAAATAGGTGCATTACTCTTTGCCGCTCGATCCGCTTTTTTGAGAAGTGCCTTAAATGCAGGATCTTCAGAAATGAGAGACGTCGCAATCTGAGACGAAGATTCAAATTTTGATGGAGGTCTACATTTTAAAATGATTCGCTCCAGATCTTCAACAGCGAACGGTTTACAGAGATAATCGTCAGCACCAAGCTGCATTGCATTGACAGCGTGATGAACACTTCCGAAGCCTGTCATGAGGACCACTTTTGTTTGAGGAGATTGTTTTTTGATTTCCTGCAGTAAATCAAAGCCCGTGAGGCCAGGCATTTTATAATCGCTCAGCACGAATGAAATATCATGGGCATTTCTAAATTGATAAAGGGCTTGCTCCCCAGATTCTGCGGTTGAGACTAAAAATCCAAGTTGTTCGAGAGCGGATTTAATCCCGTCTCGAATTCCCGATTCATCATCCACAACCAAGATTTTTTGAGGGGAGCCTTCGCTCACTTGTCTTCGAATTGTTTCACTGAACATGGTGTCCGCCTTCCTTTCGAGCGAGTTGTCTGGCAATTCTCACGATCACCTTTGCTCCACCTTCGGAGCTGCCTTCGAAGTCGATCGATCCGCCGTGGAGAAGTGAAATAGTTTTACAGAAGGCAAGTCCGAGGCCATGTCCATCCGCTTTCGTTGTAAAAAAAGGTGTTCCGAGCATTTTGATACTCTCTCTAGCAAATCCTTCGCCGGTGTCGCTGATTTCAATGACGGCATGCTCGGTTTCTTCAGAAAGATAAATATTTAAAGTTCCGCCTTTGGGCATTGCTTGAATGGCATTCATAAAAATATTTAAAAAAACTTGCTGCAAAAGTTCTGGATCTCCATCACAAAGAGGTTCGCCCTCCCACTGACAATGCGTGCGAACTAAAATACCTGAAGCGCCCAGCCAAAAATTAATCGACGAGAGAGAAGATTCGATCAGAGATCTGAGATTTATTTTTTCAGCGTTAACCACATACGTATGACTCAGTTCCTGAACGCGTCCCACGACTGCCTCAAGTCTTTTCACATTTTCTGAAATGACTTTAAGAGCTTCGGTAACGGATCCTCCACGTGCGGCAACATCCAGCTGAAGACGAATGGTCTGAAGCGGATTACGAATTTCATGAGCCAGTGTCGACGCCAAAAGATTCATTTCAAATTGAGACTCTGTCTCTTTTAAGGACGGCGGGTTTGTCGTCGACGGGTTTGGCTTAGTTGAGAATTCGGATTCCATATTTAACCTCCATTTGAACACTTGCGATATAACTCTGCGCCGCTTTCGCCCAAATATTTTTTGGATCTTTGGATTGCACGGATGCGAACGCGTTGAGAGCAGCCTTACGATCATTCAATGCTAAATAGCATTCGCCGATCCGATAAAGTGAATGCGATAAGAACGGTTCTTCTTGAACCTCTTTGGAGACGATTTTGTAAGCATCGAGAGCTTTAACAAAATCATGCATCGCATAATAGGTATCTGCGATTCGATAACGAGAAAACTTCATCAGAAATTTATCTTTTTTAGTAATCACCCATTCAGAAAGAGGATTATTCTGGATGTCCCTCACAAGTTTGGCATATTTTTCATATGACTCGACAGCTTTTCCAGGAAGAGAGAGCTTCTCGGATTCTTCAGCTAATTTAATATAGGTAAATCTAATTTCAAAAAGTTTTGCAGGCTCGGCACGTGTGGACTGAAGCGCCTTTTCATAATGATTACTCGCCTGAGCGTGATTTTTTAAGGCCGAGTAGAGCTGACCCCAATACATTTCGTAAAGATATCTGAGCGGTGTCGTTGGATAAGCAAATGCAAACCGGCGAAGTCTCTCGCTCGCTTTTCGGAGTTCTCCTTGAACGATCAAAATATCGACAAGCTTAAGAAGTGCTTCCTGTCGACCTTCAGAAGTTTTTTCTAAATAAATCACGCGGTTCAGAATCTGAGCAGCTTTATCATAGAGAGAGAGTCGATTAGCAGCGTCTGCGATTTTAAGAAGAGCCTGCGTATTTTGAAAATGATTCGTTTGATCTCGCTCAAAAACTAAATACGTCGAAAGCGCAGCTAAAAAATCTTCCCGGCGATAATAATCAAGAATTTGAAGTTCGACTGTTTTTGTAAATTGTTCTTCAACCCATGCTTGATTCGCCGAGTCTTTAAACTGAGTTCGATATTCTCCGAGCACTTCCTGCGCCTTTGGATAAGTCTTAAAATAAAGATGAAAGGCCGCTAGTTTTGCCAACGCCAAAGATGCAAGAGCAGTGTTTCCAGCTTTCGTCGCTGCGTCATAGGCCTTTTGATATAAATCTTCATTTTTGCGCGATGTGTTGAAATCGTTTGTTAAAAAATAAAGATCGGCTAGGCGAAGTCTCGCTGATGCGGCCGCAACAGAATTTTTATCGCTCTTCTCAAGAACGTGAATATATAGCTCTTGAGCGGCATGAGCCTGTCCTCTCCATAAATAAGTGTCAGCAAGTCTTAAAAGCAGAAATGGCGCATGAGGATTTGACGGAAAGAGATTGGCCAAATCTTGAAAGAGCTTCGCGGCTTCCACATATTTCTGATTGAGATAAACGGTCTCGGCGTAAAAGACTCTGTCGACAAACTTATCGGAAGAGCTCGCCTCCGTTTTCATCTTCAGGCGATCAACTTCTTCTGAATGATACCGGTCTAGGTCCTCATACATGGCGAGCGCGTTCTTAAAGTCACCTCTTCTAAAAAGAATGAAGGCCTTTCGAAAGGCCGCGTCAACCGCCGCTCGGTGATGAGGAAATTTTTGAATGATGGCTGCGAAGTCAAAAGTTGCTTTTCGGTCATCCTTTGAGAGAAACGCTTGCTCGGCATCGAGAAGCCGATAAAGCGGTTCATATTCCGAGCCTTCAAATTCTTTCAGCCCGCGGCTCGCAAGCGCATTCACTTCAGTAAAAAACTGCATTTTTAACTGCAAAAGTGCCATTTGATAAAGAGCACGCGGGACTTGAGGATTGAGAGGATATCGACTCACTGCGTCTTGGTATTCTTCAAGAGCCAAATTGTATTTTTTCTTATCTTTATTTTCTTCAACAAAAAATAAAAGATCTGCTTTGTAGAATTGAACCCATTCGCTCAAGGTAGAGCCCTTATCGCGACTTACAAATTTATCTGCCTCGATATAGGCCTTCTCAAATTCGTCGTCGGCTTGAAGTTTGAAGATCTTATCAAGTCGATCGTAGTCTTTTCCAACTCGCAATTCTTTCGGCAGGTCAGAAGATTTCATCGAAATGAGATCCAGAGTGACTTCGGGGATGGACAGATAATCCCCCATATTCACATCTTTGAGCTCAGACCAAACTTTAACCCGAGCAAGATCGATAGGAGAATGATGCGGAGCTTTTGCCAATAAATTTAAAGGCAACAATATTGCCGCGAGTGCAATAACGCATGAATTTTTTATATAAAGACACTTCATCCCGATACTTACATAGCAATTCGAATGCCAAGACGGCAAAAAAGGAGTCGGCAAAAAAAGGCTGAATTCACAGCACCTTACAAGCGCCACTCGGCTCCATTGTGACGCTCAACTTTTTTTTCTTCGTCAATGGATTGTCGAGCAAGTGGCGGAACTTTGATGTGCGCGGAGCGGTAGGGGTCCGGTACGGACTTGAATTTCCGGGCGGGAGCGACTGCTTGCTCGGTGAGAAAACGCGCTCATTGGCGACTCGTTTAAATCCTGAACTTAGTATGAGTGATGCTTCTTCGCCGCAGAAATTTATCTCTCGCATGACTTCCTTGCGCGGCTCTGGAGTTTTTCACCGAGCAAGCAGTCGCTTCCGTCCTCAATTCAAGTCCGGACCGGAAACCGATAGAGAAAAGGGGTCGGCATTGAAGATGCCACACCTTAGTAACTAGAAAAAGCAAACCAAGAGGATCAACCAACTTGGTTTGCTTTTTTTGTATGACTTTTGGGTTTAACTTGCTCCGTCGTCTTTGTTGTCCCGTTTGAATTTTGAGGCTTCTTCTTTTACGTCGTCCTTTATATTAGAGGCGGTGTTTTTTACGTCTCCGTAAGTTTGCTGCGCCTTGCCTTTCATTTCTTGACTGTGGCCTTTTTGTTCCATTTCTTTATTCTTCATGGCTCGGCCAATATGTTCCTTTGTTTCACCGACGGCTTCGTTCCACATTCCTTTTATTTTCTGCTTATTCATAAGTAATTTTTCTCCTTGCGAAAAAGATAAGACAAAAGCTTGAGATGAAACCCTGACTAAAGAAGGAGGTCTGAGACGGTTTGGCTAGACCTTTGGCCGGAAGTTATTCCTTTTAAATTACCGTACGAATGTCGAAACTTTGCCACGGGCGGCTAGATCTTCTAACTTAAGAATCAACGGTAAAATGAGTTCGGGTTGCAGAAATTCTATTCCAAAGTAAAATACCTTTTTGCCATTGGATTCTTTCGGCACGCAGTAGACCAGTCTCCCTAAAATATTTACGGGCTTTGAATGAAAGCGAGACCACTTAAATTCGCAATTCACGATGGGGTTCGCCGTCGTCGCGACTACTTCATTTTGAGTTCGACTAAAAAAACCGCATCCGCCACGACTCAAACTGATTAGGCTGTGCTTTCGGCCTAACTCGTTCATGCGGCCTTTTAATCCTTTAATGTCGGTTAGGCAAAAACGGTCGTAACGTCTTAGATTATGTAAGAAATCCACTGCGCTCGCGATTTTCATAAGTATTTAATGTTGCATGATTCATGCCAGAAGAAGGAATCAACAAAAGTTACCAGGAAAAACGAGTCTCTATCTTTGCGGGGTGTGGATATCCGGACCCCAAAAAACCGACAATTTCTGCTGTAAGAGCTGGGTTTGGGCACCACTTGTTTTTTGAGCAATTACTTGAGCGATTTAGAGCCCTTTTCGAAATTTCTGGGCAAGTTTATCGAGGATTCCATTCACGAAAGAAGGCGAGTTTTCAGATCCAAAATCCTTTGCAAGTTCAATGGCTTCATCGATCACGACCTGAAAATCCGTCTCCGGACACGACATCAGCTCCCAAGTCGAAAGCCTTAAAATGCATCGATCAATCGCCTCCATCCGGTAGAGCTTCCAGTTCTCGGCTGACTCCTCAAGATGGAGGTCTATTTCGGCCTTTTTTTCTTGAACGCCTTCGGTAATTTTTGAGAAGAAATCTTGCGACTCATCGTCGATACTAAAATGTTGAAGAAATTTAGCCGGATCTTTCGTCACCGATCCCACGTCTAAATCAGACTGATATAAATAGGATAAAGCTGCCTCACGCGCTTTTCTTCGTTTACCCCTTTGCTCACTCATCTCGCCCTCTTAACATTCCCGAACAAAACCTCCAAATGAGGAGATAGGTTATTTAGTTCATCTGACCGAGCGTTAAGTTCTTTTCGTGAGAAGCGAGCTCAATTCGGACATAAAATCATTGATATCTTTGAACTGACGATAAACGCTCGCGAATCTCACGTAGGCAACCTCGTCCAAGGCTTTTAATCCCTTCATCACTTCTTCTCCGATGATGGCACTCGGGATCTCCTTCTCCCCTCGGGCGACGATGGCTTGAATGACTTTTGAAACGAGCTCTTCGGCTGCAAGAATACTGACCGGTCTCTTTTCAAGCGCTCGCATGATGCCAGCACTAATTTTGTCGGCATCAAATTCTTCGCGCCTTCCGTCTTTTTTAATCACCCACGGAAAAACTGAATCGGCTCGCTCGTAGGTCGTAAAACGCTGTTTACACTTTAAACACTCGCGCCTTCGGCGAATCTCTGTTCCCTCTTTAGCTAATCGTGAATCGATGACACTCGTATCATCGTTTTTACAGTAGGGACAATGCATTTGGCTTTACCACTGAAAAAGTGGAAAGGGTTTACAAAATTCGCGAACATCGTCGCGAATTTTTTTAAGCGCCACTTCATCTTGCGGAAATTTAAGCGCTTTTAAAATCCATCCCGATACTTGCTTCATCTCTGCTTCGCGAAGTCCACGTGTTGTAAGAGCCGCCGTTCCAAGTCGCACTCCTGAGGTCACTCTCGGAGATTCGGGATCCCTTGGAATCAGATTTTTATTCACCGTGATGCCTGCTTTTTCTAAAGCGGCTTCTGCGGTAGAGCCATTCAATTTAAAAGATCGAACATCGACCATGCATAAGTGATTATCACTTCCACCGCTCACAATTGAAAGGCCGCCTTCGATGAGTTCTTTCGTCAGCACTTTCATATTGCTAATCACCGCTTCGGAATAAGTTTTAAATCGCGGATCCAGCGCTTCACCGAAAGCAATCGCTTTCGCCGCAATGATATGCATCAGAGGGCCACCTTGAATGCCTGGAAATATTCGAGAGTTCACTTCTTTTGCATGAACCTCTTTCATCATGATAATTCCAGATCTCGGACCTCGAAGAGTTTTATGCGTTGTCGAAGTGATATAATCACAAACACCCACGGGCGACGGATGCAGTCCCGAAGCAACAAGCCCAGCCGGATGCGCAATATCGGCCATCGTTCTCGCGCCAACTTCGTCGGCGATCTTTTGAAATTCTTTAAAATCTATTTTTCTGGAATACGCAGACGCTCCGCAAACAATCATTTTTGGCCGGTGCGTGTTCGCAAGTTCTCGTACTTGATTAAAATCGATGAGATCATTTTTATCGACGCCGTAAGGAACCACTTTATAAAGACGACCCGAAAAATTAACGGGAGATCCGTGCGTGAGATGGCCACCTTGAGCGAGATCCATACTTAAAATCGTATCGCCAGGTTGGAGATAAGAAAAATAAACGGCCATATTAGCTTGAGAACCCGAGTGCGGCTGCACATTCGCCGCCTCCGCACCAAAAAGTTTTTTGAGCCGCTCGATCGCTAAGGTCTCGACCTCGTCCACCACTTCACATCCGCCATAATATCTCTTTCCGGGATAACCTTCGGCATATTTATTGGTGAGCACCGAGCCTGCTGCCGCTCGAACGTCATCGGAAACAAAGTTTTCGGACGCAATCATCTCAAGCTGAGACTTCTGTCTCGCCTCTTCTTTTGCGATGAGATCAAAAACTTCGGTGGTTGTTTTAAGTTTCATGGTTTCATTTCCCTCATTTTTCAAAACTTGTGATTTCATCGATCCGCCTTTGGTGTCGTGGCGAAGTGGTGTCAAATTTAGCATTCAAAAAAGCATTTAAACATTCGAGAGCTTGTTTCACATTTAAAACGCGAGAACCCAAGCAGAGAACATTGGCATTATTATGTTCTCGAGCAAACTGAGCCGAAACATTATCGGAAACAGCAGCCGCGCGAATGCCTTTTAATTTATTGGCGGCAATGGACATTCCGATTCCTGTTCCGCACATCAAAAGACCCAGGCTTCCAGAATTCGCTAAAACTTTGTCAGCCAGTTTTTTTGCGAAAAGTGGATAGTCGCAGGATTCAAGAGAATCCGTGCCGAGATCTTCTGTTTCTGTTTTGCCTTTCAGCTCTTTCAGCATCGCAGCTTTTAGTTCAAAGCCAGCATGATCGGATGCGATAAAAAGCATAAATCAGGACTTCCTAAAAATGAGGCAAGCATTCGTTCCGCCAAAACCAAAACTATTCGAAAGCGCGTAGTCGTGTTTCAAATCTTGTGCAGCCTTTGGCACATAATCGAGATCACATTCAGGATCGGGTTGATCTAAATTAATCGTCGGTGGAACTTTTTGATTTTGAAGCGCAAGCACGGTGAACACCGCTTCAATTCCACCCGCGGCTCCTAAACAATGGCCGGTCATCGACTTCGTCGCCGAAATTTTTATTTTCTTCGCATGATCTTTAAAGGCCAGTTTAATTGCCTTCGTCTCCGCAATATCTCCGAGAGAAGTTGAAGTGCCATGACAATTAATCGCAAGAATATCCGAAGGATTTAATTTTGCATCTTTAAGAGCAGTCACCATCGCGCGTCCAGCACCCGCTCCATTTTCAGATGGAGCTGTCACATGATAAGCGTCGCAATTTGCTGCATAACCCACCACTTCAGCGAGAGGCTTTGCTCCGCGCTTAATGGCGTGATCCCATTCTTCTAAAACCAAAATGCCAGCACCTTCTCCGCAAACAAAACCATTTCGATCTTTATCAAAAGGACGCGATGCTTTTTGTGGCTCGTCGTTTCGAGTGGAGAGCGCTCGCATTGCATCGAAGCCGCCAATTCCAAGTTCTGTGATCGTCGATTCAGTTCCACCTGCCAGCATAATGTCGGCATAATCGTGTTTGATCATCCGATAAGATTCTCCGATCGCATGTGCACCTGAGGAGCAAGCGGATGTCGTCGCAAAATTTGCATTTTTAAGTCCGTAAGCAATCGCCGCGTGACCGGCTGCCAAATTTGAAATGAGCCGAGTAATAAAGAAAGGAGAAATTCTCGACGGGCCACGAGCACTTAGAATTTTTGACGTGGCCTCAATTTCGGGAAGACCTCCGAGTCCGCATCCGATGATCGAACCCGCGCGCTCTTGCCATTCAGATTTAATTTGATCGGCTCCAAAGATCGGAGCAGATACAAGGCCAGACTGAAGCATCGCTTCATGACAGGCGAAGGCAGCATATTGAATAAAAAAATCCATGAGCCGAAGCTCTTTGGGTGTCACAACCGTTTCAGGTTTAAAGTCGCGGACTTCTCCGGCGATTTTGCATTTGAATGCTTCAGGATTAAAATGAGTGATCGGACCGATGCCCGATTTTCCTTCAATTAAGAGAGACCAATTGCGGTCACGACCCGCACCGAGAGCAGAAACAACTGAAATACCTGTAACTGCCACTCTTCTCGACATGAAAAAAAACCTCTCTAAACTAAATAGAACTGCTCGCTATTTATGAGCTTTAATATAATTCACAGCGTCCTGGACGCTCTTGATCGCTTCAGCATCTTTGTCTGGAATTTCGATTTGAAATTCGTCCTCGAGAGCCATCACAAGCTCAACGATATCCAGAGAATCAGCGCCAAGATCTTCTACAAAAGTACTTTCGAGCTTAATACTGTCCTCTGGAATTTTAAGACTTTTGCTAATTAGACCTCTGACCTGAGTTTGAAGTTCCATGAATACTCTTCCTTTCGCGCCCGAAGCGCCCTTGTTAAATGCCGAAAAAACTTTATCCTTATTAATTAGCGCAAAAAACGCTCGCAAATCGACTAAAAAAACCTTTTATCTTGAGAGCGAAGCGATGAGGCCAGTGGCTCATCGCATATAGAGACCGCCATTGACGTCTAGAACAGCTCCCGTGATATAGGCTGCTTCTTTGGATGCTAAAAACTGAACACATCCTGCGACTTCTTCGGCGGTACCAAACCTTCCTATCGGAATTCTGCCAAAATACGTTTCTCGAACGGCTAAATCGAGCCTTTCGGTCATTTCGGTTTCGATGAATCCAGGACAAATGACATTACAGGTCACGTTTCGAGAACCCAGCTCGAGCGCCACCGATTTTGAAAATCCAAAGAGCGCAGATTTTGAAGCCGCGTAAGCCGACTGACCCTTGTTGCCCATCTCGCCGACTACCGAACTCATACAAATAATTCGACCGTAACGATTCTTCATCATCGAGCGCGAGAGCAGACGAACTGTGTGAATGGTCCCAAAAAGATTTGTTCTTAAGATTTCTTCGAAATGTTCAGCCGACGCACGCGGAAGTAAGCTGTCTTTGCTGATCCCCGCGTTACAAACTAAAATGGGGATTGCTTCGAATTTTTTGGTGAGTCCTTCGATGGCTGCTTCTGTTTCATCGACGTTCGAAATATCAAAACTAACGGCCTCACTTTTTGAAGAAAACTTTCGAGCTTCGTGAACGACTTTTTCAGCCGCTTCGCGATTCGATTTATAATTGACGAGAACGGTGGCGCCAGCTTCGGCAAGTCTCAACGAAATGGCCGCGCCGATCCCTCGACTACCTCCGGTAATTAAAGCAACTTGCCCCGAAAGTGAAAACGCATTCGTCATTTATTTCACGCTGCTAGCTACTTCGACAGGATTGACTCGGTACGGCTCAAAAACATTTCGCATTTTTCCGATAAGATCTTGAAGAACATATTTTTCAGCAATTCGAATCGCGTTGTGGATCGCTTTTCCGTCAGAAGATCCGTGGGCGACAAGCCCGAGGCCGTTCAGACCAATGAGCGGCGCAGCTCCGTACTCGCGATAATCTAATTTATTTTTCATCGCCATAAAGCCGCCCTTTGCAAGCCAGGCGCCGAGTCCCCAGATGGGATTTTTAGAGAGTTCTTCTTTCAAAATACTTTTTACGGTGGAAGCCACACCTTCCGCCGTTTTTAAAATCACATTTCCTACAAAGCCATCGCAAACGATGACATCGACTTTTCCGTTCATGAGATCGCGACCTTCGACGAATCCAAAATAGTTTTCTTTTAATTTTTCTTTCAGAATTTGGTGAGTGGCTTTGACGACTTCGTTTCCTTTCGTCTCTTCTTCGCCAATATTCATGAGCGCGACCTTCACGTCCGTTTTTTCAAAAACGGTTCGAAAGTAAGTGAGGCCCATCGCAGCAAATTGAAAGAGATGTTCAGCCGTGCAGTCCACATTCGCGCCTGCATCTAAAAGCACAGTTACGCCAGACTTCGAAGGAAAATGACAAAGAATCGCCGGACGCTTTACGTCCTCAATTCGTCCAAGAAGCGAAACGCCGTACGCCATCACGGCACCGGAATTTCCCGCAGAAATCATGGCACCGGCTTTATTTTCTTTTACGAGATGAAAAGCTTTCGCGAGCGACGAATCTTTTTTTCCTCGAACGGCAGCGGAAGGACTCTCCGCCATATCCACCACCTGGGTACAGTTCACAATTTCTAAAACCCCGTCCGATAAATATTTTTCGAAACGAGGCAGATCAATTTTAAATTCTGGAGGAATCGACGGATCACTGGCCGCTTCGGGAAGTGCCGCGAGAACACGGTCCTTCGGTCCGCAAAGATAAACTTTTAAGTTTCGGCCTTCCGATAAACTTTTTTCAACCGCTGTAAACGCACCTTGTAAATTGGGAATAGCTAAGAAGTCACCGCCCATTACGTCGAGCGCTATTCGAACATCCATTTAGTTATGAGCCTTCATTCGCATGGCCACCCCGCTCTGCTCAACTATTTTGCGACAGAGATAACTTCTCGGCCTTTATAGTAACCACACATCGGGCAAGCTCGGTGAGATGCTATGAGTGCTTTGCAATGGGAACATGGAGTAACAGAAGGAGCAAAACACTTGAGATGTGCTCGTCGCATTTTGCTTCGTGACCTGGATTTCTTTTTCTTGGGGACTGCCATAGAAAGTTAAACCTAGTATTCTGCTTTTCCTCTGTCAAAAAGTCTTTCGCTTCTTTTCGAGCTGAATGGCTAATTCTGACTTTTGGGGCTCCGATTCGTCGGCCTTTACGCGCGTCGGACCTTTTTTGCAGGAGCATTTGCCGTCGTTGATATTGCCGGCACAGACCAAACAGAGGCCCTGGCAGTCTTCTGCACAAAGCGTTTTCATAGGAATTTGAAGGATTAAAAGTTCCCGGATGAGAGGTCTTAAATCGATCGTATGGCCGTCAAAAGCACCAAAATTTTCGTCATCATGCTCCCCTTCCGCATCGGTAAGTACGGGAGCTTTGCTCTTCGAATGATGTCGAGACGGTTTTAGTCCTCGCGTGGGGCCGTGAATGACCTTGCCACCCGGCTTATCGTGAGGCGAAAACTGCGTCTTCGCCATTAAAAAGGTCGTAAGAGAGCCGTCGACGGGAATCGAGATCGGGTCTGTACAACGATCACAGATCGCCGAAATCGTCGTATGGAACTCGCCTCTCAAATCAACTTTCGAGCCGACCGGAAGCAGCGAACCTTCTGCCTCGATTAAATGATTAAAAATTCCTTCGAGCTCGGGATCCTTTGTTTCTTCGGGACGATAAAGATCATCAAATTTTTCAGAAAGCTTGAACTCTATGCCGTCAAACGGAAGGTCCGCAAACGAGATCACCGGGGACTTTGAAATTCTTTTTTCTTGAATTGCCATATTTGTAACCTCTTCGGACTGAGCCACTCTCCGGCTGATTGCCAAGCTTGAACCTCTAGCTCATTGCTAGGCTTGAACCCAGACGAAAAAACTTATAGCCTGAGACACCGAGAAAGAAAACCGCATAAATGATGACTCTCACGGACTCAGACAGACAGATATTAAAGGGCACACGGATCGCTATTCTAGGCTTTGGCGCGCAAGGCGAAGCTGAAGTGACGAACCTCCTTCGCTCAGAAATCAAATTTGTGCTCGGAATCCGGGCAGATGGGAACTCTGCCAAAAAGGCCAAAGAAGCGAATATTCCCTTTGTTAGTATCGAAGAGGCTGTCCAAAACGCCGATACGATCGTCATGAACCTTTCGGATCAGAGCCAAAAAGAAATTTACGAAAAATATATTCGCGGCAAAAAACAGATCAAACGCCTCATTTTTGCTCATGGATTCAATACTCATTTTAAGTTGATCCCGGTGGAGGAATCCGGACCCGCACATATTTTGGTCGCACCCAAAGGCGCAGCCAGTGGACTGAAAGAATTTTACGGAACAAGCTCGGCTCTTCCGGGCATTTTATCCGTACGGCCAAAATCCAAAGAAGCCGCCGAAAAAAGTTTTGCAGAAGCCTATGCGAGGGCCGTAGGTTGTCATTCAAACGGTCTAATTTGGGCAGATTTTAAAGATGAAACAGAATGTGATTTATTTTCGGAGCAAGCTCTTCTTTGCGGAGGAGTGTCGAGTCTTCTTCGAATGACTTACGATCTCATGGTCGAAGAAGGCTACAATTCCGAGACCGCCTACTTCGAATCGCTATTTGAATTAAAACTCATCGTCGATCTCATTTGGCGAGAGGGAATTACAGGAATGAGAAACCGCATCAGTCCGACTGCACGCTACGGAGACATCACTCGCGGCGATCGCATCATCGATGAGTCGGTCAAAAACAAAATGCGAGAAGTTCTGAAAGAAGTTCAATCCGGAAAATTTGCAAAAGAATTTTTAGAAAACTTGGATTCAGATCAGTACAAACAGCTAGCTGAAAAACAAAGTCAGCATCCCATCGAAGTCATGGGAAAAAAACTTCGCGAACGATTGAGTTAAATGATTCCCGTACTCTCCGTCACGGCTTCTCCCGAAAGCCAAACTTCGTGAAGTCCGTCCCAGTCGATTGTGAGACTTCCGCCTCGAAGTTGAATTTTCACCGGGCTTTTCATCTTACCGCCCATAATTAAAAACACGCCGACCGCACAGGCTCCCGTGCCGCATGCTTGAGTCTCGCCACTTCCGCGCTCCCAGGTTCGCTGTTTAACTTCGCCGTTTCGAACTTCAACAAATTCGACATTCACACCCTCAGGAAAAACTTCGTGCTTCTCTATTTTGGATCCGTATCTCGCTACATCAAACTTATCGACGTCATCGACAAAAATTACACAATGCGGATTTCCCATCGAGACACAGTTGATTTTAAATGTTTGATCTTCAACTTCAAACTCTTCGCCGAGCACCATCATATCGTCAAAGAGAACGGGAAGAGAGGTGGGTAAAAAAGACGGACGACCCATATTTACCTTCACAATGAATCGTTTGGGATCAGAAGAATCTAAAATAAAACATTCGCGAACGCCGGAAGCTGTTTCTATTTTATAGGATTCCTGTTTTCCATATTTTTCAAACGCAAGTTTAGCAACACATCGAATGCCGTTTCCGCACATTTTTCCTTCGGAACCGTCGGCGTTGAACATTTTCATTTTCACCAGGCATTTAGGATTTTCAGGTTTTTCTAAAACGATGAGGCCATCTGAACCGATGCCCGTTTTTCGGTCAGATACTTTTACGGCAAGCTTTGAGAAATCTGTCAAAATTTTTCCGTCTATATTATCAAGATAGATATAGTCGTTATGACAGCCGTGCATCTTGGTATACGGGATGCTCATAAAATTTAGGCCGAGACCTTTTTCCAATCTGCTAAAAATTTCTCAAGCCCTCGATCCGTCAGCGGATGTTTAAAAAGCATTTGAAAAACCGAGTTTGGCATTGTGGCAACGTGCGCCCCTACGAGTGCAGATTCAACGACGTGCATGGGATGGCGAATGCTTGCGGCAAGCACTTGAGTTTTATAACTGTAGTTTTGATAAATTTTAACAATATCTCGAATCAGATGGATGCCATTTTCGGAAACATCATCCAGTCGTCCCACAAACGGACTTATATAAGTGGCACCCGACTTCGCTGCGAGAAGGGCCTGAGTTGCCGAAAAGCAAAGAGTCACA
>JAQBPA010000198.1 GCA_028287765.1 Bacteriovoracaceae bacterium
CGAAAAAATTCTCGATCAGAAACAGATGGTCCCGATCATTGCAAAGCAAATTGTTCATGAACATCATGAACGAGTGAACGGAAAAGGATATCCACGAGGAATTAAAAATTTAAATGTTTCTTCTCGAATTGTAGCCATTGCAGATTGTTTCAATTCTCTTACGTCTGAGAGAACATACGAGAAAGCGATTCCCCCATTTGAGGCGCTCAAACTCATGATCACGACCATGAAGAAAGAATTCGATACGACACTTCTTGAGCGCTTCATTCAAATGCTTTCTAAAAACTAATGTCCTTTGAGATATAAGAATAGACGGAAGCAAATTCTCGCGTTTGAATATTGGGATTCATGGACGGCTTTAAAATTCCATTTCCGATTATTCGAAACACGTCATTCACGACTTTTTTCATCGGTGTTCTTTCGCTTCTTCTTTATATTTCCATTTATTTTACCCAGCGCGCTCTTTTTTTTTGCAATACAGAAATGCTTGAATGGGCATGCTTTTATTATTTACTCTATTTCATCCAGCATCTTGTATTATTTTATTTCTATGGATGGATTTTACATCTCGCGAAGACAACCGCAAATTTCGAGTCGAGTTCGTTTAAGTGGCTGCTGATTTTTCCCGTTCTGTTTCAGATTGTTTTATTATTCGGGCTTCCAACTTTATCGATCGATCTTTTTTCTTACGCCGCTCAAGGCCAACTTTCGATTCTACCGCATACGAGCGTCTATCAAACACCGCTTTGGAGTTTTCCAAACGGAGAGTTTAAAGACCAGCTTTTAAAGTTGGGGTGGATTCCTATTAATGGATTGGCTCCGTACGGGCCACTATTTATACATATCGAATCTCTGGTAGCGAGATTAACATCTGATGTTTATGAAAGTATTTTGATATTCAAATTGATCATCATTGCCGCAAATTTCTTAGCAATTGGCTTAATTTGGCAAATTTTAAAAAAAATAAATCCCACAAGGCGCTGGTTGGGTCTGTTGATTTATTTATGGAACCCCCTCGTCATTATTGAAGTCGCAAGCGAAGGTCATAACGATCCTATCATGCTCTCTTTTTTGCTTTTAAGTTTGCTCGGCACTTTCGAGCACCAAAGGGCAAAAGCATGGTTCGGTGCTCTTCTCGCTTTCTTGTCCAAATATATCTCCGTTATTTTCATTCCTGCACAGGCGATATTTTTTTGGAGAACAGAAAAAAATCGTAAATCTCTACTATGTCAGATTTTGATTTTCACCATGATTTCATTGGGATTCATTTATTTTCTTTATGCCCCTTTTTGGGTGGGAACAAAAAGTTTTAAGGGACTCTTATCGTCGTTAGACATCAGCTACGACGTTTCGATCTCTGGTCTGATGTATTCAATGTTAACCCATTTTTTAAATGCCGCGATCGTCAGCACACTTATTTCGTGGACTCTGCGAAGCATTTTTATTTTTTTTGTTTTTAAATTTTGCATTAAAATCAAAACAGAATCGGATTTGGTCGCCGCAAGCGTAAAGACCGCTCTTCTTTTTACTCTTTTCTTAGCCCCCAATTTTTGGGCCTGGTATGCGATCGTTCCAATCGCATTAATCAGTATTTCAGCCCAAACGGATTTTATGTGGGCAGCCTTTTTGTTAAGCTTTTGCGCACGCATTACAGCCGCTTCAGATATTCTTGTACTTCACGGAATTTTAGATCTCAAAACTCAGAGGCTGTACTCGACTCTTTTCGGCGTAATTTTGCCTCTTCTCTTTTTCATATGGATAGGAGTACGAGCAAATCGTCCCACTTATTCGCATGAATATACGAACTGATTTCATTTCTGAGGACCGGGCAGTAGATGAATTGAGGACGGGTGCGGGGCTTCGGCTAAATTGAGCTCTGAGCGACGCACGTAAGTTTAAGAAAGAAAAAAGTCCTGTCGCGAAGGAGTACGCAAGGACTGCGACTTAGATTATCAAGCGTCAATGGACGATCTCAATTTTGACGGAGCCCCGCGCCCGCCCAGAAATTCGTCTACTGCCCGGCCCCCGGACTCCGATCGTCTTTAGACTTTCGGTAAGCCGCACATCGAGTCATGAATTCATCCCAAGGCGGCGGTGTATGATCGATCTGGACTCCATCGTTTAAAGCCGACCAAAGCTCTTCGTCGTTTTCCCAACACATTTGATGCCCTGTCTGAAGGCGGTGCTTTTCGATTGCAGATTCGAGTCTTCGAACGCGTTTTTTCAATTCATCCACTTCGCTCGATGTGCTCGTCATCATTTTTTAGTAACAAAATTAGGTAATATGTTCAATATTCAAGAAATCTTCGTTATAAAATAGATAATGAAAGAGCACTCTTTTCCGCGAGCTAAGATTAAAATATTTTTGGCTGAAAACATCCACTCCGTTGCTTGGGAATTGCTTCGCAAAGAAGGTTTTCAAGTTGAGGGCTCAAAGAGCGCTCTAAGTGAAGCAGATCTTATCGCACACGCTAAGGACGCTCATATCCTGGGTATTCGATCGAAAACCAAAGTGACAAAAAAATTTCTCTCTGAAGCCAAGAAGCTTTTAAGTGTGGGCTGTTTTTGCATTGGAACCGATCAGGTCGAACTTGGAGATGCGGGCTTAAGAGGCGTGACGGTTTTTAATGCGCCGTTCAGTAATACCCGATCGGTTGCGGAAATGGTTCTTTGTGAAATTGTCATGCTCGCTCGGCGAATTGGAGATCGAAATACTCTTCTTCATGCTGGCAAATGGGATAAATCCTCCACGAATTGCAGAGAAGTTCGTGGAAAAACGCTCGGAATTATTGGTTACGGTCATATTGGTTCACAAGTGAGTGTGCTTGCCGAGAGTTTTGGAATGAAAGTCATTTACTACGATGTGGTTACAAAAATGCCGATTGGAAATAGTAGCCAGCGTTCAAAGCTTGAAGATGTTTTAAAAGATTCCGATTTTGTAACTCTTCATGTTCCAGATACGAATCAGACGCGCAATATGATTGGATCTGAGCAATTGAAATCGATGAAGAAGGGCTCATATCTTATCAACGCGAGTCGAGGAAAAGTCGTCGATATCAAAGCTTTAAAATCCGCTTTAGCCGAAGCTCATCTGAGCGGTGCTGCGATCGACGTTTTTCCGGAAGAGCCCGAGAGTAATTCGGATCCGTTTAAAAGTGAGCTTCAAAATATTCCCAATGTGATTTTGACGCCTCATTTGGGGGGAAGCACTGAAGAGGCTCAGGAAAATATTGGAGTGGAAGTTGCCACAAGCATTACGAGATTTATTAATAATGGTAGTTCAACGGGCTCTGTTAATTTTCCTCAAGTGGACTTACCGGTTCAAAGCAAGGGACACAGAATTTTGAATGTACATAAAAATGTTCCCGGGGTGCTGAAAGATATTAATAGTATTATTTCGGATCTTGGAGCCAATATTGAGGCGCAGTACCTGGCTACCGATCCACAAATTGGATATTTGATCGTAGATCTGGATAAAAAAGTTTCGGATCAAGTGAAAGATCGAATCAAAGAACTGCCGACTAGTATTAAAACTAGGATTTTATATTAAGGTTGAAATGAGTATCTCTCTTCCTGCTTTTTTAAAAAGCCATCAGATTAAAACGGATCCTTCTGATATCGAAAAATACGCTCGAGATTGGACGAGAGTCCATACTCCGAATTCTCCGGCGATTTTATTTCCAGAGACGACCGAGGAAGTTCAAAAAATTGTACTTTGGGCACGCAAAGAAAAGATTGCGCTCGTTCCGTCTGGCGGACGTACGGGTCTAAGCGCTGGCGCAGTTGCCTTTCAGGGAGAAGTCGTTATTTCTCTTGAAAGAATGGATAAGATTATTGAACTGAATGAAATTAATCGAACGCTTAGGTGTGAGGCCGGGTTGATTACGGAGAAGCTTCAAAATGCAGTTGAAGAAGCAGATTATTTTTTTCCGGTCGATTTAGCTTCTCGAGGCTCGTCTCAGATCGGTGGAAATATTGCGACGAATGCCGGTGGCACAAAAGTCATTCGTTACGGGCACATCAGAAATTGGGTGCGACATTTAAAAGTGGTGACAGGATCTGGCGAGATTCTTAATTTACATCGCGGTCTTGTTAAAGATAATTCCGGATACGATCTCAAACATCTTTTTATTGCAAGCGAAGGGACGCTTGGCATTATCACGGAAGCCACTCTTGAATTTACTATAGCTCCACAGAATTTAACGGTCGTTCTACTCGCTTGTGAACATCTTGATTCGGCACTAGAAATTTTGGTTCAATTTCGAAAGACAGTTGATTTAACCGCTTTTGAATTTTTTACTGATAAAGCTCTTCATTACGTATTGAAATCGACCAACTTGGAACCTCCATTTTCAAAAGCTTCTTCCATTTATATTCTCCTCGAATTTGAAAACAGAAATTCTGCTGTCATGGATGCGGTTCTTGAAACTTTTGACACTTGTTTAGTCGAAGGACTCGTTACGGACGGAGTCGTCAGTCAGAATTCAAAGCAAGCCTCTGATTTTTGGAAATATCGTGAGAATATTTCTGAGAGTCTTTCGAAATATAATCCTTATAAAAACGATATTTCGGTCGCCATTTCAAAAATCCCACAGTTTGTGCGCGAAGTGGGGAAAATCTATGAGGGAGTTGAAGTCGTTTGGTTTGGCCATATTGGCGACGGAAATCTTCACATCAATGTCATTAAATCCGAAAAGACGTCTGCCGAAGATTTTGCAAAGATGCGCCATGATCTTGGAATCAAACTCTTTACGATTATCGAAAAATTTAATGGCAGTATCAGCGCTGAACACGGAATTGGGTTATTAAAAAAACCGTATCTTCATTTTGGAAGAAGCGTTGAAGAGATTCAACTCATGCGTCAAATTAAAAAAATATTTGATCCAGACTTGATTTTAAATCCGGGAAAGATTTTTGACGAATCTGAGTAGATTCACCAATTAAATTTCCGATGACACTCCCGCTATATCTTTAGCGTCGACTAAATTTCGAATGCCGGCAGCAGGCCTCACTCGTCTCGCGAGCCACAGACAAAGAAGCGTTGTGATAATAGCGATATATCCTACCCAATCGTAGTTCAGCATTTTTCCGGATGAAGTTTTTTGAATTATGTGACCCGCGAAATAAGTGGCAATGCCAGCAGCGAATTGTTGCACGGAAGAATTAATACTCATGAATCCTCCGCGTTCGTGTGGAAGAGCGCTTGATGTCACGAGCGCGGTTGCGGGCACCATTCGGCCTGACGAGCAGATCATAAAAAAGGTTGTCGAGACGATCACAATCCAATCAGCCGTTTCATTGAGATGAGTAACCATTAAAATAGGCGCTACCGAGATGATGGCCATAATCGAAAACATTCGATATTTCCCGAAAATATCTGAGAGTTTTCCAATGAGCGGAGCAGTAAAAAAAGTCACTGATCCGCCAATCAAATAAATATACATGAGATTCGATTCAAGAAATCCCGCATTCGAAACCATATAGGGGCTGATAAAAGGAATGACCGAAAACGATCCGATAAGAAGCATTCCAGATAAGACGTAAGCGCGAACGTGGTTCGGCTTAATTAAAATGGAGAGAGTCTCTCGAATATGATTTCGACGGTGCATTTTTCGAATATGGTCTATCATTGTGGGGAGCGTCCTTGCTCCAATCAAAAAGAGAATAATACTGAGACCCGTGAGTAGAAAAAACGGAGCACGCCAGCTCCAGGCATTCGCAAGCTTAAGTCCAAACGGAATTCCTAAAATGGACGCCATCGCAAAGGCTGACATGACTTTTCCGGTGGCTGCGCCTCTTCGCTTTTCGGGGATTTTATCTCCGATGATTGAAAAGACGATCGCACCAAGTGGTCCGCCAAAGGCACCCGCAAAAATTCTCGCGAGAATGAAAAGCCGATGATCAGGAGCGAGTGCACAAAA
>JAQBPA010000127.1 GCA_028287765.1 Bacteriovoracaceae bacterium
CGCTTGCACTTTGCTTAACTTGAATTCCTGTGACGGCGGTTCTAAATGCAGAGAGGTCCGTCGTCGCATTTAGTTGGCTTACGTTTATACTACCGGCTATCGTAAGTGGATTTACGGGCTGATTGAATTGAATGGAAAATGTAGTATTCGCAGATGCGGTACTTGCAAAAATATTTAGATTTGCACTCATAGCGCCTAAAATAAATGTTCCAAGATCCGGAAAATTTGCATTGAAACTTCCGTTTGCAAAAGTTCCAAAACTTCCTACAGCAGTGGATTGTGGTGTACTTGAACCACCGTAGATATTTTGCACAATAAACCTTGCTCCGTTGTCAACGCCGCAAACAACTGAAGTCGACGAAGCGCCGGTCGTAAAAGTGCTCGTGTTTGGGAGCAGTGTTGAAGCTGACGATCCTGGAGTTTGAAAAACTCCCCAACTTACCGGGGTAGTACTTGGTAAAGCTGCCTTGGTGTTGAAATTATAATCACATCCGCCATCTGCTGTTCTTGTTTGAAGAGCGGTTGTAATTGGAACAGGTGTAGCATACCCTTGCGGAATGACCCCCACAACTGTGCTTAGATCCGTAATTCCGCAGCTATCAGCTGTAGGAAAGTGAATCGTAAACAATGGAGCCGTACACGTATTAAGCGCGCCGTTTGCCGGTGAAGTTAATGTGTAATTGGTTGGAGCAATAATACCGCTGTTAATCTGAGATGAACCGCCGCTACTTCCCCCGCAACCTGAAAAGAGAACTCCCGCCAAAGCTGGCAAGGCTCCCAATAAAATCGACGCCTTTAAATTAAGTTTTCCCATAAATTTTTCTCCGTTCTTTTTATTCTCTTATTCTCCCCATTCGCTTGAATGGAGAATGGAGTTGAAACCAGTCAATGGTCTTTTCCCCTACGCCTAGATAAAGCAATTCTCGTGCCAAGTCTGAGCCGCTGGGGCTATCTCGCTAATCTCTTGGTTTTACTGTGCTTTTTCGGAGGACTTTGATTAAGCCGCTTTTCGGATCTGGGGCTTCGATGTCCCACTTTGGGGCGTTCGGTGTTGGGTAAGGCGAGAGTAGTGTCTCCGCCAAAGTCGATCGCTGCCCGATGCCGGGTGACTTTTTTTAAATTGGAAACATGAAGTTTTTTGTGAGGAGGGCTGTCGAACGTTTTTCGAAAGTGGCGTTTTCCGTGGACATCGTCCTGATGCAGTCGATGAATGTGACCGGCTAGACGATCAATGCGTTTCATGCCTTTCATTCTTTCACCTAAAAAATGAGCGGTCACCATGAGGCCCAAAGAAAATAACAAAACCAGCCATGTGCTTGTTAGAATGGAAAATCCTTTTTGATTTCCTCTCATAAAAATCTCTTCACCGTAAAATGATCATCACCTTCTTCTACAATTCGACAGCCCGAGCTTGAACGAGTGCCTAATTTTGAAACGTTTTTATGAGACTTCGTATTGAAGCCCTTCCATTGATGAGGATCCGCACCCACGCCGATAATGATGCGATTTGGGAAAAACGTTGCTTTATAAGTATGCAGCAACGAAAAACTTGCGTTGGTCTTAAGCACGTGTGGCCAAATGGAGCCCGTGAAAAATTGAAGTGTTTTTCGATAGTAAGAAGTTTCTTCTCGAGAAAATCCGCCAAATAAAAAAGGAGAGAGTCTTAAATCTCCAAAGGATTCTGTGAGATCATTTTTGGAAATGAGATCGTTCTTTAATTTTTGCTGATCTCCCATATATTTGATCAGCGCAATATCCTGCGCTTTTTCTAGTCCAGAGCCTCCTCGCGATAAAATTTTTAATTCCGCCTTCGCCGCTTCGCAAATTGCTGCCGCTTCCGGAATGATAAGATCCGCGAGACAAGGAATGGCTGCGATATCCATCGTGATCTGCAGTTTTTCGATCAGCTGATTTTTTTCGACGATGGATTCTTCAATAAAATTTTTTCGATGATGGCAGAGCGAAAGCGTAACAGCGTCCACCCTCACTTGCTCGGAGAGGTGATGAGCAAAATGACCCGTCATCGTGATTACAAGCGACATAAAGAGCACGAGCGGGATAACAAAGAGGGGAAGGACGAGCGCCATTTCCCTCTACAGATTGCAGAGAACGTGCCAAGCCTTGGTTTTGACAGATATCGGTTTTTAGCAAATCAATTCGCCCGGAATTCTAGAATTTCCGATCGGAAATCAAATTGACAGACCCCATTTGAACTTGGATCGTTAGAAGATAAAACACCTTAAAGGAGAAAATAATGATTATCGGCGTGCCTAAAGAAATTAAAGATAACGAATTTCGTGTTGGTCTAACTCCTGCCGGAGCTGCTGTTTTAATTCAGGAAGGCCATGAAGTTTACGTTCAAAAGAATGCAGGATTCGGAAGCGGCCTTTCCGATGAACTCTACATCCAAGCCGGCGCAAAAATTCTAGATCATGCCGCTCAGATTTTTGAGACAGCCGAAATGATTATTAAAGTAAAAGAGCCGCAATCGGTTGAAGTCTCCATGATGAAGGAAGGCCAAATTTTATTTACCTATTTGCATTTGGCTCCGGCACCAGAATTAACCAAGCAACTTTTAGATAAAAAGATTTCTGGAATTGCCTACGAAACGATTCAGCTCGATGACGGATCGTTACCGCTTCTAAGACCGATGTCGGAAGTGGCCGGGCGTCTTGCCGTTCAAATCGGATCTTATTATTTACAAAAAGATCGTGGCGGAAGCGGAGTGCTTCTCGGGGGAGTTCCCGGAGTAAAGCCAGGTCGAGTGACGATTGTTGGCGCAGGAATTGTGGGAATCAATTCTCTAAAGATGGCCGTCGGTCTCGGTGCGCAAGTTTCGATTTTTGATATTAATCCTGTGAGACTCGCTTACCTAGATGATCTCTATGGCGGACGAGTGACAACGATTGTGGCGAATGCCGAAGCGATTGCTGAAGAAGTAGCGCTCTCCGATCTTTTGATCGGCGCTGTTCTCATTATGGGTGCGAAAGCTCCACGGCTAGTTACGCGCGCGATGCTCTCAAGAATGCGTCCTAATTCCGTTGCTGTAGATGTTTCCGTTGATCAGGGCGGATGTTTTGAAAGTACAAAGCCAACAACTCATTCGCATCCCACTTATTTTGATAGTGGCGTACTTCACTACTGCGTCTCCAATATTCCTGGCGCAGTTTCCAGAACCTCCACATTTGCGCTCACGAACGTAACACTTCCCTACGCAAGAAAACTGGCGAATTTTGGCCTTCGAAAAGCGCTCAAAGAAGATCCGGCTCTCGCCAAAGGCTTAAATGTCCATGCCGGCGAAATTACTCAGAAGGCCGTAGCAGAAGCCTTTGAAGCTTATCGTTAAATCGGTTTGAGTTTTTTGCTGCTCTGCTCCAAGATCCAGGATATTCTTGCCGGTATATAATAGTGAGGAATGGCTTCTGGGGTCTGTCAGTTACTTTTTTGTGATTACGAGGGTGAGTTTCCGTTCTCGGAAACTCTCTCGAAGCTTGGATTTTCTGTAGATCATATTCGTCCCGACGCGCTTAAGCATGTCACCGTTGGCGACCACCAAGCTTATATTTTTTCATTTAAGACAGAAGAAAACACCAAACTCGCGCTCTCAACTTGTGAGCGGTTAAAAGCGGCAGAACTTCCGACGGCGATTATTTTGCTTAAGATGTCTCTCGCCACTCCAGAATTTTCTAACCATCAGAGATCCAATTATGCGGCAGACGGATATGTTTCTAATCCAACGTCGGTCACCGCACTTCTTGATGTACTCGATACACTGGTGGGTTGTCCGATTCCGTCTTCGATGAAGGGAAGTCTTCAA
>JAQBPA010000240.1 GCA_028287765.1 Bacteriovoracaceae bacterium
AAGCCTCGGGATCCTGATCCATCGCAAAAATAAAACCAGGCCGAGGATTTTTTTCGAGGAGAGCTCGAAGATGCCCGCCACCTCCCACCGTGAGATCTCCCACTGTGAGATTCGGCTTATCCCAGGATAAAAACTCGAGCACCTCGTTCAGAAGAACGGGTTTATGAGAAAATTTTTCGGAGCGAGCGTCTGAAGTCACTGCTTTGTCCAACAGACAGAGCTTCTTGTACGCTCAAGCGAGTGATTAAAATTCAAAAAATTATTTTCCGCTACTTACACGAATCTTGTAACTGCCTTTAGATTTATAGGTATACCACTTCTCCGACTGAAGTGATTCTTGAGTGCGAGTAGGCGCTCCACATTCAGCAACCATTAAATTTGTTCCATTATCTTTTTTAAGGTTTGCTTTCCATTCGTCGCATCGATGCTCCCAAGTTCGATAGGCCGGCTTCACGCCTTCTTCAGGACTTCCCGAAAGCTCTGTCGATCCAGATTCCACGAAAACCTTCGGCTGGATGATATTTCCTTGGCCTTCTTGAACAACAATCGTTCTGTCGTGATTTTTACTCCTGGTAGACGGTGCTGGCGATTGAGCGACTGCGCCAAATGAAATCAAAAACGAAAATAAAATAGAAGTTGAAATCTTATTCATAAATAAAAAGCTCCTTATAAAATGGCAAGTTTTTTGATCGCAGCAAGAATACGGCGACGGTCTTCTAAACTTAGACTTAAAAATTTAACCCCCATGCCCGGTTCCTCTTCATCGGAAGGATTGACCCAGATGACCTCTCCTCGCGTTCGAATGAGCATATCATCGGCAAGGGCAAACTGCATATTAAGATGCGTGCCGGGATCGAGCGGATCCGCAGTTTGGATAAAAATTCCGCTCTCAGAAATATTGGAAGCTACTTCAAATAAATAATGATTATTAGGCGACTCGACATCAACTTTGAGTTGAATCGGAATACGAATGTCGCCCCGCTTCTCGTGAGCTTTGGCTTTCGCTGATTTCATTCGGTCTTTGGATTTCAAATCTTTTTCCACTTACCCTCATCTCTAGAAGATCTTTCAGAACAAGCTCAATTCTTTTATTTCCCATCCACTCGTTTTCTGAAAGCTCTGCCAAGAAATCGATCTTAAGATCTCGGTTCATACTCACAGCATACGGTGAAAATAGCTTAACCCACGGACTCTTAAAATGCAAAACCGACCAGGCTGCCGCATGATGAGTGCCATGAAGCTTCAGATGAATATCCTTCATCAACTGAACTCGGTCGAGCTTAAAATCCTCAACTAAGAGTAAAGGCGGCGGATTTCCGTTACCAAAGGGTTCAAGAAGAGAAATTACTTCTTGAAGCTTAGAAGGCGAACCAAGTCTCGCATCGACGATCGTGGGAATATGAATTTTTACCTGATGTGAAATCGCGTGCTCAAATTCTGCTTCGAAAAGTGAGAGATCCTTATATGAAATGGCAACTCCTGCGGCGAGCGCATGACCTCCGCCTGAAAGAAGAAGCTCGGGCGATCGAATGCGAATGGCGGCAAGCGCTTCTGAGAGATGGTGACCCGGCGGAGTTCGCAGTGAACCCTTCCAAATTCCGGAGCGGCCTTCAAAATCAGCAAGTGCGTGCTCATCTTGAAGTTCAGTAAGAACACATGCAGGACGTTTAAAATTTTCGGCGATTCTCGCGGCAAGTAAACCAACGATTCCGAGATGAAATGTCGGATCCGCAATCACAATCGTTTTTAAATGGGGAGTCGCTCGAAGTTTTTTTTCTGCGATCTCGAGAGCTTCCTTCATTTGAGAAGCTTGAAGTTCTCGCCTCTCCGTATTGTGCTTCTCGAGAACAGAAACATATTCGTAGGCCTCTGCTTCCGTTTTTGCGAGAAGCGCATTTACTCCCAGCGTCGGCTCTCCAATTCGTCCTGCAGCATTCAAACGAGGTCCGATGACGAATCCGAGATCGCGCGACTTAAGCACGTTTCCTTCGAGTCCTTGATTTCTAAGCATCACCTTAAAACCTTGCCGCTCAGTTGTCTGAAGTTTTTGAAGTCCAAGTCTTACAAAAATTCGATTCGCACCCGTAAGTTCTGCGACATCGCAAACTGTGCCGACGGCCACAAGGTCAAGCCACGAACTCAAAGAGAAGTCTTTTAAATCGAGTGCACGCCTGAGACCAATCACGAGTAAAAAAGCCACGCCAACACCGGCGAGTTTTTTATCAGGGTAATGGCAGTCCTTTTGTTTTGGATTCAGAACGGCGTTCGCGTTAACACGTGTGCTCGGCACTTCATGATGATCGGTCACGATGACTGAAATATTTTGTGAGCGAAGAAACTCAATTCCCTCAAACGAGGCCACACCACAATCGCAAGTGACGATGAGTTTGGTTTCCGGCTTTTCTTTCAAAAGTTTTTTTGCAGCTTTTAAAGTAACGCCGTATCCCTCGTTAACTCGATGAGGAATAAAAAAATCGACATTTAATTTCCATTCTTTAAAAACGGTATAAAGAAGAACGGTCGAAGTTGTGCCATCGACATCGTAATCTCCAAAAATAACCACAAGATCTTTTGTGTCGCGAGCTTTTAAAAGAAGTGAGATTGCTTCCGGAAGATCTTTTAAACTTTCAAGAGGTGAAGGAATCGCTGACAAAGAAGGATATAAAAAGCGAGTGGCTTCATCGTTTGATCGAAACCCTCTCTTCCAAAGAACTTCTCGCAAGAGTGCCGGGGCGTCCGGCAGAAATGAAGATTCATACCCCCCCATAGGCGAGGCTACGCCGCTTTCTTAGTTCGTGGCTCTCGTTCCCTGATCCAATTGGTAAATAAGATCGCAGGAGCTGCAATGAATATAGAAGAATAGGTTCCTACAATCACTCCGATAAGAAGAGCGTACGCAAAACCGTGGATCACCGGACCACCCCAAATCCAAAGAGAAAGGGCCGTTAAAAAAACTGTACCTGAAGTAATAATCGTTCGGCTGAGCGTTTGATTAGCAGAGATATTAATGATCTCTTCGAAACTTTTCCCTTTTAAGTGTTTGGCGACTTCTCGAATTCGATCGTAGACGATGATCGTATCGTTAATAGAGTAACCCGCAAGGGTGAGAAGAGCCGCCACGGTTGTTAGATCAAAATCGATCCGGAAGAATGAAAAGAATCCGGCCGTAATCGTGACGTCGTGAATGAGCGACAAAACAACTCCGGGGGCATAAACCAAGTCGAATCGAATAAAGATATAAACAAAAATAAGAACAGCAGTAATAAAAAGACTTAAGAGTGCCGAAAGTTTAAGATCCTTCCCTACTTTTGCTCCTACGAAATCAACTTTTTGAATACTCACTTGATCGCCATCGTTTGCCGGAAAATCTTTAACCAGTTCTCGTTGCACAAGCCCTGAAATACTTTGGAATGTAAACTGGTACTCATTCGAAGCTTCTCGCCCAAACGTTTCAAAATTCGTCACTTCCAAAAGACCAAACGAAATATTTTTCATTTGCTTTTTTAATTCTTCAAAGGGAATGGGTTTTGAGAGAGTTAAATAAGCCTTCTCAAGACCCGTGAAACGAAAGCCAGTGACTAACTTTTCTCCCGGTTGCGCATAGGACGAAAGTGCGCCCTCAATCGTATTTCGGAGGACATTTTCGTCTGCAAAATCGGCGGCAAAGTGAATGATATATTCTTCTTGAGCTTTATCTTTTTGAGATCCGAATTCCTGGACGGAAGCATCCTTAATTCCAATTCTTGCAAAACTTTTTCGAAGTTTTTCTGCTCCGTTGGTCGTGCCCTTTGGAAGTCGAACGACAAGTTCAATTCCGCCCGCGAAATCGACTCCGAAATTAAAACCTCTCGTCAAAATGAAATAAAGAGAAGTGAACGTCAGAATGCTCGAAAAAAGAATCATGAGCATTTTATACTTCATGAAAGGAATTTTTGTGCCCGTAGGAATCAGCTCAAACATCGTTTTGCTCCCTGTGACCTTAAACTGAAAGTTTTTGGATCGGATGGCGGTCGAGATACCATTCGTAGATCCATTTAGAAAACCATACGGAAGCGATATAACTACAGATCATTCCCATAATAAAAGTAACCGCAAAACCCCGAATAGGGCCGGTTCCAAAATTATAAAGAACGACTCCGGCGATAACCGTCGTTAAGTTAGAATCAAAGATCGCCCGATGTGCACCTTGGTAACCTGCCTCAAGTGCAGCGCGAACCTTTTTTCCTGAGCGCAGTTCTTCACGTATGCGTTCGATAATAATCACATTCGCGTCCACCGCGATTCCAATCGTCAGCACGATTCCCGCAATACCCGGAAGCGTGAGCGTTGCCTGAAAGAGCGCCATGCTCGCAAGAAGCATTAAAATATTTACGACCAAGCTTAGATCGGCAACAAAACCACTCCATCTGTAATAAAGAAGCATAAAGATAACGACCGCAATCGCGCCAATAAGACCGGCAAATTTTCCTTTTTGAATCGAATCTTCTCCAAGACTTGCTCCAACCGTTCTGTTTTCTAGAATTTCAACAGGAGCAGGAAGTGCTCCCGATCGAAGTACTAAAGCGAGATCTCGTGCTTCGTCTTGCATTCGCTTTCGATTGCCAGTACCGAGCGAAATGGTAGCCCCGGCACTGAGAGCAGGAATTCGTTCATGGATGACCGGCGCAGAAACCACCACACCGTCGAGTAAAATGGCCAAAAGTTTTCCAACATTATCTTCCGTAATTTTTTCAAACTGCTGCGCACCCATTTTTGTAAAACGAAGGGAGACGAGAGGTTTTTGAGTCGTTTGATCCGACCCCACTCGTGCATCTTCAAGCGCTTGTCCCGTAAGGACCGTGGTGGATTTTACAAGGTAAGGACGAAGCGAAACATCGCCGCTTCTCGGATCTGTCGTCTTTTCGAAAGTGAGCTGAGTGCCCTCGGGAAGCTCCGATTTAATAGCGGCATTCAATCGTTCTAAATCCGCTGCGACAAAATTATTCTTAAATTTAACCTGATCGCGAACCTTCTCAACAAGAGCCATCAGTGTTGCAGGATCTTTTGTATCATCGACGAGCTTAAATTCTAGTAAAGCCGTTCGGCCAATCAGTTGAATGGCGCGCTCCGGATCTTTGATACCGGGGAGTTGCACAAGAATACGATCGTTTCCCTGAATTTGAATAAGCGGTTCAGCTACGCCGAATTCATCCACTCGATTTCGAATAATGTCTCGAGCTTGATCGAGCGACATTGCAATCGTTCTTTGTTCATATTCGGGTTCAATTTTGATTCGAGTGACTCGATCTTTTCGATCAGACACCGTAAGAACATTATAAAAATCATCCTTCAAAATTTTATCTAAAACGGCTTCGTCTTGAGCATTTCGAACAACCACTTCGATTTCTTTATCGGATTTGATATGTTTGAGCTCAACGCCAGTAACATCTTTTTCTTTAAGTCGGTCTTGAATTGTAATTAGAAAATGATCGAGTTCGATATCGAGAGCTTTTTGCACATCCACACCGAGCACAACGTGAATCCCTCCCCGCAGATCGAGACCAAGATTCATTTTCTTTCCCGGTAGGTATTTAAGGACCGGAGAATTTTCAGGAACAATCGACGGGATAAGAAGAATTAAAGATAAAATCGTGGCTAAGCCAATAATCCAAATTCGCATTCTTGATAATCTCCTAAACAGCCTTTTCTTTATTAGAGCCCGAGAACTCGTCTTTGCCAGCAATCGTTTGGCGATCCACTCGGATTTTTACATTCGGAGCAATCTCAAGGGTGATCACTTTGTCGGCGATGCCAACAATTTTTCCATAAATCCCGCTTTGGGTGACGACGTTATCGTCTTTTTGGAGCTTGGCTAAGAAATCGGCTTGTTTTTTAGCTTTGCGACTTTGAGGAAGAATGATCAAAAAGAAAAAGACCGCAAACATCAAAACGATTCCCATAAGAGGGGACCAATCTGATCCGGATTTTGCTGGAGCAGCCGTTTGGGCGAGAAGTGAGTTTAAGGGTAATAAAGAGATCAAAATGAATTTAAACATAAGCAACTACCTTTCAAATTACCGACGTTAAGAAGAAGCCTGAGGACTGTAAAGATTTTATATAAGGTTAAATGAGCGCTTTAAAGAAAAACGGGCCAGCCCGGAAGCTGACCCATTTTATTTTGTACTTAGGGGGGTAAAAAACTCAATTTCGCTTTGATTCAATCAGTGGATGCCACCAAACGCCAAGTCCGCATCCACTGATTTTATCTTTTTTACACTCGTTATTTTTCACACACGGTATAACTTTTCGACGCCTTCACTAGTCATTGCAAGCTATATGCCAAGTGTCGCAGGACGTAAGTCATGAAAATCACGTCTATGAAATTTTTGCGATGAGACAACGAGATCCCAAAGTGACCAGTCAATGGGCAGAAAGTGAGGTCTTTCCTTTATTCTTCGAGATATCGGCTTTCATTTCTTCTACAATCAAAGCAATGAAAGTAGAGGGGCTTATTGAGAGAAGTGGGTGCGTTCTCACCCAAAACCGTGATTTAGAATTTCTCCATTCCTTTAAGGATTTTCCTATTTTCATGGGATGTACAAGTCGTCCCCTAGCTGAAGATTTGCACGAGGACATGAATTGGTTTATTAGTCGCTCGAGCGGCGTGATTCAATTAAATCCGCTTATTCCCCCCGAAATCCTTTACGCGAACGCTCACAACGAAGCACTGGGAGGCGTGTGGACTCAGCATCACGCAGAATTTTCGGCGTTCATCTCTCAGTTCAAACCTAAAAGCATTATCGAGATGGGCGGGGCCAATGCACTTTTGGCTAAAAATTATTTAAAACAAAATCCAACCGCCGAATGGACCCTTGTTGATCCCAATGCGGGTGAATCAAACGATCTTCGAATTCGAAAGATTTCTGGATTTGTAGATTCAAGATTTAGAGTAAAGGGTTCATTCGACGCCATTGTTCAGTCGCATCTCTTTGAACATCTCTATCAGCCGAGTGAATTCATGGAATCTATTTCGAACCAAACACGTACGGGGCAATATTTGTTTTTTTCAATTCCTAATATGCGTTCTCTTTTATCTCAAAGTTATCTCAACTGCCTCAATTTTGAACACACCGTCTTTCTCGATGACGACCATATTTGTTCTCTGCTGAAACGAAGCGACTTCGAAATTTTAGAAAAGAAGCACTTCATGGATCACAGTATCTTTTATGCTGCAGTTAAGACCACAAAGAGGCCGCAACCACCGTTTTCAAATCTTTATGATCAAAATAAAAAAATGTTTTTAAACTTCATCGACACTTATTCGAAATGGGTTAGCGAGACAAATAAGCGCATAGTCCATGAGAACCTTCCGATTTGGTTGTTTGGTGGACATATCTTCTCGCAATTCCTCATCAGCTTTGGTTTGAACACATCGAAGGTCCACGGCATTTTAGATAATGGCCAACTCAAAATTGGAAAGCGGCTTTACGGAACAAGTTTTAGCGTGGAATCACCCCAAATTTTAAAAGGCAAAGGTCCTGCAATCGTTATTTTGAAAGCAGCCAGTTACAATACTGAGATTAAGAGACAAATTCTTGAAACAGTGAACGATCAAGTCATTTTCTGGGAATAAAAAGGAAACAGTGAAATGATTTTATTCTTAAACGTGTTTATTACCGACAAACGGATGTCCCCCATTTCGCGAGGATTGGCTGTTCACGCCTATGATCGCTTAGATGTTTTTAAATATACATTGGCCAGTTATGCCGAAATTCCCTGGGAGCATGTGATCATTCTTTGCGAGCTCGATGAGCCCTATAGAGACAGAAAAAATGAACTCGAAGCCTACGTTCATCAGCTTTTTAAAAATCCTGATCTCCGATTTGAAAGAATCACCCATCATCGCGACTGGAAAAAGATGACGGAGAAAATTTTTGAATTTTCTAGCGATGGACTGGTTTGGTTCTGTTGTAATGATGATCAAGTTTTTATCGATTATGAACTGGATCTGCTTAATCGACTTCTTTCGCGCATGAAGGCGTTGGCAGAGACCCATCCCTATGTGGGACTTTTATTTTCTCACTGGCCGGAAGCTTTAGCCTACAGTGCTCAAAAAGATAGATCCCCTCTTCCACATGAAGGAATGATCGAAGAGACAAGCGATTACTGCCTTGTCGATCGCATGATGATGAACGACAGCATTTTGATCGTAAATCTGAACTGGCTAAAATATTTATGGATGGAAGAAGACTACGGTGATCGATGGCTCGCGCGCCCGGATTGGGTGGAAGGGGTGCGCAGAGTTCCAACCACTTGCCTCATTCCCTATCGAGAACTGGTACGTCACTATGACGCTTACGCACATACGAAAATTGGAATCGACGCCTGTCCGCCGCTTGCGATTCCTGACGGTTTTTTTGAGAACGATATCAAAATTCGATTTGGCTATAAAGACAGAGTCTCTGGAACTACTTTAGTGAATCCGCTCTCTCAGCAAAATATTTTTTTAGATCCCCATGGAGCAGATCTAAAAAATCTTCTCGAAGATCTTCCGCTCTTTTGGAAGAAGCGTATTTCTCAGATCGATATCCATGAAGGTTTAGATTCCAAAGCTTTAATGGAAGCGAGAGATGCTTCTATTTTAAATTTAGCTAAATCCAAGCTCGTGCAATATGGTCCCGTTGACGAAGTCGAACTCGCCAAGAGAATCTCTATCGCGCTATGCGCTAAGATCCTCGATCCGGGTGTTCCTTATGCAACGCCGTAGCCCATTCATTTGGTGTGGCGTTCCATTCATCCAATTGAATTAAAATTAAATTTGTTCATCTGAATCCCTGGAATTCGAAGTCAAAGGATTGTGACTTTTATGGCTCCTGAATGGAAAGCGCTTTTCATCGACGTTGACGGGGTCATGACCGACGGAAAGTTTTATTACAGTGCGACCGGTAAAGCGATGAAAGCGTTCGGTCCGGATGATCACGATGGTTTAAATCTTCTAAGGCCCTATCTCGATATCCAATTTGTGACAGGAGATCAGAGAGGATTTGAAATTTCAAAATCACGGATCGTGGACGATATGAATTTTCCCTTACATCTGGTGAGCACGATTAAACGAATGGAATGGATTCGAGAGTGCGCCTCTCCGACCTCCGTCATTTATATGGGAGATGGGATTTTCGATCACTATGTCTTTCGTGAAGTCGGTTACTCCATCGCTCCCGCCAATGCCGATCCATTTTTAAAAAGCTGCGCCCATTTCGTAACGCAAAGATCGGGAGGAGATCGTGCTGTGGCTGAAGCGGCACTCCATCTCCTCGATAAATTTTTTGAGCCTTACAATCGAGCGGAAGCTCTTAGGACTCCCGTCGCGGTGAGCGGAAATTGGAAGACCTAGGAAATGAGAAAGTAATTTGAACAAACCCAATCTTCGCGATTATCTTCTCAAAAATAATCATCCGATCCTTTGTATTGGGCCGATGTCGAAGAACATCATCGACGCCGTCGTTCGATTTGCAAATCGTATTCGAAAGCCCGTGCCATTAATCGCCAGTCGCCGTCAAATTGAATGTCGAGATTTAGGCGGAGGTTACGTCGAAAAATGGGCGACAGAAGATTTCGGAAAATATATTGGCGAGCGTGATATCGGTGGCTTTGTTCCGCTCTGTCGAGATCACGGGGGACCTTGGCAAGGCGGAGCTGCAGAAGAAAATCTTTCGATTCTCGAAGCAATGGAACGTGCTCAACATTCCATGATGGTTGATTTAGAATCGGGTTTCCAAATCATTCATATCGATCCATCGATTCGCCAAGAAACACTTTCTGAATCGGCGATCATGGACATGCTTTTTGATCTCTATGCCTCCGTGGTCGAAAAGTCTCAAAAACTCGAACAACGAGTGGAGATCGAAGTCGGCTCCGAGCAACAGTCGGGTTCTTTTTCTGCTCCCGAAGAAATTCTAAAGTTATTAAAGCAAGTCACTCAGTTTTGTGACATGAACCAGTTTCAGCGGCCGCTTTTTTGTGTCGTGCAGACGGGTACGCTCGTAAAAGAAATGCGAAATATAGGATTAACGGATGGACGGCGGAACGAAAATTTTGACCAAAAATATTGCGTATCGATGATGGAAAAAAATATTCGAAAGATCGCTGATCTCGCGAGTGCAAATCAAATTTATATTAAGGAACATAATGGAGATTATTTGAGTGATGGCTCGATGGCCCTGAGAAAACATTTGGGCGTCGGGGGGGTGAATCTCGCTCCCGAGCTTGGCGTTTTGGAATCAAAAACTCTGATCACTGTAACTACTGAATTAGGTCTTAAAACTGAACGCGACGCGATGCTTAAAATTTTTTATGAATCCAAGAAATGGGAGAAGTGGCTGATCAAAGATTCCGAGAGCAGCGATCTCGACCGTGCGATGATAGCGGGGCACTACAATTTTTCAAATCCAGAATTTTTAGAGATCAAAGCAAAAATCGAAGCCAAAACCTATGCAGCAGGTTTTGATCTGGACGATTATCTTAGGCAAAAGTTGGAAGGCGCGCTGATTCGCTACGTCTGGAACCTTGGTTATTTTGAAGAATTAGAGGGCCGTATTTCGATGCAAAAGGAAACTCTTCCATCAATTTTAGAAATCAAAATGACGTCCGAAACGAATCGCTTTGTTTAGGGGAAGAAAGAAAACCAATGATTCTTGGCGGCGGGAACAATTTAAAACGGTGGGATTGGGATACGCAGGATCGCTCACTTTTTTCGGCATTTCCGTATCACTATGAACGGATCTCACTCAATGGAAGTGAAGTATTTTCGCTTGAAAGTTTCGAGTCGGCTACCGTTTATATTTATTCTGCCAAACGAGATCCACTCGTTGCCAAAATCGGAAATGATGAACTCACTTTAAAAGTAGGAGACGCACTTCAACTCGAAAAATCAAACGCAGAAATTCACGGAAATGGAATTGTTCTGGTTGCGGGAGTCAAAAAAGGGAGCAGACCTAAAGGTTTTGAAATCGCTACGTCATCTCAAGTCGTAAGAGTACAGAAACACTGGGGGCACGAACTCTGGCTGAATGGCGAACATTCAGATTACGCTTTTAAACAAATATTTTTGAAAAGTGGGACGAAGACCTCGCTTCAATATCATCGAGTAAAGTCCGAAACCCTTGTCCTATTTGAAGGTAAAGCACGTTTTTTTTATAATTCGTCCGGAGTTTCCAACGATTCAGTAAGTGCTAAAGATTTAGGCTCGGTCGAATTTTGTGAACAGACAAGCATTCAAGTGAGTCCAAATACTTTGCACCGTGTTGAAGCATTATCCGATGTCATTCTATATGAAGTCTCCACTGCTCATCTCAATGATGTGATTCGTGTCGCAGACGATCAAAATCGCCCAAGCGGAAGAATTGAGGAAGAACATAGAAATTTTTCGGTGTTAAAATGACTTCCAAAGTTTGTATTTTGACAGCCGGAAAAGGCTCTCGAATGGGATCTTTAGGGGAACACCTGAACAAAGCTCTTCTGCCACTTGATAAACGCGCGATTATTTCCCAAATTATTGAACGCTTCCCTGAACGATTCGATTTTGTAATCGGCATCGGTCATAAAGGCGAACAAGTTCGAAACTATCTTGAACTTGCCCATCCCCATACGAATTTTCAGTTTGTAAATATAGATCGATTCGAAGGACCGGGTTCGGGGCCTGGATACTCACTTCTTTGTTGTAAAGAATATCTCCAAAATCCTTTTTATTTTGTTTCCTGTGACACTCTCTGGGAGAACGTTGTGGATTTTACGCTCAAAGAAGATTGGATGGGCGTTGCTCAAGTGCAGAACTCTGAAGCTTTTTGCAATTTTAAATTGGAGAGCGGCCGAATTATTGATGTGAAGGATAAGGTGAAAGTGGATTCACAGCAGTACCAAGCTTTCACGGGTTTATGCCATATTTGGCATTTCGAAGATTTCTTTAAAGCTCTCGAAAAGAATGACGCCATTGATGGTGAACATCAAATATCGAATGGCCTTTCTGCCCTCATAGATTTGTACAGACCTTTGGCGGTTCCGATGACATGGATTGACACCGGGAATAACGAATCTTACCGGAAAGCCGCGCGAGAATACGAAGATTTTGATTTCGCCAAAGAAAACGAGGTTTTTTATCAGGTCAACGGTCGTATTATTAAATTTTTTTCCGATGAACGCATTTCGGATAATCGAGTGAAGCGCGCTCAACTTAATCCGAGTGTCTTTCCTGAAATCGACGGAAGCAGGCCTCAGTTCTATAGCTATGTGATGGCCCCCGGAAAAATTCTTTACGAGTGCTCTACTCCAAAGCTTTTCGAGCGATTTCTGAAGTGGCTCCATCAAAACCTATGGAAAGAGATCCCGCTCGGGTCATACTCGATGAACGACAAAGCCGAAAATTTTTATTTTTCAAAAACTAACGACAGACTCAAACAGTATTACAAAAAATGCGGGGTTTTAGATGGAGCTTCGATCGTCAACGGAGTCAGAATTCCAAGTACTCAGTCGCTATTTGAAAAAATAGATTGGAAGAGGCTTTATCAATCAAAGCCAGTTTTTTTTCATGGCGATCTTCACTTTGATAATGCTCTTTATGATCGAGCTTCGGATCGATTTACACTTCTCGATTGGAGGCAAGATTTTGCGGGAGAGATCAGATTCGGCGACCTCTATTATGATCTAGCAAAACTTAAGGGCGGGCTTTTACTTAACTACGATATGATCAAACGAAATCTCTTTTCCTATGAGGAACAAGACAGCGTCATAGAGCTCGACTTCGTGCAACGCCATCGATCGGAAGTTTACGAAAAGATTCTCGATGCATTTGTGATTGAGCAAAAATTAGATCTTTATAAAGTGAACCTGTTAGTGCCCCTGATTTATTTAAATATGGCGCCGCTTCACCACGCACCCTTCGACCGACTGCTCTATTCTTTGGGACGGCTTCATTTGTATGAAAATTTGAAGTATTCAGAAGTTTAGAATTCAAATCATCGAAACTACAAATAAGTCTCAGGATACTGAGCAAACCCCTTTTCGCCGCCAAGAAAAGTATGCTCGGGCGCATGGATGAACTCGTTTGAGAATTCGACGAACGAGCCGTTTTCGATATGGCCACGAATGGTTTTCATGAGTTGTAAAAAATAAGCGATATTGTGCATCGTGCATAATCGTCCGGCTAAGGTGTCTTCTACTCGAAACATATGACGGAGAAACGCTCGGCTGTAAGTTTTGCAAACCGGGCAAAGACAAGTCTCATCGATCGGGCCTGCATCCTGTACATTTTTGGCGTTAAAAATATTGATTCGGCCTTTGGTTGTCATGACGATTCCGTGTCTGCCGTTTCGAGAAGGGAGAACGCAGTCAAACATATCGACTCCGCATCCAATTGCAAAAACTAAGTCTCTAGGAGTGCCCACTCCCATCAAATATCTCGGCCGGTCGGTCGGAAGTTGATTCCGCATTCCGTAGAGAGTTGAAACAAATTTTTCTTTTACTTCGCCAACGCTGAGTCCACCGATGGCGATTCCTTCCCAAGGATCTGAATGTTCTTCGAGTTGTAGAATTTCTTTAATGCTCAATTGTCGAAGCTCATCATTTGCGCCGCCTTGAATAATTGGAAATAAAGCGAGATCTTTTCGGCTTCGCGCTTTTCTTGCTCGTTCCGCCCAGCGAGTTGTTCGTTTAAGAGCTGAATGAACCTCTTCGGTCGATGCCGTTGATGCCGGAAGTTCGTCGAGCACCATCATGACGTCACTTCCAAATTTTTCTTGAAGATCGATGACGATTTCGGGACTCAAATAAAGTTTATCGCCCTGAATTTTACTTTTAAACGTAACGCCCGCTTCGGTGATCTTTCGATCTGCGGCCAAACTAAAAATTTGATAGCCGCCGCTGTCCGTAAGAATGGGTCGATTCCAGCTCACAAATTTGTGCAGGCCGCCCATCTTCTCGATGAGTTCGATCCCCGCTCGTGAAAACAAATGGTAGGTGTTCGCGAGCATGATTTCGGAGTCTAGGCCGGCAAGCTCAAGACTTGAAATTCCCCGAACAGCACCGTACGTACCGACAGGCATAAACACAGGCGTTTCAATCGTTCCGTTTTTAAGCGTAAGCTTTCCCGTGCGCGCGTAACTTCTCGAATCTGAAGTATGAACTTTAAAATCTGGCATGAAGGTGAAATCTCTACATCAAAGTGAGATATCTCTCAATTTACATCTTCGCTCGATTAAGGAAGGACAGTAAACCACTCGGTTCTCACGTCTAAAAGCTGGGTGGGCATATCGGCCCTATAGGCTAAGGGTTGAGAAAGCGCTTCCATAATTCTTCCACATTTATAAGCTAGATAATCAGTTACGGAAACGATGGGCAGATGCGCTCCTCTTACAACGAATTCTACCGCACCTAATGGAATACGATAACCATTCAAATCCGTATCTGAATGCGTCCAAAAGCCCAAACTATGTTTGAAATAGAGGTCAATTTTATCGTACGAGACCACGACCCGTCCACCAATATGAATTCCAGCTACCTGACCCGCTGGATCGACTCTCACATGTCGAATAAATTCGGTGCCAATGTTTGGATTACTTTTAAGTGCCGGATCATCCCTCCATTTTATGGTAAATCGTCCGACGTCTTTCGCCATAAAAGTCGCCTTATGAAGCGGATATGTCACCACTCCTGATCCTTCTTTTAAACTCATCATATGAACAATGATTCGACGGCTATTCATCCACTTCATAAGATCAGATAAAAAATGCACATTCGATTTTGAAAGAACCGATAGATCTTGAGTCTTCAGCTTCGTTAATACTTCTCGCAGTTCAATGACTAGTTTTAAAATTTTTTCTTGATACGATTCAAAACTTAAAATATCTGCACTCCCATTTTTGGGGTCCGAGCGCTCATCGAGGCCGTTCAGAACAGACAAAAGCTCTGACGAAATAAAAAGGTCTTTATGTTCTTCCGACAAAGCTCGAGCGGAATTCAGCAAGGTTAGAAGCGACTCCCTCCGAAGGACTGGGATATAAATGTTTTCGGTCGTAATCGTCGGCTCATAAAGTTCGCGAAATAAAGAAAGTTCGGAATGAGTTTCGGTCGATTTTTTTTCCGCAGAAACAAGGCCGCCTAAAATTTGTCCTTTAATACTTGAGTCTTTTGAAGACTGAACAGTTTGAGAGGCTTCGGTACGTACCGGCTGGTGATCACTAATCTTCGTATATTCTGCGTATTGAATTAAATTCTGTTTCAACTTTTCGCCGAGTTGAATCGCTTGCGTAAAAAGTGTCGCGGTCTCTCCTTTCGGAGCATCAGTTGTTTCAACAATGCTTGCATTATCTACTGTAGCTAATGCCCCAAGCTCTGATGGCGTTTCCGTAAATGCAAACGCCAATGGCTCATCGAGTTTGACAGGTTTTTTTTCATGAGAAGGCTCGGTCTGAGAAAATACAAGGGATGGCAAACAAACTAAAGTCACCAGAGCGAGAAAAATTTGAGATCGACGAAACATTTTCGAGTTTGGCCTACTGACCGAGCTTCGTAAGTGCATAGTAGCAGATTCCCGATAGTCCATAGACTCCCCAAATCAAACTCGAAGTCATCAGCGGAGCGTTATTTAACATTTTCGCGAGACGTGGATGTTTCGCAAGACTTTCAGGATTTCGGCGCGTCCAATTTTGAATCACAGAAGGCGCAATCATCGAAAGCACGACGGGTATAATCACAGCAGTCTTTTGAGACTGCGTCGAATTTGGATTATTCAATACGTACCCAGTCAGCCCAAATGTTGCAAGATAGGTAAGGATTAGCGCCGATGTGCCGAGTGTAAAAAAGGGTTTCGGTTTCTGGCCTGTCGAATCGGAAGAGTCTGTTTTCATTTGTGCAAAAAGTGAGTTTTGCGAAATAACACCCAGAATTAAAAACATGGCAAAAAATAATCGTTTCATCGTTTTCTCCTTATGTTGGCTTCTCGTAGCAAAGGCGTCGTCGCAAGACAAATTTAATCTGACTTAGGCCTCGAATTACTTACGAAGCGACATTTCTAACGTGTAGAAATCAAGTAAATCGATTTGCCTATGCAATTGAATCGTCTAGCCTTGTGAGACTTTGTTAAAGAATTTGCAGATATTTTTTACAATTCAAATTTTTGTGGCGGCATTTTTCTATTATCCTTGTTGCTATACCTACGCGGTCGGAGATCGCGATGCGATTAATTTTGGATTTCAATATGAGAGATTACTCGATCCTCGACGTTACAATCCCAATGGATATGGGATGTCGTTTGGTACAGACTATCGCTGGAAGGACCTTCATCTTTTAAGCGTGAATATCGACATGAGTTCTCTATCTACGGCGTCGGGAATTGATCCATCGGGGTATGTCTTTATAGGAAAGTTTCACACGGAATACGGACTCAGCTACTTTCTTCCACACGGAAAATTGGGTGCACAATTGAAAGCGGGACCCGGCGCAATTTTTCTTCGTGATGGATCGAAAGGCGAAAATCGAAAAACTCCCGGTCTCGGATTAATGGGGGGCTTTGCTTTCGTATGGCGTCCCTTCTATGTCTCAAAAAATGGCTACAATTCCTTCGTAATTAGTTTGCGCGCAGATCTCTGGCGATATTTTTTTATTCAACCTTTTCTTGGAAAAACAAGTCTCACGATCGGTCCGCTTTTTGGAGTAGAATTTTAGTCAGGAACTCGATCAACTTCCCTAATACTTAATGAGCCACAACGAGTGGCTCGTGTGAGATAGGCTTTGGCGTATTCAAAAGTAATCTCAAATCGAGTTTTCCGGCTGCATCGATTTCGATGTGAATTTTTTGCTTCAGTAAACTCCGATTGAATTGACTTGTGTCCACGCCATTCTTCCACGTCGACCAATCGCGTGCGGGGAATGCAGATTTATTGTAACCGTGAAGCATCATTTCGTATTCGCCGTCAGGCCTCAGGTAAATGACCGGTCGTCCAAGGCCGGCGAATGGAAATAAATTTTTTATTTTGTGCCCATAGTCTTTAATATCACCGCCGTCTTCTTCTGCCAAAAAAGGACCGTTTTTATGGCGATTGACCAGTACAGCAGTCGTATAAGAATCCGTGAAAAAATCGCCTGTGCTTAGAGGAACAATGACTGTGCTTCCATGATGAGCACTCGTAAATTCAAAAGGCCGTCCACCTTCTGCAAGATATCCTCTTCCATCGGTTCGCTGAGTTGCCGGATAGGGCTTGCTTCCTTTCATGATTCCGAAAATTTTTTCGGCGGGAGCATTCTCTTTTACTTTTAAATCTTTATTCATAGGAATTCTAAACTCCTCGGTAATATGTGAGGTATCCCCTTCGACCATTTCAAAATAAAGATCGAACGGCCGATCGAGATAAATCGTATTGGGATCTGAAGTTCCCGACTGAAAAAAATTTCCTCCGTAAGAGTGGCCTTTCCATCCGGTTGTCGGATCTCCAAAGATCGGAATGGGAGAGAGTGCGCCGTTTCGAATAATGTAGAGCCTACGACTTTCCCAAGTTGTCGGCGCATAGCCTGCGATAAAAATGATTTCGATTTTTCTGTCGTCGTGAATTAAGCGATACTTTCGAACGTCCCAACATCCCTTGATAGGAAATGGAATGATTTCGTAAAAACCTCCACGATCAAATTCTTCCCAATTTTTATAACGAATATAAAAA
This sequence comes from Bacteriovoracaceae bacterium, assembly GCA_028287765.1. Taxonomy (GTDB): domain Bacteria; phylum Bdellovibrionota; class UBA2394; order UBA2394; family UBA2394; genus JAQBPA01. Next base: position 17,685 of record JAQBPA010000240.1, read on the forward strand.
TCCCCCGTGCCGTAAATTTCCACATGACCATCGTCGGTGATAAAAGGCGGTGACGGATCAGCGAGTTCCCGAAAGCCATCGGTTCGCGATTCCGACAGACTGGGGGGAATAGTTAGTTGGATGAGGCCCTGTGCTAATATTTTTCCGTGATTCTGTTCAATTTTGTTATTGGATCTTCCAATTTCGGCGACAGGAATAATGCAGGTTTTTAAGTCTTCAACATTTACTTCAGGATCTTTTGGAAGAAGTTGAGTGGGGAGTAAAAATAAAAAGAAGAAAAAAACAGAACGTTTCTGCCATTCGGCCAAGTAAGCCATCGATGAAAAAGATGCAAATATTGTGCCAGTTTATACAGCCTGCAACGAGGACGATAGAGGCTCACTGATCTAAAATTCGGGAATTTTTGTACTACCCTATGAAGCTATTTCATAGGGATGAGACTCTTCAGAGGTTGTTCTATTCATAAAATGTAAATCCTTTTCTTTAATGCTCTACCCAGCCGAAGCCACCGCGCGGGGTGCTGGTCTGAATGAGTTCTGCTTCCGTAGCTGAAATATTGCCAACGAGTTTATCGATCTTAAATGTTTTTACCCAAAGGGATTCTGAGCAAAGAAAAACGACGCCAATCAACGAGAGTAGAACCAAAATTCCGCCCGAAAGTATTTCGACCCATGCCAGTTTTTCTGGCGGGATCGGCTGAAGAGTGATGAATCCATGGATCACCAAAAAAATCGCAGCGCAAAGGAATATGGCCAAACTAAAAAAAACAAATGACAGTATAGCTGCCGACCTCAAAGCCTTCACACCTTCCGCGTAAGTGACTGCCGATTTTTCAGCCAATTGATTCAGACTAGTTACATTCTTTTTTTGAACCCAAACACCTAAAAGCATTTGAGCGGCTCGAAAAAGTAATTGATAAATCATAATAGAAATACCCCCTTCAAAAAATTAAGCTCGAATGCGCTTTAAAATAAAGCCAGCAACAAACCCAAGTCCCCCAGAAATGGCCATAAATTTCCAAGGCTGCTCTTTAATATTTTCATCCAGCGCCATGATCTTCGCTTTCATCTGCTTAACACCTGCTTGAACGTCTGCCGCTACAGGTCCCATGAATTGTTGAATCTGCTTCAAAGGAAGGCTGTCTATATTTAGAGCCGAGCTACTGTCGATGGGTCGACTATCTTTTCGATGCTTTAGAATTTCAATGGCATCATCAAAATGAAGAACTTTGGCTGGGCTTTGTTCGTTATTCATAAAATTTACTTCTTTCGCGTTAGTAAAAAGCCAAGGGTTAATCCTACCACTGCACTCGCCCCAACATAGATCCAAGGATTGTCGTGAACGGACGAATCGACTTTTTGACTTACAAGTTTTATTTTCTTTTGAGAATCATTGAACACTCGACGGCCTTGCTCACGGACATCATTGGCGACTTCTCCGAGGTTCACATCATTGATGATTTCTTTAAAAGCAGATTTAACATTGTGATATTTTTCTTGAATGAGCTCGACAACGTCTTGTTTCGCCTCGGTTGTCGCATCTTCTAAGACCCGAAGAGCCTCTTCGATTTTCATTCGTTTTCCTTCGTTCATATTTTTAGCTGGTTGAATCATTTGTAAGCCCTTTCGATTGAATTCACTGTTTCGTCTGCTCGGCGCTTCCAAGCCATTGTTTGTAGGTTAAACATAAGCTGGGTCTACTAATCCTATCTTTCGTTAGTTTGAGTGAGTGATGTTCACGCAGAAGAATAACGGATGATAACAAGGAGTTAGTCTCATTAAATTTATGCAGCTCGACTCAGTCGCTCTTTAATGGGAAAACCCCAAGCAATGGCTGACGCACGCCCCGGGTTATTTTCAATCAAAAATCTACAAACCCTATCGAGCCGAGAAGGCTTATTAAAAACTTTTGGGCTTGTTGCGCTTTCAGCTTTGATTGTTGTTTTTTGTTTCATCCTTCAAAGCTATATCGAGAATGTACTGCAAAGCCGATCTTACTTTATTTGGTACCCAGTCGTTTATATCATCTCCGCATTTTGGGGCATGATACCAGGATCTGCTGCACTGCTCATGAGTTTGGTTGCGGCAGTTCTAACGATTTCGTCCGAAGGTATTATTCACATTCAATCGCCTATCGAAATTCTTCCTCTGGGTTGCCTTGCCTTGATGAGCACGCTTTTTGTTTTTGGTAATCAGAGAAAACACCTGATCAGTCGTCAATTAGCTTTTGAACTCTTAGAAAAGGAAAAAACTCAAAGCCGATTAGAACAACTCGGAATGATCACAGAAGGTGCCAATGATCTCATTCTTCTCTGCGATTCTGACGGACGCATTTTGTACCTTAATCGAAGAGCGCGTCAGAGTCTTGGCATTGAAAATGAAAAGAACCAATCGACCGTTTTATTTCTCTGGGAAGTTTTTGAACCCATTCTCGATAGTGAGACAAAGCTTTTTAGAGCTGCTCCTCGTGATTTGATTCAGCATAAAGTGGTGAGTGGCACGTTGCGACCAAAAAATCATGTTCGGTTGATTCCGGTAAGACTTAGCCAGCTCGAAGTTCCGGGAACTACAAAACAAGAAAAAATATTTGCCTTCATTTTTTACGATCAGAGTCTTGAAATAGAACTCAACTTAAGAGTTCGAATTGCCAAGGGTCATTTGCCGATGGGGCTCTGGTCTTATGACTTCAGTTCTAATTTTTACGATGCTTCAGTTGAACACGATCAAGTTCTTGGAATAAAAGCTGAAAAATGGTCGCTAGAGCGCCTGCTTGAGTGCGTTGACTCCTTGGATGCGGAAATGGTGGCGAGTTGGATCGAAGGTCTTAAATCTTCTGAAGCAGGATCTGATTTTGATCTTATTTTTCGCGTAAGAACAGAAGAGGACGAACTACGTTGGGTTCACTCGGTCGGAATCGTATTCAGGGACTCCAGTGGAAAAGTCGTCCGCATTGAGGGAGTGCTTTTAAACATCACGACCATTAAAAAATCTGAAGAAAAATTTAGGGAAGCCGTTGAACTTCGAGATCATTTTTTTGCCATTGCTTCTCACGAATTAAAAACTCCCATCGCAAGTCTTAATTTACAGATCGAAGTTTTAAGGCAAAGCATTCAAGCCGCTCTCAAAGATCACCCAGCCGTTCAGATCGACTGTCTTGAAGTGATCGATGAATGCGAGCAGCAGTACAAACGGCTTACAAACCTTATTAATGACTTTTTAGATGTTGCAAGAATTACAAACGGCAAACTCCTATTATCTAGAAGCACGTTTTCAATTCGTGAATGGATCGAATCGACTACTAAACTTTTTTCTACAAACTCCCTGATTAAAGTTATTGCCGAAGAGAGTGTATTCAAACTTGATCTCGAAGCCGATCAAGAACGGTTAAGACAAGTTTTGGTTAATCTTATTTCGAATGCTGTAAAATTTGGTCTCAACCGTCCGATCGAAGTGAGTTTCGGCGGAAATGATGCCGAGATTTGGATCAAAGTTAAAGATCATGGAATAGGAATTGAGAAAAAAGACATTCGTCGCATTTTCAATGAGTTTGAACAGTCGACCCTGGGGCTCCAAAAGCGAGGTCTTGGTCTCGGCTTATATATTACTCGAGAAATCGTGCATGCACACGGGGGTCAAATTCATGTCGAGAGTCGATTGAAAGAAGGATCGACGTTTGAAATTGTTCTTCCGAGACGATTTCAGACCCATTTGCTCGAGAAGGAATCTAAACAGATCGCAAATTTAAGCTAAAGACTATTTTAAGTCGGAAAAATAAGGTTGAAGAGCTCTGCTCTATTCTTCACTTCAAATTTTTCAAAAATTTGCGAGCTGTAGAATTTAATTGTTCCGACGGTTGTCTCACTTGAATCAGCAATTTCTTGGTTCGTGAGTCCCTTCAGAATCAGCCGGCACAACTCACATTCCTTTTGGGTAAGTTTATGAAGGCTTAAATATCTTTCACGTCGCGCAATAAGGCCTCTCGGATTTTCCCAAATTTGCATCAACTGCTTAAGAAGTTCATCGGCTTGAACTGGTTTTTCAATTAAGAAATCAGCACCTCGGTTTAAGCCTTGCTTTGCCACCTCCACATCGAGTGCGGAAGTAATAATAATAGAAGGAATTCCAAAATCGCTCGCAAACTTAACTAATTTTAATCCATCGGGCTCTGGAGGGGTGATGTAAACGTCGGTGACAAGGGCATGAACATCACATTCTTTAAGAATTCTATAAGCTTCTGAAAATGAGGGCGTCCATTGTACGTTCAAATCTTTTTTTTCAAGCTCCTTTTTAAGGGAAAGGCCAATAAGTTCTTCGTCCTCAACTAAAAGAAGCTTACCTAATTTTGGTGGCACATATTTAGCTTGCCGAGGCATTTGATCTCCGATTTTACGAAAGAGTTAGAGGCGATCTTTAAATTTTTCAAGCTGTTCTGACGTTTGAATCATTTTAAGTTCAATTTTTTTGAGAAGATCGATCGCTTCACCAACGCTCATTGAGCCTAGCTCAAGTTCCGTACGGACAAGCGTGAGGCCCATATGTGCCGCACTTAAGGGAGAGCGGATCTCGTGAAGAGGAGATGGCGAAAGTATTTTCTCACTATCGATTTGTAAATTTTGTTGAGATGATAATATTCCGTCCATATTTATTTTCCCCCTACTTATATCAATTCGTTTTTAAATTGATTTAGACCCTTTATCAGACTTATTGATGAGTTCCTTCATTAAAAACTTGAGGTGATCTAGATCAATAGGTTTTGAAACGAAACATTCATGCATTTCTTTCGCCTTGCTTGCAGATTGACTGTCTGCAGACAAAAAGATGACTGGGATCTCATTAAGAGGACTCTTCATATTTTTATGGGCCTCTCGGAATTGCCAACCATTCATGACAGGCATCATAATGTCGACAAGCATCAACTTTGTATCGGGATGAATTTGCAATATTTCGAGGGCTTGTTGTCCGTCAGTTGCCCAGTTCACGTCATATTCACTCATGCGAAGAAGTCTTGTGAGTGGTTTAGCAATGGCTTCTTCATCTTCGACAAGAAGTATTTTTGAAAATGAATTTTTTTGGACGAAGCTCATCATTATTCTCTTTTTTAATACAGTGCAGCACCATTCGAAAAACAATCGACACGCTTATAACTTTTTCATAAATATCACAGGCGATTATCAAGAAGGCCTAACTCCCGTTAGGTAAAGACTATTTAGCAAACTAGCGCGATTAAAGCTATGCTCACTCGCAATTTTTTAAAAACAGATAAATAACGCATCAAATCGGCCGGTTAGCGCTCACTTTTTGGCTTCGCAAAAATAAATCTATCCTTTCAAAATCGATTTCGACGCTTAGGGTCTTGAGCATTTGTTTTTATAAAGCCTCGGTTCGTTCCAAGAGCTTCTTCGAAAGCAGTCACAATTTCATTAGAAGCTTCATCATTTCTTTCGTCCGTCGCAGAGAGCGGGGCATCCTCTTTGGAAAGTTTTGTCATAAGATCGGCTTCAGTCTCAGGAGCTTTGAATTTAATGGTTCCGTTTTTCATGATGTTAACCCTTTCCTTATTCTTTTCAGACTACATGGAGTAAAAATCTGAACTCCTAACTATAGTTAGTTTGGAGTTTATTTCTTCATCTCGAAACGAATTGTCGTTGGTAAAATACGGGTCCGAACTTTTATTCATAGATTAGCTGGCTGTCGACTGACAGAACAATTTTTCCTTTTGTCTTTCCGCTTTTAAGGTGATTGACGGCTGCAATAGCCTCTTTAAACGGGTACGCTCGATCAATAAAAGGACGGATCATCCCCATATCTCGCATTTCATTTAAAATTAATTTTAAAAGATTCCGATCATCCCACAACCAAATGATATTGAAAGCCATGATGGAACGATTGAGTGGAATCATATCTAGGGGATCGTATTTAGGTCTGCGGAGATAAGTGAGAGCACTCTTAAACAAATTGAGTCGGTTTCCCACGGGTGCATATTCTGCCGCTCCGTAAACAATAAGGCGTCCAGTTTGCGCCAGAAGATCAAACGAAATTTTTTGAACTTTTCCGCCGACCGAATCCAACGCAAGATGTAAAGGGCGAGCGCCTAAAATATTCTCTAGATCTTGCTTCAGATTTTTTGATCTCACAACCACTTCAGAAAAACCAAGATTGTGAAGAAACGGCTTTTTAGATTCTGAGCCAATAGTTCCGATCGGATGCGCGCCGAGTTTTTTGCAAAAGTTCAATGCAAAATAGCCGACCCCTCCAGCGGCGCTATGAATTAAAACATTTTGTCCGGCCTGCACGTTTCCAAGATGCTTTAGTGCGTACCATGCTGTGATCGCTTGTGCGAGGTAGGATGCTCCTTCACCGAAATTCCAATCGTCTGGCAGTCGATCGCAGTAGGCCGGCCAGATATCGATGATTTCTGAATAGCCGCCAAACTTGGTGAGTCCCATGACTCGATCGCCCGGTTTAAATTCTGAAACTTGGCTGCCGACTTCTTTTACGATTCCAGAAAATTCAAGTCCTGGAGTAAATTCCCCTTTGGGTGTTGCGGAATAAATTCCAAGAATGGCAAAAATATCTGCAAAGTTGAGGCCCAAACACTTTGTCTCGATTCGAATTTGATCCGAAGCTAAGGCTGGCAATTCGAATTCGGTTAAGTGCAGGCGATCGATCGCGCCGGGCTTTCGAACCCGCCATCGTTTATAGCGAGCAGCCATTCTGTTCCTTACGGTGCTTGGGCTGATGCTTGTGATTTCTCTTTTTCACGTCGAGCCAGTATATGACGATTATTTTTAATTTGATAGAAACGAAGGCGGCCTCTTAAAGTTTCTCGCAAAAGTGCCGTTTCATCTGAACTAAACGAAGAAATTTCGAAACTATTAATGAGTGCCAAGTATCCCCTCTCATCTTCGGAGCCTGGAATTTCGGCACCTCGAAAATGATTGAAACCAACATCGATGAGACCTTCGATTTCGGCATTACGTTTTTTTGCAAATTCGAGCTGAGCTAAAGCTTTCGGACGCTGGCCCTCGATCCAGCGCGCAAGTCGCGCTCGCTTTTCTGTTCCAATCTGAAGCTCGCGATCAATTTCGGCTTGTCGTTCCGGGGTTGGTTTAAATGCAGCAAGTTCGGGCTGCTCAGAAGGGGTTTCATATATTTCGATTAAACCTTCAAGAGGAAGGGTCGCTAGATATTTTCGAGTATAATATTCGGTAAAGATATGCGTAATAAATACTTCAAAAAGCATGATCGGCATTTTGGTGAATGCTTGACCTTCCGTTCGCGCGTCTTTGTGTTCAGAAAATTCACTCAAAGCTTTTTTGATCAGTTGAAGTAACCGATTCCAAGGGCGATGACCCAGAAGATAAATGTCTGCAGCGCCAACTACGCCGAGATGTTTAATTTCGTCCTGCATCAATTTCATGACAAATTGCTTCAATTCTCCCTCGGCATGGGCAGCCATCACGACGTAAACGGACGAAGCATTCCACTCGGTCGACTCACGACTATAAAGATGTTGAAGGGCAGCATTTTCGTCAGAGGTGACAGGACTTACAACGGTTGGGTTAGCTCGCGACGGTTTCGTCCCCGTGATTTTTTCGATCATACTTTCAAATCCATCTGCATGACGATCTTCTTCTCGGCACCAAGGACTTTCACACCAGGCAATTCTGTGTTCTTTTGCGTAATTGCGCTGCTCTTCATTTTTGCCCATGAATCTTCCAAGCGTAGGAAGTAGAAAGCGAAAGCCTCTACCACTTTCTGCGGAATAACCCGCAATAGGATCTTCAATTTCCATAGCGACTTTCATGACCGCTGCGAGGTCAAGCGGAGACATATCGACGACTTGATACGGATTGATGTTTTTAACGGGCGTAGGCTTCCACGTTCGCATGGTGAAATGCTTGTCTTTGAAGAGATGATGAAAACCCCAGAATGCATAAACATTTTCGTCGAAGACTTGAGTGCTATAAGACTCCTTCACAATTTTGTGAATTTTATAAAGCGTTCGGGGGAGCGCAATGATTTGTTGAAAAAGATATTTCATTTGTGAAGGAGCGTCGGGAAGTATTTTTGTAAATGCTTTCGTTGCATTTTCTAAATCTTCTCTCGCATCGGGATCGTTTAAGACTTTGGTCATTGCGGCGTCGATTTTTTCAAGCTGCTCTCCAGTTTTATCACCCAAAGCTTCAGCTAATTTTTCGCGTGCAGCCTTGGCAAGTCCCGGAGGCGCATCCTTTGCGATAAATTTATAATAGAGATAGATGGAGAAGGCCGGGGCTTCAGTGACCTGATCAAACGTGAGAGCGGGATCGACAACTAATTTCGATATTTTTTCAGAGGCCTTTTCAACTTTACGAGATTTTTGAAGCGCCAAAACAATTGATCGACACAGATTTTCATTTTCGTAATTGAAGCCTTTGATCGCTGCATAGGTCGAGCGCATGGGTTCAAAGCAAATGACGACAGCGATCAAAAGGATGATCCAAAATTGAAAAGAAATTTTACGCACACCCTTGCCCATTTTTTATCCCTTAAGCCACGGATCATGACACAGGATTACAGCAAGGCAATGTTTTTTATTCGTCGAGCCTAGAGAGGATTAGCCGTTTACAAATGTCCGACGATCGAAAGTGCGTTACGACTTTTAATATCGGTTGGATGTCCACCGCGCGAAGGACTAGCAGCTCTGATGATTGGATATTTGAATGAAAGTCCTTTAATTGCCGAGCTTTCGTCTGCACGGACAAAGTGAAGAACATGACGAACCTGCAATTGATTATGCCCCCAAGTGCTAAGCGCAAGCTCTTTTAGGACGGGTGCGGAAGTGTCACTTAAATCTAAGACAAGCAAATTACTGGAATTACTGTTTCCAAAGACAAAGTAGTTTGAATCGTCAGACGGAATAATTTCATTGGGTAACTGTTCATTAACGAAGCTTCTCGCAATGACTTTGGAAGCACGGATATCGACCACTTGAATCTGAGTTTTATTACCCACTCTCTCAGATGCTACTAGGTATTTATGGTCGGCACTGATGACTTCATTAAAAAGTTTCGGCTGTGGTTTTGGTTGAAGCCAATCGCCAAATGGAGTCGCATTGAAGGTTCGTAGTTCAAACATTTCTCCTTTGCCGCCTGAAGGTCGTGCGATCTTGAGTACGAGGGGACTTCTGAGACTGTGATCTCCTTCTGCACTTTTCAATCCTTGGAAGTTTAAAACTCGATCTACTCGATTTTGTGCAGTTCCCCAATTTCCAAGATTCTCTACGTTCGCTATTTCAATTCCATTTGCGGATTCATTTATAACCGTCATGGAATAATGGTTTTTTAAAGTCCCAAGCAAAACCGATTTGCCGTCAGCGGACCAAACAACTCTGCTTACTGGTTCATGAGCGCGAGCAATCCACTGAGCCACGGATGTTTGCAAATTTTGACTGACGTGTTCGGGAGCCAGAGATGAAACATCAGAACCACAACTCGTTGTAAGGACGACCCAAGATATTAAAGTGAAAACCATAAATCCTCCATTCAGTTCTCGACTAGCAGTCTTCAGCTTTCGGGGCAATACATCCCCGATCACTATTCGAATTTTACTCAAACCTTATCAGGTGCTCTCGTTCTGCTCGGCATGCACAGATATTTTTTTACACATTACAAAGGACGCCCAATTCCCAAAAAATATCCGTATCTCGCCATTCTTGCTTCAATCGTAGGAGTAAATTTGCTCGTGGAATACAAGGATGGAATTTACTACAAACATCCTCTGGATTGGCCCGACATAGAGGCTGGCGTGATAGGAGGCGTTCTGGCGTTTCCGATTCTTTGGGCATCCGACAACTTCGCGCATTACCGACTTAAGCGGATATATCTGCGAGATGGGCGTTAGTGGGAAAAAAGGGGTCAGAGTAATTTTCTCTTGGTGCCCAGCTTTAATCGCAGAGGTACACTAAACTAGTCTCAAACCTTAGGTTGATTGATCAATCGTATCTCTAAGCTCTTGAAATGATTCAGACGCTACTCGCACGTAAGCTAAATCAAGGTCGTGGCCTGGCATAAGAATTGCATATTTACCTTCTGATGGTCGGCGGGTTTCAAGTGCGTAAAATTTGTATTTTTTTAGGCTGCAGTCTTCTTTCTTTGCAGACGGTCGTTGCTGGGTCGGATTGCCTCGAAAAAATGTCGAAGCTCGGCCGTCTATTACATACCTCCATTTTACCGACGACGGGAATGGCGCTTCTCAAAGGTAAAGCGAATTCCGATCGCCGAGTGGTTGAAACAGAAGAGCTGCTTCGATTGTCTGGTTTTAAAAATGCGCCAGATATTGAGATAAGAGTTTTTCCTCATCTGAAAGAACCCCATTTTACAAAATCATCCGAAGTCTACACCTTACAATTGCCTCCTCATTATTACGAAGTAGACGAATCGACTGTCCGAAGATTTTTAGTGGGCCACCCTCTTCATCCTCAAATTCAAAGCGCCGAAATAAAGAAAATTAAAAGGCAACTGGGAGAGCCAGAATATCAGCCCCGCCAAGTCCAGTTAGAGGCAGCCAAAGCTTTTAAAGAGACGATCGCGAAAGACGGCCGTTCATTCCTGCTCGTAAGTCCGACATCGACCGGAAAAACTTATGTGATCAAAGAAGCACTCAAAGAATTTCTTAAGCTTCCTCGAAAATTGCATTGGATCGTCGTCGACGAAACTTATCTTCTTCACCAACTCGCCGATGAAGTCAGATCCATCCAGCGGAACTCATCCATTCAATTCGACCTCGAAACTTGGGGAGATGAGCAAACAGCACCTCCATTAAGCGAATTGGCTAAAAAAATATCCGGCGGGCTCTCTCGTCCGCTTGTGATTGTGACAACCATTCAATCTCTTCGCAACCGGCATCAAACATCGATCGATAATATTTCTACCATTCGTTCGATTCAAAAAAATTTAGGCTCTATCACTTACGATGAAATTCATAATGCAGGTGCCGAGCAGGCACTTGAAATGCTAAACGCTTTTCATTTTGATTCTGAGGCCCATAGTTTTTTATTTGGTTCAACCGCTACGCCTGTTCATCGCTTAATTAATATTCAGAAGCTTTTTGGAGAAAATGCATTTTGGACCTATATCGATACCGCCGAAGAATTTCGTACTAACAAAGGTCATTTTCAGCGAGATGAAGACCAGATCCTTTTACAACTTAAACTCGCTATGAAAGAAGGAGATATTACTCCGTTTGGCCAGATTCATATATTCGGTAAGTGGCTGATACCCGAAGATATAGAATTATTTATTAAACCTTCTCCAGAAGATCATTTTCGTTCTTTGAATCCCCTGGCTTATCCTTATATTTTTAATGCCATTCGACCCATCATTGAGGCCAATCGAATGGGAGCCATTTCTACAACGTCCATTGATGAAGCTGAAAGACTTGCGGAGGTTATGAATCGTGCATTCGAGAGTCGTAAGTTTGCCGCCTTCCATTCTTCTTTATCTCCAGATGAAGAAACACGCATTCTCACTCAATTTAAGAAAAATGAAATCAATTATCTGGTGACCGTCGGCCGACTTTCGGAAGGAGCTGATTTCCCAGCACTCTCCGCCTATATTGATTTTCGTAGTGTGATGTCGACCAAAACATTCTTACAAAAAGTTGGTCGGACCGGACGTCTTTACGCCGGTAAGCCAAGCTCAACGATTGGATTGTTTTTCGATATGAATGAAAATAAGGCGGGAAGACTTCTCTCCTCTTTGGCTGAGAATGATGAATTTGAAGCAGCCGTTCGATTACATCGAGATGAAGAGAAAGATGAAACACCTTCTTCAGGTAGCCGCCGCAAAAAGAGTAAAAATCGACCGGAAGGAGTACAAAAAAAGAATTTTTGGACAGATTCTGTATTCAAACAATTTCATAGCGATGAGTTCGTTAATCTTAGCTCGAGAGATCTAAAGCGCGCAGTGGACGATAGGTTTTTCCAGAGGGATGTTCAAAGTGAATTAGAGGAGCGCGAATTAGAAACACAGTTTTATGAACAAATCACTAGACTTGGCACAATGCTTAAATGGAAACCTTATCGATTTGCCATCGTTCTTGAACGTATTTTAAATTATGAAAATCCCGTACCCATCGAAGCTCTTTCAAAGGAATATAAATTAGGTTTTAGAACCGTCCAGATGGCTGAAAGCGAGTTGAGGCAGCAACTTAAAAGAATTCTTATCCGGCTTAAGGAAGAAGGAGAAATACCTCATGCAATTCATAGATTTTATCATTTCGATAAACCGCCTGTTGAAATCGTCGACTTTGAAAAAAAGCAACAGCTCCAGCTACGACAAGCACTAGAAGCAGCGGAAAGTGCGGAAAGGGAACAAAGAATTAGAGACTATGTGGTGGAATATTGGAAAGAACATGCGGAGCTTCATCATTGAAGTTTACTTCTATGTTTTTGAAGGGGGGAAAATCGCCGCGGCACCACCCGCGAGACTTCTCTGGGCAATACCGCCCCATCCGAGTCCCAGCCGACTGAAAAAAAATCTGAATTTTCCAAAATTTTTAGAAATGCTGATTAACGTTTAGAAACGCATCCATCTCTTAGAAAATTGATTGTGGCTATTGCCTTTGTGCCATTGCTTTGAGCTGAAGACTCACTTCCCTCCACAAGCTCATGATATTCTGCCTTTGCTAACTCTGACGAAATTACACGAATCCTAACTTGCTCGATGATATGAACTTCAGGTCGCCCAGCGGCATCCTTTCCGTACGGTTTGATTTCGGTAAGTACCGACGTCTCAACGGAATCCGAAGGCGAACTACATTGCCATACGAGCTGATGTCCCTTTGAAACACTACAGGTCATATTTTTTGCCAAAGTAACATCAGTAAATTTTGATTCATTCGACTCGAATCCTCCAGGTCGCTGTGTGTACTTCAATTCAAATTTATCTTTATTGGTTGAACTCTCAAGGAGTTCAAGCTTTCGAAAATCTCCATCGTCTTTCAGTTCGTCTTGAATGCAAACGAAGGTTTCAACACAAAAACATGCATTCGAAAAACTAAAAAAAACACCGGTGAAGTAGGCAAAGAAAGTTTTTGTCATCATCCCTCCTGAAGGTCAAAGAACCAGAATATTAGCGATGTCAACAATGACATTCATGCAAGGATCTTTTCTAATTTATCGGAAATGACCGAGGTAAAATCAGAAATAGTCGGTACCCGCTTAGGCGAGTCCAGAATTGTTTCGCTTTGCATTCTCGCGAGGACAAAACTTTTTCTGTTTTACGAGATACCGTCCGATATGAGCGATCGAATCAAGAAATTTCAGCGCCTCGAAAATTATTGAAACCTGCATCGATGAGACCTTCAATTTCAGCAGTATATTTTTTGCAAATTCAAGCTGAGCCAAAGCTTTTGTGCGCTGGCCTTCTTTCCAACGAGCAAGTCGCGCTCGCCGAACTCTTTAGCGAGCAGCAACGTTCGGTAGAAACGCAGTAGTCTGGCTGATAATCGGCTCAGCGTCTTTGTCGGTAGCATCGAGATTATTTTTTTCAAGAAGCAAGAGAGGTATCCAACCCTTCGCTAGGTGAGGATCATTTTTCTCTAACATATCTAAATATTGATCATGCGATTTTTGATTGAACGTCTTTTTTTGACCCCCATCAGGTTTCAAAATAGTGGCCAACCGAACTCGCTCGTTTGCGTTTCGATAAAAATACAAACTTGCTTCGCCTTTTTTCGGATTTACGATTTGCATCTCTTTGATCGATGCTACTCGCAATTGAGGGATGGCAACGGCAGATTCTCGATAAGTTTGAACGGACTGACCCTTAAGTTTACTTTTTAACCACTCCCAAAGTTTTACATCTGCGCCACGAATGTCTCCAAAACCTCCATCAAATAAAACATTCAATTCTGTTTGGTCCTGATTGAATGCCAAAATTCTTGCAGGAACATCCAAAACCGACGTCTGAATATTTCTCGTCCAGCGCTGAATTGTAATTTCATTTGAATAATCATCAGCATGGTTGGATGGAATTGTTACCGCGATCGCGATATAATCTACGCGAAGTGCTCCCGGCCGTTGTGGTAGTTTTCTGAGTTCAACTGTCAATAAGCGATCGCCCTTATTTCCTTCCACTTGAATGTGAAGACCATCCGTAGTGCTTGGTCGAACGAGTGACGTGGATTCAGATGGAAGTAGACCTAACGAATGAGCGCAAACGATATGGGCCAAATCCACACTGTGGTCCTCCCAGTAGGGCGAAGACACAATATTCATCCAAAGACCTAAATGTATTGCAAAGCTCGGCATTAAATCCCCTTCACCACCGAACCGAAAAGTAACGATCTAGAAAAAAAAGGTCAATCTCGGCTGAGTGATCCGCTCTATTTATTTTGAATTGTGCAAAGACCGTACCGTACGGGAGGATGTATTGATGGGAGTAGCTGACTGTTGAGAGCTGAGAGCTTGCGAGAAAACGAAATCTTTT
>JAQBPA010000046.1 GCA_028287765.1 Bacteriovoracaceae bacterium
ATTACGATGCTGGCCAAAGTTTCCCTCCGAAGCCCTATCTAATCTTGTTAAGATTTTCGCACGTCCTAGTTTATCTTTAAGCTTCCAGAGCCAGAGATCGAACGGCTTCTTTCCATTGGCCTCATAGACCTCTAACTCTCGGATCTTCACTGTTATCAAAGAGACCTCCATTGTGCAATATATTGCTCAACACGTCAATAACCTAAAAATATATTTTTCTAGTGATAACCCTATGACAACGCACTGGATTTTGCACGTTTCGGGTGTCCCATTACCTAATGATTTTTTTGAAGGTTCTTTAAAATTACTACAGAGCGTTTCTGCTTATCGACTCTGATTTTTGCGAAGTGTTTGAGAGTGCAGGTAACGGAATCCTACCTCCCCAGAGTCCAGTAGAATTCGAACCTAATACTAAAGATAGAGGGTTCCTATAATGACCCAAGTGCCGGTAATCGAGTGAGCCAAGATCGAATGCGTTAGCCCACGATTCTTTAGCAAATACCAAAAATAGAATCCGCCAATAATTTGGGGCAGAGGAATCTGATGAATATTGTGCGCAAATCCAAAGATGAGGCTCGACGCAACTCCAACCCGCCAAGATTTTCCGAAAAGAGTTCGAGGAATAAGGCGAAAACTAAACTCCTCAGTTAGTGGTGCAAAGCCGCTCAAAACGAATACCATAAACGCGGGATTTCTAACGATGTGGTTGGTTATTTCAGAACCATGTGCATTACCCCCGAATAAATTATGTCCAGAAGCAGTGTCCAAAAGTTTCATCCCTTCCATCCCGTAAACCGTAAGCCAAAAGATCGCTGATGATTCAGCCAGTGTTCGAAGGTAGAGAATGGGTCTGATCTTTAGTCCCCGCTCCTTCAATTCAGCGATGGTTTCTTTTTGGTTTTGATCGATATGATCTTTGAATCGAATGCGAATACTGTGAATTCTCTGAACTACCGAAGATGAAGTCAGTTTTGTCAGTGTTCTCTGGCACCAGTTAGATTGAGCAGCCTGAAGGGAAGAGCTTGCGGATAGAGAACCTGCCGCCAACACCAACGAGAGTAGTGGAGTTTGGAAACAGGTCTTAAACTTCCAGAGAAACATTCTGTTCCATATACCTATCTCGAATATCTTTTTTAAAGGTAATTTCGGATGCCTGTCTCTAAAGAGGGGAACGATCGGGGCCTGTCCAACGAGCTCATAATAAAGTGATCCCAACTTCTTAATCGAGGTCATTTCTTCGAATGTTTCTAAAATTTCGTTCTTTGTGACGGAAGTTTTCATTTATTTATCTCTCGCATATATTCGTCGTGAGTCATAACTTTCAAAATCTCAATATATTTTTTAAATTGAATATCGGCTTTTACTCGTGTTTTTATTTCCTCCGACGTTCAAATACCAAACACCTTTTTCGGGTACCCAATCGGCCTTTCGGCCTCAAAGGTTCTCAACTCGCTTCTAGATCTGCGGACAAACAACCGACTTTAGTCTAAGTTCCAACAAAATAATGAGCTTTTACAAGGCGTTGCGGGGGCTTGCAATAATGGGCGATATCTCTATTATGGGCTCATTTTTAGGGAACCCAAAAAAACATCGAATCTTCTTTTATGGCAATAAGTTTGTGGACACCAGAAGTTAAGGAAAAGTTTCAGGCACAACTTCGAACAGAAGGAGCTATCGCCTATCGGTGGAGTTGTCTTCTGGGCGCTTTTTTATTTTTTGCTGGTGGTTTTTTGGATTGGTTTACTTCTCGACCCGTTTTTATTTCGCTCTCTCTGATTCGTTTGTTCATTTCGATTGTTTGTATCGGTATGTATTTTACGAGTAAGACGCAATCCGCTCGTAATCACCCTTATGGTTACACCTTGGTCTTTGCTCTTTTAGCGAGCCTCAGCATTACGGCGATGTGTCTCATTCAGACCGGCTATCAGAGTCCGTACTATGCGGGCGTTTGCTTGGTGATTGTTGCTCTCGGGATTTTATTTCCTTACGGAGTTCTTGCAACCACCATTGCTATTGGGATTTGCTATCTCGCTTATTGGATTCCTGTTGTGATCCATGCACATTTCCATTTTGAAAACACGGCCATTCTTATTAACAATTTATTTTTTCTAACTCTTACGGGAATTATTGGGATTACAGCAGCCCATATAAAAATTTCTCTTAAACGCGAGCTGTTTTTGAAACTTCTTGGAATCGAAGAAGCGCATCTACGTTTAAAAGAATATGATCGCCTTAAGAGTCAGTTTTTTTCCAATATCAGCCATGAATTAAGAACTCCTCTTACTCTCATTTTGGGTTCGGTTGAGAAATGGAATTCGACACCCAAACTTGTGGATGAAAAATCAGATCTTGTTGGAACGATTCGTTCAAACGCTCTGACCGTTTTGAAACATGTGAATGATCTCTTAGATCTTGCGAAGCTAGAAGCAAGAAAAATGGTGCTTAAGAGATCGACCGTCGATTTAGGAGAACTGATTAAACGGAATGCTGGAATGTTTAAGATTTTAGCCGATGAAAAAAAAATCGATTACCAAATTTCTGTTCAGGATCATTGGATTGCTTCCGTTGATTCTGAAAAAATAGAACGAATACTTTCGAATCTCTTATCAAATGCTTTTAAATTCGTTCCCGTCGGCTCTCAGATTAAATGTTCTTTAGTGTCGGATAAGAATGACCTTATTTTAGAAGTCGAAGATAACGGCACCGGCATTCCAACCTATCTCAGAGAACGGGTGTTTGAACGTTTTTATCAGGTCGATAGCGGAGATTCGAGATCGTTTGGCGGAACGGGGCTTGGCCTTTCGATTGTAAAAGAGTTTACCGAACTTCATGGCGGAGAGGTTCATCTTTTAGCATCGCAATCGGGTGGTGCCAGAATTGTTGTTCGCATTCCTTGGTTTAAGCCTGCAGAGAATGCCATCTCTTTAAGAGAGTCTGAGTATTTGCTTACTTCACTTAACGAGAACTCCGTGAAATCTGCTCAAGATCTTACACGTACTCAAAATCAAGATTTGGAATCTTTTCCTTCTGAAGGTGAAATGCAATCGAGAATTCTGATTATTGAAGACAATTTTGAAATGCGAAAATTCTTGGAAGATTCTCTGAGCCTTCATTTTTCTGTCATCAGTTTTGCCAGTGCCGTGAACAGTTTAGAAAAAATCAGATCTTTGCGCCCTGAAGTTATTCTAAGTGATCTGATGCTTCCGGGACTTAGTGGAGCTGAATTCTTTAAGGAGCTCCGATCGGATCCAGATTTACAGAGTATTCCGGTTATCTTTTTAACCGCTAAGGCGGACGATGAATTGCGAGTCCAAATTATTGAGCAAGGCGCTTTCGATTACCTAGTGAAGCCCTTTTCCATTCAAGAATTACTTGTCAGGCTTCAGAATTGTTTAAACTTTGTTCGATCGCGAGAGACCTTACAAAAAGAATTAAAAACAAAAAAATCCGATTTGCAGGCCTTGACTGGAGAAATTGTTCTTCAGAAACAAGAGCTCGAAACGGCTGTTCAAACGGCTCTCATTGCTCGAGATGATGCTCTCGATTCGTCAAAAGCCAAAACAAGGTTTCTTAACTTGGTTTCGCACGAACTTCGAACTCCTTTATCAACAGTCATGATGACCGCTCAATTTCTTTACGAGAGTTTGAGTGGAATCACTGACGAAAAGCAGAAGAGCCTTCTAGAAACTTTGCTTCGAGCCTCGAATTCTTTGAAATCGCTTGTCGAAACTCTTCTTGAATATTCTCGAATTCAAAAGGGTAAATTTAATCCTCGGCTAAGTTCATTTTATCTTTCTGAGTTTGTTCATCAAGTCATCTCAGAATATAGGCCCCTCGCAGAAAGTAAGGGGCTTCTTTTAAAAGAATTTGTGGATCAGGATCAACTGATCACCTGTGATTCTGAAATGCTGAGACTCATTTTATCCAATCTGGTATCGAACGCGATCAAATACACCAAGAGTGGTTCGATCAGTGTAGAAACGAAACTTGGATCTGATTCCTTTCAGTTTTCAGTGATCGATACCGGTATCGGCATTGCGCCCGATTATTTGGATAAAATTTTTGAGGAATTCGAGCGGGCACCGGGACCGCAGTCTTTTTTACCTGGGCTTGGACTTGGACTTTCTTTAGGCAAAGCTCTCATTTCTGCGCTTGGCGGAAAAATTTCTGTACAGTCGACCCTCGGCGAGGGAACCTGTTTTGTAGTTTCGATTCCTGACGTCTATCAAGAATCGACGGATAAAAAAAAGATGGGGACTTAGCTTTATGATTCTACTCGTCGATGACAATCATGACTTAGCCATCGCCTTTCAGCTCATTTTAAAGTCTCGCGGTTATCAAGTTGTCGCGCTCAATTCAGGTCAGGAGGCTATTGATTACCTGAAGGTTTCAGAGACTCCCGAACTTATTCTTCTCGATTATTCAATGCCAGAAATGAATGGAGACGAGTTTTTGCAAATCGTTCAGTCGGAAATTCCAGAGATTTTAAATCGAACAAAGATTGTGGGGCTTTCTTCTTTTTCAGCGCAAGATCCTAGCCTTGCGCACTTCAGAAACCTGGTCGCGGGGTTCGCAGAAAAACCTTACGATATAGAATCATTCATCACTTTGGTTAAACAGTTTATTGCGTAATTGAACTGATGAAGTCTTAAATTTTATCTTTTTCGATTTTGAAGCTGGCCGTTTTTTTTTAAGACAGCTACGAATAGAATATGTCTGAACCTGAGCTGAAAATTTTCACGGGAAATTCAAATCCGGGTCTAGCTCAAAAAGTTGCAAAATATCTTAAAGTGCCCATGGGTGATGCAACTGTTAAAAAGTTTTCGGACGGAGAATCTTTCGTTCGAATTAATGAAAATGTTCGTGGTCGAGATGTCTTTATTATTCAATCCACTTGTTCGCCCGCCAACGAAACTTTGATGGAGCTTCTCGTGATGCTCGATGCATTTAAGCGTGCTTCGCCGGATCGAATTACGGTCGTCATGCCTTATTACGGCTATGCAAGGCAGGACCGAAAGGACAGTCCTCGAACGCCGATCACCGCTCGTCTTGTGGCCGATCTTCTTCAGGCTGCTGGCGCGAATCGTATTTTTTCACTCGATCTTCATGCGCCTCAGATCCAGGGATTCTATAATATTCCGGTCGACCATCTCTTTGCAGCTCCCGTGCTTGTGAAGAGAATGCAAGAAATTATCACGGCACCAGCGGAAGAAATTGTTTTGGTATCTCCCGACGCCGGTGGAGTGGAGCGAACTCGTGCTTATGCGAAAAGGCTCAATTGCTCGATTGCCATTGCCGACAAGCGTCGCGATGGGCCTGGAAAAATTGCAGAAGTGAACATCATTGGAGATGTAAAAGACAAAGAGGCGATTCTTCTCGACGATTTAGTCGATACGGCTGGCACACTCACAAAGGTAGCTGGCGTACTTCTCGATAATGGCGCCAAAAAAGTTTGGGCTTGCGCTACGCATGCAGTCCTTTCTGGCCCCGCGATCCAGCGAATCAACGATAGTCCGATAGAGCGGCTTTTAGTGACGGATACGATCCCCACTGACGAAAAAGTGAAGATTTGCAAAAAACTCGAAGTCCTTTCGGTCTCGGAGCTCCTCGGGGACGCCATTGCACGAATTCACCGGGCGGATTCTGTTAGCTCCCTCTTTGTTTAATTCCGATACGTTTCATTTGAATTTACTTAAAAAAAGAGGTTATCTGCTCTGAGGCTGGCAGCCTACGAGGGCCGATCAGGCCCAGAAACACATATAGCCGGCCAGATACCGCCGAAAAGCTGAGGAGTT
>JAQBPA010000135.1 GCA_028287765.1 Bacteriovoracaceae bacterium
GTCAGTTAATCTTATCTCTGCGGCATTGAAGTTTTATATTCCAATTCTTTAGGGATCGAAAAATAGAATGTAGATCCCATTCCCATATGAGAATCCACCCAAATTTTTCCGTCGTGTTGCTCAATAATTTTTTTACAAAGTGCGAGCCCTACGCCCGTCCCGGCTACTTCATCATTACTATGAAGGCGCTGAAAAATCTTAAAAACACTTTCTGCATATTTCATTGGAAAGCCAATACCATTATCTTTTACATAAAATATTCTCTCGGTTTTAGTCTCGTTCCATCCGATATTAATTTCGGGAGGTAGGGGCCCTTTAAATTTAAGAGCGTTCGAAATTAAATTCTGAAAAACTTGTCCGATTAAAATGCCGTCGGCGATAATCTTTGGAAAGGAACTCAAAGTCAGCTTGGCTTGTTCCCTAAAAATATCGGTTTGCATGAAATCGATTATTCGATTGATTTCTAAATTGAGATCAATCACTGAAAATTTGGCCTGTCTCTTTCCTGCTTGTCCGTAGCTGAGAAGAGCATTGATAAGAGCCTGCATTCTTTTTGCAGCAGAGACCGAAAAATCGATATGCTCTTCTATTTCTGGATCAGAATTTTCTTTTAAATTTTCTCTGAGCATTTCGATACGCACAGAAATCGTTCGAAGGGGTTCTTTTAGATCGTGTGAAGCCAAAGAGGCAAATTGTTCAAGTTCAGCATTGGATCGCTCAAGCTCTTGCGCATTTTCCTGAAGATGTCTTTGTGCATTTTTGCGCTCGGTAATGACCGCCGCCAAAACCAGAGCAGAAGTCGAAAAAACGATCATGAATCCAAGTAAATTAAATAAATTTTCTTGAGTTGATCCTAAGGTAAAGGGTCCGCGTCCGTGAATCGTGCCCCAAATAGCGATAGAAGATATAATCATGACGGTCAGCGTGGCACCTCGTTGACCGAAACGAATCGCACTCCAAATCAAAAATGGAAACAGAAAATGTAGTCGTAAAATCTTATGTATCCCGGCATGTTCATAAATTCCATTAGACAGAAAAATAACAATCGCAATCAAAAGAAAAATCTCAACAATTCGTAGCCATTTTTCTTTTTGATTCCAGATCCAATCTTTAAAATTTGAGAAAGACGAATGCCAAACCAAAATAAAGGGAGTTACAATCAGAATTCCTGCCAAGTCGCCTAGCCACCAAGTGAGAAATGTAAAACCTATCCCTTCTGAAGAAAGGGTTGAAGCCAACCAGAGAGTCCCAACCCCTAGAGATGCACTGATCAGTGTGCTTAAGAACGATCCAAATACAATAAGACAGACGACATCAAAGAGTCGGTCGAGTTGAAAAAAATCTTTGCAGAGTTTATTTAAAATATAAAACGCGATAACGCCTTCGAGACTATTTCCGACCGAGATGACGGCCGCCGAGGCTAAAGAAGCACCTGCAAATGTATTTACAAAAAAAGCGGCTAAAGCAATTGCCGGCCAAAGACGAACCCCAAATTTTAGCAAACAAGCGAGAGCTATCCCTGAGGGAGCCCATATAGATGTGGCGAATCCATTTACGGCGGCTAGTTTAAGCCCAAATATCCCGGTACAAACGTAAGAGACAAATAGGACCAAAAACTGAACGCGAAAAGCAAATCTATGCCTATTTTTCAGAAAATTCTCCTAATAAAAGCAATTACATTGTCTACCAACTTTAGCAAGTTGATCGGAAAGGAATTAAATGACATGGAAAGTTGAAGATTTCTTCTTATTTAAACGCGCCCACCATTTTTCGCCTGATGTTGACAATAGCTATGGTCTATAATTGATGTGTAGATCAGGAATTAAGGAAATGAACATGGACGATAGTCAGACGAAGCTGAGAATTTTACTGGTCGAAGATAATCTTTCCGACGCCCGCCTTACCATGAAGGCTTTATCGATAGCACAGTTACCCATTGAAATTTTTTTGGTTAAGGATGGTATTGAGGCACTTGATTTTTTCAATCGAAATCCTCCGTTTGAATCGGTCTTAGATGTCGATCTTATTTTGCTTGATCTCAACTTACCTCGGATGGATGGCCACGAATTGCTCTCTCGTTTGAAATCCACTGAAGAGTTCAAAAATATTCCAGTGATTATTTTTTCTACATCCACATCCGGAGTTGATCGAGAGCGCTGTTTCGCTCTAAAGGCAAACTTTTATTTAACAAAACCCATGCGATTTGAAGGCTTTTCTGAATTAGTCGAAAAAGTGAAATCCTTTTGTAGATAAAAGTGCATTTTTGCTTGAGAATTAATTTAAGGGGCTCGTGCGCGAAGGTGGTATGGATATTTCTAGAACTTTAAAGATACTTCTCGTCGAGGATAACTCTTCAGATGCTAAACTTCTGTGCAGAGCGCTTGAGAAATCTAAAATAGATCGGTTTGACGTTGTTTCTGTAACGAGATTAAGTGCCGCGCTTTCATCGCTTACAACGCAAAAGTTTGATGCCGTTATTTTAGATCTCTTTCTTCCCGATAGCCGCGGGTTAGAAACCTTGGATGCTATTCTTGAAGCAGTTGGGCGCTCTCCCGTGATTGTACTCACGGGCCTAGAAGATGAGGCTATCGGCGTGAAAGCCATTCAAAAAGGGGCTGAAGAATATCTTTTAAAAGCAGAGGTATCGGATAAATCGATCTCTCTATTTATATCTATGGCGATTGAACGAAATCGTATTCGTTCTGGTCATCAAGATTCGCCTGCCGAAACTCAATTTCACGTGGGGGCGCTTGAAATTGATTTGATCAAGCAAGAGGTCCGTCTTCGAACTGACCATACTTTTCAATCGATTAATTTAACTCCACTTGAATTCAAGATTTTAGCCTTGCTCGCTAGAAATCAAGGAGTCGTTTTGCCGCGTTCTCGAATTGTTGCTGAAATTTGGGGAGAGCCCACGACTCAAGATTTGCAAATTTCTGTGAGAACTCTCGATAAGCATGTGAGTGCTTTAAAGAGAAAATGTGGATCGGCACTCGAACATCTTCAAAGCGTTTATGGGGTTGGATATTCTCTGGATCCTGCCCCTATAAAAAAATAAACCTTTTTTTACAAACCTTCTCTTTTCTTCACAGTTTGCCTTCAAAAGATTCCGGAATCTTCACATTTAAACCTCAAATGTAGCGGGGGGTTACGCTTCATTTTTTTCGGCCTAACATGGGGACAGAACGATTGAATTTAAACTGTTTGCCGATGGGAGGCATCTATGAATCATCCTTCACGAAATGAAATGGGAGCAGTGGTCGAGCAGGACGAAAATTCCACTCATCGGCTGCGAGACGACAATACTCTCGAGAGTGAGAAGAAAATTCATTTGCTTTTAGTGGAAGATAGTCCCGCAGATGCCAAACTGTTTGAGATCGTCCTAGGCGGCGCAAACGATGCTGGACGTTACTGGTTGGTTCACGTCAAACGTCTCGCGAAAGCACTTAAATTTGTGAAGAGGGAAAGGTTTGACGCTATTATTTTGGATTTGAATTTACCTGATTCTCACGGATTAGAATCAATTGAGCAAATTCGTGCCGAGGCGGGTCCTGTTCCTATTATTGTTCTCACGGGTCTTGAGGACGATGCTGTCGGACTTGAAGCTGTCAAACGGGGAGCTCAAGATTATATGGTAAAAGGTTCCGTCGACGGGAATGCTCTTTCAGAATCTATTCAATATGCAATAGCAAGACACAAAATTGTTTCAGATATTGCAAAAGAAAGAGACCAGCAGGCTTATTTTGCTGGTCATGATTTACTGACTGGACTCCCCAATTCAAAATTACTCCGATATCAATTGGAGCATACCATCGCGCAGGCCGCGCGCACGTCGAAAACCTTTGGTCTCTTGTTTATTGATATCGATAATTTTAAATCCGTGAATGACAGTTTTGGTCACACGGCTGCAGACGATTTACTGAAAGCATTTGCGAAAAGACTTTCGGGGGATTTGAGAGGAGGCGATATCGCAGCGCGTGTTGGCGGAGATGAGTTTGTGGTTGTGCTTGACGATATCAAGCGAGTTCAAGACGCAGCGATCGCGGCTCAACGATTACTCGAAAGCGTCTCGTGCAATTATAAAATTCACGGACAATATATTTCTCCAACTTTTAGTATCGGAATAAGTGTTTATCCGAAAGATGATGTGACACCTGAAGGCCTCATTTCGGCTGCTGATTTTGCGATGCTTCAAGCAAAACAGATGGGAAAAAATAGATACTGCTATTTTTCGGCAAATATGAATGTCAAAGCTCAAGAGACGAAGGAGCTCGAAGCTCAATTAAAATACGCCCTCGAAAATCATCAACTTGAAGTTCATTACCAACCCGAATTCGATATGCGGTCTGGTAATATCTGTGGAGTACAGGGCCTGGTGCGGTGGAATCATCCCTCTTTAGGAATTGTTCCTGCGCGACATTTTATTCCGTTTATCGAGCACAGTGATTTTATTTTAAAATTAAACGAATGGATTCTTGAAACGTCTGCGAATCAAATTTCTAAATGGCGAGAAATGGGATTCAAAGATTTATATTTGTCGCTCAACTTGGCTTTGACGGCTTTTAAAAGCGATGATTTTTTAATAACCACCTCAAAATTAATCAAAAAGACTTCTATGGATCCCCGTCTACTCCGATTCGAAGTGCGTGAAAGCGATATTTTAGCTGATCGCGAAAAGCACATTTCGTTTTTGAAGGATTTAGAGTCGCTAGGCGTGCAAATTTTACTTGATGGATTTGGAACAGGATTTTCATCAATGACCCATTTAGAAAAGCTTCCCATCACTTCACTTAAAATTGATCGTTCGGTGATTCAAAAGATTGACGGAAAGTTCGAATCTTTAGGAATATTTAAAGCCATTATCGAACTTGCACACGGATATAAAATTAAAACAATCGGTGAAGGTGTCGAAACAAGAGCGCAGTTTGAAAGCTTAAAAAATTGCGGGTGTGATATCGCACAGGGGTTTTATTTAAGTAAGCCTGTTTCCTCTGAACACATGAATCTTATTTTAAAAACTAAATCGGGAGAGCGATTTAATCAGTTTTTGTGAATAGGAAAAGGAGAGGTGTCGTATGGAAGCTTGGAACAGGAGACTTTGGTGCAGCGATCAACGATCTTACACGAGATATAATGTGAGAGGTCTCCCTATTTTAAACGTGGCGACTGAATTTTGGCCTTACATACAAAAATACGACGCTAAAATTCTCGATACCTTAGGCCTCGGTGGCTGTGGACTCTACGGAAAAGAAGAAGGACTTTCTCAGGCCGAAGCTAATTTCAAGATGGACGTTCTGCGTCGAGAAAACAAAGTTGTTTTAAATTTTGAAATGAAAGGAGTGATCAATAAACCCATCCAGATGGTGGGTGAGTGCGTCTATATCGTTCAGATCTCTCCAGAGGAAGTTTCTAAAAGCAATTTTGATGACGAGTCAATCCGAGAGGAGGATGGCGTAATTTGGTATTACGGAATCGAATTTTTAAAAAGCCATCAAATTTATATTCAACCCATCATTGAAAGGCTTCGGCATCTCGAAGAGAGAGGTTACGTCGAAATATTTGTTTAGTTGAAAAATTTTACATAGGACTTAAGTCTAGTTTTTTTTTCTATGAATTAAATGTGAAGAAATCGCGACATATTTTTAGAAAATAAATTTTCCAATTAATTTGACAGTCCTTTTTTTTGGGTATTCTAATGGGGGGCTTCGAATGGATGAACGAATCAAAGTTTTTAAATAAAGATAAAAGATAAAGGGTTTCCAAAAATAAAACTTTTAAAATGTACCGAAGGGGTTTGATATGGCTATATCTAACAAGTCTCGCTTAAGCAGCAAAACAGAAATAAAGAAAAGCAAATTGCACCCCGTCGTCATTCCGACTTTGAAAACGGAGTCTCATTCCTATCACCCGAGCGAGCAGTTGGAGAAATCTCAGAAGGATCAGCTGCGC
>JAQBPA010000221.1 GCA_028287765.1 Bacteriovoracaceae bacterium
CTAACCGGTTTGACCCCACTAGTAGCGCAATGCGTTTTTATTTTGCTTGGTGACGCTAAGTCTTCTGCATCGAATCAATGCTTTTAAAGGTTGTATCATTAAACCAAAGGGGATTTTAACTCGTGGAAAATAGACGTGCGGTTATGGTTTCGATTGGGGCTGCCTTATTGGCGATCATTTGTTTCGTCTATTACATTCAACTCGCTGTTAAAAAAGAAATTGGTGATCTGAATATCCGCGTAAAAATTCTTCAGGCGACGCGAGATATCCCTCCAAACACTCGAATCGATGAGTCGATGTTTATGGAAAAAGATTATCCAAAAGCTTATTTGCCGCCACGAGCGGCTACTCAAAAAGAAGAAGTCATTGGTCAGGTTGCGATTGCCACGATTTTTGAAGGAGAACCCATTCTTACAAGTAAAATTATTCCATTCGATGAGAGCTCGCTCGATCGCCGAATCCCGGATGGCTATCGCGCGATCACAATCGGGATTCGAGATGATCAAGATGTCATCGGTGTCGGCGGGCAACTTCGACCAGGGCACTTCGTGGATATTTTGCTCACACTTTTTTTGAATACGAAAGAAATCGAAAAAGGAAGTCCGCTCGTGGGTCAAGATATTCCACTGAAAGCCGAGACGAGAACCATTTTTCAAAATATTAGAATTCTCGCCGTCGGACGTGACTCGCGTCTTCAAACCGCAAACGTAAATCGTCCAACGCCTCTCGAAGAAGATCTCACCAATAAAAACGTTACACTTGCGATGAGACCCGATGATGTTCAAAAAATTGTTTTAGCTCAAGCCACCGGTCGAATTACGCTTTCACTCCGTCGATTTAACGACGCAGATATGATCGCTCTCGAATATCTCGATCCGTTTAAAGCCTTCGGTATCAAACTTCCTATTGTGGCAGGACCCCCACCCGCCTACCGAGAAATCAGAGGAGGACAAGTCATTGCGCAACCATTCTAAAATTTTTTACATCCAGAATTTATTTTTATTCGTAGTGATGGCTGCAGCTTCGTCGCCTCTAGAAGCGCAGACCACCCCAGCAGCTGTCGTCGAAAAAAAGAGTCGAGAACTTTTTTTAGTTAAAGACGTTCCGCAAAGTTTATCCTTTGATTACGACATCGGCGAGATCGCGATCGGAAATCCGTCCATCGTCTCTGTCGTTGCGGATCGTGCACGAAGAAGAGTGGTCCTTTCTCCCCTTGAGGCCGGTGAAACTGCTCTGCTCGTTTTTGACTCTGCCGGAAAGCAGCAAGCAAGCATTCAGATTACGGTTACCTCTGCTGATCTCGATCAGTTTGTGAAAGATCTCAAATTCCTCTTCCGTGATATTGAAGGGCTACAATTTAGACGCGTTGGTCGCAAAATTATTATCGAAGGCGAAGTTTACCTAAAGGGCGATCTCGATCGAATTCACGAAATCCTTAGAGGAAATGATTTCGTCGTCGATCTCGTTACTCTCTCTCAAGACACCCAAAGAATTCTCGCGAGAAGAATTAAAGACGAAATCAATGTTTCGGGAGTGGAAGTCACTACGTCTAAGGATCGAATTGTCTTAAAAGGCGAAGTCACGAGCGAAGAAGAATCTCTTCGAGCTGAAAAACTCGCACAAATATACGTCGATAAAAATAATATTGTGAATGCACTTTCGATTAATCCAAAAAAATCTGGCGCACGTGCCGCAAAACTTATTCAGGTGTCGGCTTATTTTGTTGAACTCAACAAATCGTTTCTAAGAAATTTTAGCTTCTCTTGGACGCCGGTCGGTAATGTTACTCTTGGTTACAATTATCTCGGCGGAAATGGCGCTGTAAATTTTACGGCTGTCCTTCAACAATTTTTGCCGCAATTAAATACGGCAAAAGCTCTTGGAGTTGCGCGCGTCTTTGAAAATCCGTCGGTTTCCGTTAAAAGCGGCGAGTCTGCGACGATCACCTCTGGCGGTGAGTTCAGCGTTCCGGTTTCGAATGGCAATGGTGGATTTTCGATGTCTCCTCCGAAACAATTGGGAGTTACTTTGAATGTGACACCCACGGCTGATGAGCGAGACTTTGTGGATATTAAGGTAGGCGTGGACGTTTCAAAACTCGGCTCTCCTCCCGTCGAAGGCTCGGTTCTCACCAATAATTCGAAAATTAATACCGTTCATTATATAAGGTCGGGAGAAACCGTCGCGATCGGTGGCGTGATGCGTTCGGCGTTTATCGACGCCAAAGATACTCCTCCGAGTCAGCCGTTTTCATTTCAACCGCTCGGAAGTGATTCACCGGGCGTCACCAGTACTTTTGGAAATATTTTTCAGATTTTTAAAAGTCACTCCATTAGCGCCGATCGTACGATGGTGATAATTTTTATTACTCCAGAAATATTAGTTTCTGGACGAGATTCAACGCGCTCGATCAAAGAGCAAATGAATATTCAAAATCTCGAAGTGGGCGCGGGTGTTGCTGGAGAGGGATTTGAATAGTGGGGCAACTCCTTTCTGTCTGTGGAGCTAGAGATGGAGAAGGCAAAACAACCTTTGCGCTTCATTTAGCTTACGGATTAAGCAAAATTGGAAATAAGACAGTTTGCTTAGTCGAAGCCGACGTCGCCAATCTTGGAGATCTCGGCGTCGCCCTGAATTCAAAAGGGAATAAAACTTTTGTCGATCTTGTAAAACAAATCAATCGCCTCGACCCCAAACTCCTTCAGACGTGGGTCACCAAACATCCACTCGGAATGCATCTTCTCGACGGCGCAACTTTTACGACTGATTTCCAAGCGCTAGACGATGCTCTAACGGACAAAGCGTTTAAACTTTTAACGAGATCGTTTGACTACGTTATTCTTGATCTTGGACGAGATTTTAATCCGCTCACTTTTCGAGCGCTTGAAAACTCTCAAGCCATTTTTGTCGTGATGGCGGCGAATGTTTTTTCAGTAAATCAAGCGGCGGAATATTCGAAAAAATTGAGATCACTTCAGTTTGGCTCTGAAGTGCAAAAAATTGTTTTAAATCGATACGATTCTAAATCGATTATTACTCCGACCGTGATCAAACAAAAATTTCAAATGGATCCGATCGCGCTTTTGCCAGAAGATCCTGCCGCTCTCAATCAGACGATCGCGCTCGCAAAGCCGCTTCAGCTCACGAATTCCAAGCATCCGTATTTAAAGGGAATCGACGATTCGATTCGATTTATTCAAAGTCTCGATTCAAAAGTTGAAAAGAGTCGAGTGACAAAAGCTGTTTCAACGAATTCCCTCGATGCTCTCAAGCAAGTTCTTCCGTTTACTTACGGAGAGGCTGGTGGATCCTCGCGAAAAATATTAGAGAGAGGATCGATCTCTAAGCCGATCATGGATCGAAATATTGCCATTCGTGCGAGAGTTCACGACCGCCTTTTAGAACTAGTCGATCTCAGACAAATGGATGCTGTTGCTCTTGAAAAAGATCCCAAGAAAAAAGAAGAGCTTCGAAACAAAACCATTCAAGCGATTCAAAGACTTCTTGAAGAAGAAGCACGTGAAATCGAAAATCGAAACGAAAAAGCTGAACTTGCCAAAGATATTCTTGATGAGGCACTCGGACTTGGGCCCGTTGAGCCACTGCTCGAAGCTTTGGATGTCAGCGAAATCATGGTGAACGGAAAAGATCAAATTTTTGTCGAGCGAAAAGGAAAGCTAACACTCACCGATTATCGCTTCACTTCGGATAAACATTTACTTGGATGCATCGAGCGAATTGTGAGTCCGATCGGTCGTCGTGTTGATGAAAAAACTCCGCTTTGCGATGCCCGGCTTCCGGATGGTTCGCGTATCAATATTATTATTCCCCCACTTTCGCTTAAGGGCCCCGTCATTACGATTCGAAAATTTTTCAAAGAACGCCTTACGATTAATGATCTGATTAAATACGGATCACTCACAGATGAAATGTCCGATTTTTTAAGAGCGGCCGTAATGTCTCGACTCAATATTATTGTGAGTGGCGGTACCGGTAGCGGTAAAACGACTCTCCTTAATATGGTGGCCGGATTTATTCCTGAGGATGAGCGCATTGTGACGGTCGAAGATGCAGCGGAACTTCAGCTTCCGCAGGTTCATGTCATCACCCTTGAATCGAAACCTGCAAATCTTCAAGGCGAAGGTGCGATCGCGATTCGAGATCTCGTCCGAAATGCTCTTCGTATGCGGCCCGATCGAATTGTGGTTGGAGAGTGCCGCGCTGGAGAAGCGCTCGATATGCTTCAAGCCATGAATACGGGTCACGACGGATCACTCACGACCATTCACTCCAATAATCCGAGAGATTGTATTCGAAGAATTGAAACACTTGTGATGATGGCAGGATTTGATCTTCCGATGCAGGCCATTCGTGAACAGATTGCTTCTGCCGTAAATCTTATCGTTCAGTTAAAAAGATACAGCGACGGTGCGAGAAGAATTTCGCATGTGACCGAAGTGATTGGCATCGAAGGCGATACGGTTGTCACTCAGCCGATTTTTGAATTTAAACAAACGGGCGTGGATGAAAAAGGAAAAGTAAAAGGATCGTATCAACCCTCCGGGCTAATTCCTAAATTTGTAGAAACGCTGAAGGCCAAAGGAATCGCGCCGCCTAAAGGACTTTTTGGTGGAGGGCCTCAAGCTCCGAAGACGATGGAAAATTCAAACTCGTCTCCAACGCAGGCGACATCGACGGGAACTCCAACTCGCCCAACACTTGCTCCCGCTCCGATGAAGCCACCACTACCTAAGCCCAATATGCCCATTCGAAATCCTCAAGGAATTAAAAAACCGTGACGACGCTTATGCTCTGGTTGCTCGCAGGACTCGGCTCGATCGCGATTGCGGGTGCAGCGTTTTGGACTATTTTTAGTCGTTACGAATCTTTAGAAACGGGTGTTCTTCAAAAAGTTTCAAGCGACGCAACTTTGCTCTACGACTACCTCGATAAAATGTATTTACGCCAGTCGATGAATCGATGTTATTTGGCGATTCTTATTCCGACAGGAGTCTTCGGTCTAATTGGACTTGGTGTTGGTTTCAATTTTGGAATTCTTTCGGGATTTTTATTTGCCTTTATATTAGGAGCAGTTGGATATCGAATTCCCATTCTTATCATTAAGATGATGTTTTCAAGAAGGCTTGTAAAATTTGACAAGCAGCTCGTCGATGCACTTGATTTAATGGCCAACGCAATTAAATCCGGACTTTCTTTTATGCAAGTGGTGCAGGTGATTGAGAGAGAAATGCCAAAGCCTTGCTCTGAGGAATTCGGAATGGTTTTGAAAGAAAATCGCGTCGGAATTAATCTCTCGGATGCCCTCATGAATATGACGAAGAGAGTTCCTTCTGAAGATTTATTTATGATTATCAACTCTGTCGTCACGCTCACTCAACAAGGCGGAGACTTGTCGGAAGCTTTTGATACGATTGCCAAGACCATTCGAGAGAGGCAGAGAGTTTTAGAAAAAATCCGTACACTCGCTCAAGCAGGAGTTACGCAAGGATTTATTTTATCGATGATGCCAATTGCTATGCTCGGAATGCAGTTCATCATCCAGCCAAATTATGTTCGTCTTCTTTTTGTAACGCCCGTCGGTCTTATAATGATGGGCTTCATGGTGTGTCTGATCACAGCCGGCGCGCTTTGGATGAAGAAGATTCTGGCAATCGAAGTTTGAAGACAATCGGGGTCAGACCCCTTTCGTCTTTTTCTCCTATCATCGAGGCCTGACCCCTTCTCTTGCGACATTCCTTCCGCAGCAAGTGAGTCATTCTTACCCCGAAAACCGGATAAATTTTGCGGAGAGTGAAAATCCTTATGTAATAAGCTCAATGATTTCAAGGGCATAGCTTTTGGCATCAGAGTCTTAGCGTTGGCATCAAATATGCATAAGTAATCTACAGAATAGCGGCGTTGATGGTCGTGAGGCCTCTACGATTTTTGAAATTTAATATGAAAGGAAAAACTCAAATGAAACGATTAGCTCTCTTAAGTATGCTCCTCTTGGTCTCCGGCGTTCGAGTGTATGCTGAAGATACTGCGGACCAATCTTGTGATCAGGGGACGGCAACACCAACTGCCGATCAAACAGCAAGCACTGGTGCCACCAAAGGAACATCAGACGATTTTTATAAGCCTTCCAAATAAGCTTATAAGATCTGTTAATTAAAAATTCTTAAAGAAGACTCCGTAAAACAGAGTCTTCTTTTATTTTGCTCTGCCACGAAATGATCTGATTCGTAAGTAAATTGACCGTCCATGAAATTTCTTTGAAAGGCGGAGCACTCAAAGTCACGTGATAATCCCCTCTCAAATAATTATAAGTTTCTACATCGAGACGATTCTTTTTTAAGCCGAGCTTCTTTTCTACTAAGGTGAGGGCCGCTCGCTTCTTTTGTTCGACAGAAATGATTCGGATCCCAAAAGTAAGGAGCAGTAATGCCGACCCAACCCATAAGCTCCTCCAGAGAGATCTCATGATTCGTTTTTACAAATTGAGAAGAAAGAATGGAAGCTAAAGTTTTTATCTACTTCCGAATGGGAACAACCCGCGCAGAAGACTCTTTTTCTTGCAAATGGCGGTCAATTGCATCGAAGACTTTTTTGTCCATCAGAAGACTAGCATGCCCCACGTTTAAGATCTCGTTGGTTGCTCCAGGAAGGTGACAGGTTTTCGGAGGACAAATGGAGTCATATTTGGCCGAAATTGAAATGACTTCTGTCTCATAAACTTCAGACGTTTTCTTTTGAAGTTTTTTTAGAAAATCGGAAGTCGGGAGCATCTGCCAAATCCCTTTAGAAAAAACACCAAATGGAAATAGTCCTAACAGCGAAGTCCACGTTCCATTAAACGGCGCACCCAAAGTGATGAGTTTATCGACGATGCGATGTCCGCCCAATTTTTTTACGTAATAAAGTCCAATGAGTCCGCCCATGCTGTGGCCGATGATTTGAATCTTTTGGATATTATGAATGCCAGAAAAACGATCGAGAAGACGTTCGATCTTATAACTTAAAAGTTGGGCCGATCCCTTGATATCCGACACATTAAAAAATCCGAAATCGATAGAGATCACGTCTCTTCCGCTTGCGCGAAGATGATTTTCGAGCGGAAGGAGAACCCCGCGTGTGCCCATAAAACCTTGGAGCAAAATAATGGGCGGAAGTTTTGAAGCTCGTACAAAGTAATTCTTTCGAATCTTATTTCCGCGGAGATTATGTCGCCAATAAAGAAGAGAATTCAAAGTATCAAAACCGAGGTCTTGAATGAGCGAAGAGGCCTGCAACAAAGCTTTAAGCTTTTTCACTTACTTATATTGTAGATTGAATGCAGCCTGGCAGCAATATCTATAGGACTGCTGCTAAGCGCCCATCTGACTTCGTTGCTCAGTCGCTGTGCTCCTCATGGGGCATTAAACCCCATTCCGGTGCGCGTCTGGCCTTGGGCCAGCCAATGTCTGGACTCGGCGCCTCGCAGCTGAACGCTTATCAGCAGTCCTACATTTGATGCACTGCATCAAACTTTAGGCTTTTGATTTTTTTTGCGAAGGGGGAACTGAAACACGTGGTTTTTCTTTGGCGTTTTTATCCGACAATTTTTCGAGCTCAGATTTTTCTTGAGGGATCATTTCAAATGCATCCCAACTTGTATCGGTTGAAGAAGAGATACCCGAAAAACGAAGTGCAAAATCATCAGGATTCGAAGACTGACGAAGAGCTTCTTCGTAAGAAATAAGTCCTTGGTGTAGAAGACTCATAAGTGATTGATCGAATGTTTGCATTCCAAATGAGACGAAAGAATCTGCGATGGTCTGTTGAATGTCTTTTGTTCGATCGGGATCTTCGATGAGCTCTCTCACGCGAGCGTTATTCACTAAAACTTCAACCGCTGCTACTCGACCCTGATCATCTTTTTTAGAAACCAATCGTTGTGAGATGATGGCCTTCATGATGCTTCCGAATTGCATTCGAATTTGTTTTTGCTGATAAGGCGGAAAAACTGAAAGAATTCGATTAATCGTTTCCGCAGCGTCGAGCGTGTGAAGTGTGCTGAGAACGAGATGCCCTGTTTCGGCAGCTGCTAAAGCAATTTCCATTGTTTCAGCATCTCTCATTTCTCCGACGAGAATGACATCTGGATCCTGTCTAAGAGCCGCTCTCAACGCGAGATGAAATCCCATCGTATCCATCCCGACTTCTCGCTGATTGATAATCGATTTTTTATCTCGAATTAAATATTCGATAGGCTCTTCGATCGTCACAACGTGACACGCGCGATTATCATTTATATAGTCGACCATTGCAGCAAGGGTCGTGCTCTTTCCGCTTCCTGTTGCCCCTGTCACAAGAATGAGTCCGCGTTCTGCCATTGCAATCTTAGAAATAATAGGCGGAAGACAAAGCTCTTTTAAGCTTCTGATGGTAAATGGAATAACTCGAAGAACCATGCCGACAGTTCCGCGTTGTTGAAAAATATTTACACGAAATCTTCCGAGTCCAGGAACGCCGTAAGCTAAGTCGAGTTCATTAAAATCTTGAAATTTAAGTCGTTGCTGAGGACTCATAATATTGTTGGCCATTTTGGTGAGCTCTTCGGGGGTAAGTCTTGGAGCGTTATTGAGCGGCACAAGTTCACCATCAATTCTAAATGTCGGAACAAGTCCAACCTTCAGGTGAATATCCGATGCTGTTGTCTTCAGCGCAACTTTAAGAATATCGTTGAGTTCCACTTCATATAGTTTACGCCCGAAGTGTCCGATGGTGCGGTGAGTCAGTATGAAAAGTTTTCATACTGACATAATTCCTAAGGCGCATTGAGTAAAATTTTTTGGTGCTTCGATGATTTTTTCAAGCACTGATACACTTACTGTATGTCTAATGAGCACGATAATCTTCAGGTTCCCGAAGTTCTTCCTTTGCTTCCGGTTCGCGACGTTGTGATTTTTCCATATATGATTTTGCCTCTATTTGTTGGGCGAACATCATCGATCAACGCCGTGAACGAAGCTCTCAACAAAGATCGCCTTATGTTTTTGGCATCGCAAAAGGATATGGACGAAGAGTCGCCCACAGCGAATGGCATTCATCGCGTGGGTTGTGTTGCGATGATCATGCGAATGAATAAACTTCCGGACGATGGAAAAATAAAAATTTTAGTTCAAGGTCTGATGAAAGCTGAAATCACCGAGTTCACTCAAGAGCATCCGAACTTCATGGTGAAAATTAGAAAACTTATCGAGCCCAATTGCGATGACCGATCTTTGGAATCTGAAGCGCTCATTCGAAATGTAAAAGCTCTTCTCGAAAAAGTTATTTCGATGGGCAAGGTACTCTCGCCAGATATTCTTGTCGTGCTTGACGAAATTTCTGAGCCGGGCCGCCTCGCGGATCTCGTTGCCAGTAACCTCGGACTCAAAGTCGATGAGAGCCAAAATATTCTCGAGACACTTGATCCGATCGCCCGCCTTCGAAAAGTAAACGACGTGCTCACCCGCGAAGTTGAAGTTCTCGATATGCAACAGAGAATTCAGTCTCAGGCAAAAGACGAAATGACCAAGAGCCAACGAGATTATTTTCTTCGCGAACAAATGCGAGCGATTCGCTCTGAGCTTGGAGACTCTGATACTAAGACGGAAGAAGTCGAAGAGCTTCGTGGAAAAATCAATAATTCAAAAATGACCGATGAAGCGCACCGAGAATCGTTGAAGCAATTAAAACGTCTCGAGAATATGCATTCCGATTCGGCTGAAGCTTCCATCATTCGAACCTATTTGGATTGGATGGTTGAACTTCCTTGGTCGAAAGCTTCCGAAGACACGCTTGATTTAAAAGCGGCAAAAACTATTTTAGATGAAGATCATTTTGATCTCGAAAAAGTCAAAGATCGAATTCTGGATCATCTCGGAGTTTGTAAACTTAAAAAATCACTTCGTGGTCCGATCCTTTGTTTCGTCGGACCTCCTGGAGTTGGAAAAACTTCACTCGGAAAAAGTATCGCGAGAACCATGGGCAGAAAATTCGTTCGCATGAGTCTTGGCGGAATCAAAGACGAATCCGAAATTCGCGGACATCGTCGAACTTATGTGGGTGCGATGCCGGGACGAATCATTCAAAGTCTTCGAACCGCTCAAGCCAATAACCCTGTCATTATGTTGGATGAAATCGATAAACTAGGAATGGATTATCGCGGAGATCCCGCTTCAGCGCTTCTCGAAGTTTTGGATCCTGAACAAAACAACAGTTTCAGAGATCATTATATTAATCTTCCGGTCGATCTCAGTAATGTGATGTTCATTTGTACGGCGAATATGCTCGATACGATTCCTGGCCCGCTCCGAGATCGTATGGAAGTGATTTCACTTTCGGGATATAGCCTTGAAGACAAACTTCAAATCGCGCGAAGATATTTGATTCCGAAACAGATTAAAGAAAACGGTCTAGCCGAAAATGATATTGAAATATCGGACGCTTCACTGAAATCGATTATTCGTGGTTATACGAGAGAAGCCGGACTTCGAAATCTCGAAAGAGAAATCGCCGCAGTTTGCAGAAAAGTAGCGCGCTCCAAAGCGGACACCGACACTCCTTTCGAAGCTAAGAAGGTCTCTCTAAAAGATATCGGAAAATTCTTAGGGCCCGTGAAATATCTGGATGATCCTGTCCGTGACATTTCCGAAGTGGGCGTCGCAACTGGACTCGCTTGGACTTCAACCGGCGGAGAAACTCTCACGCTTGAATCCGCACTCGTTGACGGAAAAGGAAGTATTGAACTTACCGGGCAACTCGGCGATGTGATGAAAGAATCAGCTCGTGCAGCGCTCTCGTATGTAAAAGGTCGTGCTGACGAGCTTGGACTTTCGAAGAGCTTCTTTAGTGAACATGATCTCCATTTGCATTTCCCAGCAGCTGCTATTCCAAAAGACGGACCTTCGGCTGGTGTGACAATCGCAACAACGCTCGTCTCGCTTCTTACGGATATTCCCGTGAATCGAGATGTCGCGATGACAGGTGAAGTGACGCTTCTCGGAAAAGTTCTTCCTGTCGGTGGAATCAAAGAGAAGATTTTAGCTGCGATTCGGCAAGATATCTTTAGTATCATCATGCCAAAGGCGAATGAAAAAGATCTCGTCGACTTACCAAAACATATTCGCTCGAAGATCGAAGTCACTTTGGTCCAGACGATGGACGAAGTTTTAGAGAAGGCTTTAACGAAGAAGCTGCCTAACTTTACAGGACCAAAGCGAATGCGACGAAAGCATTCGACGGCTATTTCTTCGACTGTACAGTAGAGGTCTTGCCAGACGGGCTAAGTTTTTTGTAAAAAACTTAACTAAAAACTTTTATGTTCCGGGGCGTGCTTGCAATTGCGGGCGTACGCGAGAGGCTGGATCTAAATTGAGATCGTCCATTGGTGCTTATCATTTCATGTTGCAGTCCTTGCGTACTCCTAAGCTGTTTCGCGGCTTCCTTTCTCACGCTTTGGGTGCCCAGCTTAGAGCTCAATTTTGATCCAGCCTCTCACGTACGTCCTCGGTTCAACTCCTTCCCCGATCAAAAAAATTGATCCAAAATCAAACTGAAATCCAAATTTGGTGCCTGGCACCACACCTGGCACCGTGCCTGGCCACAAGTTCAATAATTTTCTTTTTGAATGGTCGTTTTGGCTGCTAAGTTCGAGTTATGCAGACGACCAAAGAGCTTCGCGAGAGTTTTCTCAAATTTTTTGAGG
>JAQBPA010000243.1 GCA_028287765.1 Bacteriovoracaceae bacterium
CCTATTTGCGATAAAATAGAAGAAGAAACATTTATGGCCGTACTTAAAATCATCGAATATCCGCATCCCACTCTTTCAAAAATTGCGAGAGCGGTTGAGCCCGTCGAAATCAATGACGCGTTTCGAAAAGTGCTGAACGATATGATTGAGACGATGATTGAAGCTCCAGGAGTTGGACTTGCTGCACCTCAAGTGAATCTCTCCAAACGATTTATTGTGGTCGATGTGAGCGGGAATGAGAACTATGAGGATCGAAAACCGTTTGCTTTGATTAATCCTGTGATTGTCGAAAAATCTGGAAAGACCACTTACGATGAAGGCTGCTTAAGCCTTCCTGACTTTCGCGAAACAATCGAGCGCTCCAAAAAAATTAAGGTCAATTATTTGGACGCGTGGGGAAAAGCTCAAACAATCGAAGACGAAGATTTTCTCGCCATCGTCATTCAACATGAAATCGATCATCTTGACGGCGTCGTCGCTGCCGATCGGGTCAGTCCCATGAAGCGAATGATGTATTTGAAAAAATTAAAGAAGAAAGAAAAGAAGGCCACCGAATCGCCGGTCGCTCTTTAACTCCCCTATTTTGAAGCCATCCATTATTTTTATGGGCACACCTGAGTTCGCAGTGCCTTCGCTAAAAGCTCTCATCGAAAATAAATTTGATATCAAACTCGTCGTCACTCAACCCGACAGACCATCGGGCCGCGGACAAAAATTAAGTCCACCGCCTGTTAAAGTATGTGCAGAACAATTCAATATTCCTGTTCTCCAACCGCACTCTCTTCGATCTGACAAAGAAGCCGTCGAAAAAATTAAATCCATTCCATGCGATTTTTTAGTGGTCGTCGCGTTTGGACAAATCTTACCCAAAGTTATTTTGGATCATCCGAAGGTTGCGCCTCTCAATGTACACGCTTCTCTTCTTCCCGCGTACCGCGGTGCTGCTCCGATCGCTCGCTCAATTCTTGAAGGAGAAGAAAAGACAGGCATCACCATCCAGTGGATGATCGAAGCTCTCGATCAAGGTGATATTCTTTATCAAGTGCCCTGCCAGATTTTAGAAACCGATACCGCAGGATCTCTTCACGATAGACTCATGCATATCGGTGCAGACGCGCTCATCGAATGCCTCCATCTCTTCGAAAAAAATCAAATTGTAAGACGCTCTCAAGATGCTCGAGTGGGCACTTACGCAGCTAAACTTCAAAAAGCTGAGGCCATTATTTCGTTCAATCAGCCCGCCATTTTTGTTCATAAAGCCATCATGGGAATGAATCCCTGGCCCATCGCGAGATGTCAGATCATGGGAAAGGTTCTTCAGATTTATAGAAGCCATTTTGTTGGCCGACATACGGACGCTTCTCCCGGCACCGTCATTGATACTTCAGATGGCGAAATTGTGGTCGCTTGCGAACAAGGGTGCGTCGCCTTTACCGAAGTTCAACTCGAAAATCGCAAACGTCTTTCGACGGAAGAATTTTTAAAAGGACATCCGATTCCGAATGGGCTTATCCTAGGAACACACTCATGACGACTTTTAAACGGGAATTAAAAATTGCCCCGAGCCTTCTTGCTGCTGACTTCGGAAATCTCGAAGCTGAAATCGCGCAGCTTGATCCCAAAATAACGGACTATCTTCATCTCGATATTATGGACGGGCAATTTGTTCCGAATATCACGATTGGTCCGGATGTCGTTCGAGCC
The DNA here is from genome assembly GCA_028287765.1 of Bacteriovoracaceae bacterium. Taxonomy (GTDB): domain Bacteria; phylum Bdellovibrionota; class UBA2394; order UBA2394; family UBA2394; genus JAQBPA01. Next base: position 1,705 of record JAQBPA010000243.1, read on the forward strand.
ATTGCTGATCTCACGCAAATTCCACTCGACGTTCATCTCATGATTGTGAATCCAGATTTTTTTGTTCCCCACTTTGTAAAAGCGGGCGCGCATATTGTCACGATTCATGCAGAGGCCACGAATCATCTTCAGCGAAGCCTTCAACAAATTCGAGAACTCGGCGCCAAAGCGGGTGTCTCTTTAAATCCCGCAACTCCGCTGGATGTTCTTGATCACGTGCTTCCCGACATTGATCTGATTTTACTGATGACCGTGAATCCCGGATTCGGTGGACAGAAATATATTCCTCAGATGACCGAAAAAATTAAATTGTGCCGAAAAAAAATCGAAAACTATCCGATCGATCTCTAAGTCGATGGAGGCGTGAAGCTTTCAAATATTTCTGAACTCCATCAGGCTGGGGCAAATGTTTTTGTCAGCGGAAGTCAGATTTTTGAAAATCCACCTTATAATGAAGTGATTCAAAAGCTCAGGGGACTATTGGGCCCCAAAAAATGATTTATTCATTGCTCCTTGCGGCACAACTTTTGGGGCAATCGAGCGATCCGTTTGATTATGGAAATGTGTATTTAGCGGAAACTCGCGATCGAGAACTTCCCCGCTTTCATTTGGGAGTCGGCTACGCGTTTAATATCTCTAATTCCTATTTAAATCTCGATAGCCTGACAGGAACTGCACAGGTTCGTGTTTGGAAATATGTGAGTACCGGACTTTTTGGACAAGTGACGCAATCTGAACTGAGTGCTGCAGGAAGCCAATTGAGACAACTTGAAAAAGTGGATCTTCACGCTCAAATCCCAACTCCTCGATGGGGCTTGTTTTCACTTTCCTATTTGCAGTTTATGTTAGGGAGATGGAATGTTTTAAATCTGATGCCACTCGAATCCGAACTTCTTTTTGGCGGCGGGGCTGGAGTTCTCAATCGTGGAAAGGACACCAATGGCCCAACTGAAAATAAATTTTCGTATCTCTGGTCAGTTGAACATCGTTTCTTATTTTGCGAGCGAGCTGGGATTTTTGTTTCTCTGTTTGGTGTGCTTCATAGCACTTATCTGCAATCCGGAATTCATATTCGCTTCGACTAATTTAATCGAAGAAGCTTTAAGTCTCGAAAGCAAAAATCCCGAAGCAGCAGAAAACCTCTTTCTTAAAATAGAGCGAACCGATCCGCAATTTAAAATTGTTGTCGAAGAACTTCAAAAAATATTTTATCGCGAAGGGAATTGGCCCCGCTTTTTTGGATACGCTCAATATTACCGAAAGAGGTGGCCCATCGCGGAGAGAAATCAAACCCAGTTTCTCGAAGTGATCGCTCTTCTTAGGCATTGCCAAAACGAACTCGTCAGTCGTTTTGTTGATGCGTATAAAAAAGAACTTCCGCGCTACGCTGATAAGCTCAATCAAATCAAATCGCTCTCGAACACTCGATTTAAAGGAAAAGGCGCGTCTGAAAAGTCGGTCAAGTCGATCCAAAATCATTTTGAAGGGCAGTCGCTGTGGCCGCTTCCTTCCGATAAAATTGCTGAAGTAAATCCTAAAAATCTTCGAATCGCTGTGGAGAACCAATGCTCATTTTAATGACGATCGCGTTTTCTTGGACAATCCATATTGTTGAAGCCCCTTCGTCGGCTACACTCCTCACGGAGTCGATGGAACTTCTTCAAAAAAATGACAAACCAAAGGCATTAAAACTGCTCGAGAAAGCATTCGAAAAATCCGGAGATCCCGACGAGCTCCGACAAATTTGTATTCTCATTCTTGAAGCAAGCCCAAACACTTATCCAAAACGAGAGGCTTACCTTCGCTATCTCGTAAAATTTAATTCAGAACATGCCGAAGCGTATAAATGGTGCAAAGAACTTGGAGACCGCGCTTTTGATTCTGGAAAGCTTGAAGAAGCTGAAGATTGGTATTTGCGAGCACTCTCCGGCACCGAAGATAAAATATCCGTTAAAATATTGATCAACTATAAGTTGGCCTTCGTAAGATGGAATATGAAGAAGCCTATCGAAGCACTTCAAGCCTTCCTCGAGATCTATCCGACTGCCGAACCCTCGCTTCAAACTCAGATGAAAACAGATCTCGCAAAACTCTCGTGGGATATAGGCACCCTACCCACCGCACACTTGGAAAGACTTCTAAGCCTTCCAGAAATAGATCTGAATGAAATCATCTCAAAAATATTTGAAATCGCTCCACGAGATCGAGAGTTCACAGAGAACGAACAAAATTTACTCATTCAATTGAAAGCAAATGAAAAAACAAAACCTGCAGCCATGGATTTTCTACAATCCGAATCCACGTTTAAAAAAACACCCTGCTTTCCGTTTTCACTCCTTACTCCGGAAGACCACTTCTCAACCAATCTGCTTCTCGCTTGCACAAAAATAAAAGATAAAGTCTCCAAAGAAAAATTAATTTCATTCTTTGCGCAGATCAAAGACGGCGATGAAAAAACGCTTTGGGCGTATGCAGAACTTCTCATGGCTGCAGATAAGACAGAAGAGGCTGCAGTCCAAATTTTATCAAGCGGCCAATTCGAATCTCGATCGAAGAATTTTTTATCTTTTGCAGAAAATTTAATACTTCAGCTGAACGAAGTCGATTTTAAAGCTCTTTATCCTCGCTTTGAAGTCGCCCAGTGGGAAAAATTTTATTCCTTAAACAATTCCGCAAAATTGCTAGAAAGACTTGAAGCCACGGATCCAGAGGTGTGGATTTTATTTGAAGAAAAAAAGATCCACGGAAAAGTGCCAAAAGCGTTCTTGTTAAAAAAAGGAGACTGGTTAGCAAGAAAACCTGAAGTTCCGATCGATGATCTTCGACAAGTTTTTGAAAAACTTCTTGAACCTCCTATGACAAATAATTCCAAAAAAATTGCCAAAAATTATTCCGCGCTTAAAGAGAAGTCAGGAATAAAACTCCCGTCCACGTTTTCAAAGGCGTTTAAATTGGCTTTTGATAAGTGGGTCAGCGATTTAGATAAACTTCAAAACGGATTGTCAGACACCACCCCCGAATGGCGACTCATTGCCGAACCCGTTTTCAAAGTAGAAATTAAAAAGAACGTGGATGCCATTATTGCACAACTCGATGCAACAACACTCGATCCTGAGCTTGCAGAACTCACAGAAACATTCCAGCAAAAAAAAGAAGAGCTCAAACAAGATCTACGAAGTAAATATTTAGTGACAGAGGCGAGCCCATTATGAGCTCATTTTTTCTGTTTGCATTTCTCGTCGCATCTGAAAAGCCGGTGATTCGTCTCGATGAAATGACAATTGAGGGTCATATTCGAAGGCCAGCCCTCGTTGAACTAGAGGGCTCAAAACTCCAAGATCATATCGATGAGGTAGCGCTTTCGAGTCTTATGAGACTAGAAAGCGAGCTTTTAAAGCCAGGAGCCACCCCTAAGAACCAACACCATTAAGCTCAAAATAATTAACTCCCTTTCGCTTCTTAGATGAGTTAAAAAGCGACCCATGTTTCGCTCAGTAAATATAGAAGGCGTCCTGATTGAACACCTCGGAAGCCAAAATGAAATTCTGAGCGAGCAGAGTTTGTTTCGAAGCGGCTCATTTTCTTTGGTCGCTCTCGCCCATAAATTTAAACTAAAGCGAACAGCCGACGAGGTCATGAGCGAAGAAATCCGAATCAAAAAAACAAAATCCGCATTTTCAGTGACCATTCCTTCCAATTTTAAAATGCGCTCGAATGATCAAGAAGTTTGGAATGGAACAAATTCAAGTCCGCTTGAAACAAGTTTCACTTGGAAAGAAATTCCAAGATCTCTAAGCATCATTCTCCCAAACCAAAATAAAATAAGACTAAGCCAAAAAATTGTTTCCATTTTTAGCAAAGACTCCCCTTTTCGAATCTCTGCCCCACTTCTCGGCGCTCTCACCTTTCATATGATCTCAGCCGCACTCATCGTGATGACCCCATCCACTCCCGAAAGAAAGCCGCTGAAGTTTTCGGTGAGTCTCGTTCAAACTCAATTTCCTAAACAAGCACTTAACGGCAACGCCGAATCAAATGACACTATCGTCGGAAGAATGAACGAAACAAAGCAGCTCTTTAAATCTTTTCGAGTAAAGAAAAATAAAAACCACACAGTGATCGCAAAGAATTCTCCAACCCAACTCGATCGCGCCTTTTCTGAAAAAGCAGGCACATTTAAAACAACTTGGTCCATCGATGATGAAATTAAAAAAAGCGAAAATCCTCTCAATCTCTCAGACGCCCAAGTGAGAGCCGCTCTTCAACCGGCTTATGCAAAATTAAAAGAATGTTACGAAGACGTGCTCATCCAAGACTCATCTCTAAAAGGAGAACCTCAACTGCGACTTGATGTGAATAAGGCGGGAAAAGTTTCAGCCGTTGATTTATCTTATTTAAACGCTCGTGCAAGTAGCCTCAAAAATTTGAAAGATTGCTTTTTAAGAGCATATCAAACAGTTCAACTTCCAAAACCCAATAGAGATTTCCAAGTCATTCACACATTGGTTTTAAATTATTAGTTTTTTACTAATCGATTGAAATTCATTCTTAAATCGGTGCGCTTGAAAAAGCGAAGATGGGCGCGACGGAGGAGATGAGTTGGGGTCCCGTGCGCCGAGCGCACGTGAGTCGTGAATGGCACTAAAGTTCCGCGAAGGTCGTCGGGGGGTCCGCCGACTCAGCTCCGCAGTCGGTAAAGCCCATCTTCGCTTTTTCAAGCGCACCGATTCCAATTCAAGCACAGAAGACCGATCGACAGGAACCGAACCCGAACTAGTTTTTGATTACTGAGCTTTCGCTAAAGTCGGAGCCGCTTCTTCGCCAGCTAATGCCCGCGCCGCAATTACGATGGAATCCGAATCAATGCCAGCTTCTTTTTGAAGGGCAGCTTGAGTGGCTTGCTCGTAGAATTGATCTGGAATTCCCAAACATTTAATTTGAAGCTGGTTGAGCGTGCCTTCCGATTCAAAGAACTCTAAAACTGCTGAACCGAATCCAGCCATGCGAACATTTTCTTCGATCGTGAGCATTTTTCCACAAACTTTAGCCACTCTTCTAAATAATTCTCCATCGAGAGGTTTTACAAATCGCGCGTTTAAGACGAGAGCGTTGATTCCTTCTTTTTGAAGTTGCTCGGCAGCTTTAATGGCCCATGAAACTGTAATTCCAATTCCAACAAGAACGATATCGACACGAGTTTTATTAGCCTTCACCATTCGTTCAAGCCATTCGATCGGAATGCTTCGCGGTCTTGTTTCTTCTTTAACGAGAGCATTTCCTAGAAATGAAATTTCGCCCGTTCCCCATTCGATATCGGGGATTTGATCCACGTCTTGATAAAGCTCTACTCCCGTTCCACTGCCTCTCGCATATCTGAGCGAAGCAGGTCCGATATGTTTATCGAGAGCTTTCACTAATTCTTGAAGTTCTCGTTCATCTCGAGGTGCGCAAATTCCCATATTGGGAATGGTTCGCATAAATCCTAAATCGTAATTTCCGTGGTGAGTGGCTCCATCCGCGCCCACAAAACCAGCACGGTCCATACAAAACTTCACATTTAAATTTTGAATGCAAATATCGTGGATGATCTGATCGTAAGCTCTTTGCATGAACGTCGAGTAAATCGTAACGAAAGGTTTATATCCTTCAATCGCAAGACCGCCGGCGAACGTCACTGCATGTTGTTCAGCAATCCCCACATCATAAAGCTGAGAAGGAAGTTCTTTTTCAAAAACCGAAAGTCCGGTTCCGCTCGGCATCGCACCCGTGATCGCAATCACTTTGGGATCTTTTTTTGCGAGCTTTAAAAGTGTGTCGGCAAAAATTTTCGTATAGCCCGGAGGAGTTCCTGCTTTTTCTTTATAAAGTTTTCCTGTTTCGCGATCGTAAGGACCGCAACCATGAAACGTCACTTTATCTGCTAAGGCGGGAGCGTAGCCTCGACCTTTTTCTGTGATGATGTGAATGAGCACGGGCTCATTCAGCTGCTTCACATTTTCAAGCGTTTCTAAAAGTACTGGCACATCGTGACCATCCAATGGGCCAAAATATCTAAAACCAAAGCCTTCAAAAATGACCGTGGGAATTAAAAGATTTTTGAAAGAATTTTTAACGCGTGAAAGAACTTCAACAACGTCTTCTCCAACGATGGGAATTTTAGAGATTGCCGATTTTAAATCGTCATGAATTTTATTAATAAACGGAGATGACATTTTGGAACTTAAAAAGGCATTCACGGCTCCGACGTTTGGAGAAATGCTCATTTCGTTATCGTTTAAGATGACGATGAGATTCTTTTTATATTCCGTGCTTTGATGAAGAGCTTCGTACGCCATTCCAGAAGTAAGGGCGGCATCGCCAATAATCGAGATGACTTTATGAGGATCCTTATTTCTACGATAGGCTTCGCAAATTCCGATGGCCGTCGAAAGCGAGGTTCCCGCATGACCGGCGCCTAAAATATCATGAACACTTTCGTGGCGACGGCAAAAACCAGAAATACCGCCTTCTTGTCGCAGAGTCTGGAGGCGCTCAAATCTTCCGGTGATCATTTTATGTGGATAAGACTGATGACCGATATCCCAGATGATTTTATCTTTGGGGGAGTCGAAAGTTCGATGAAGAGCAAAAGTCAGCTCGACCACGCCGAGTGAAGGACCTAAGTGACCCCCATTTCGAGAACAGACTTCAATTAAGTAGTCTCGATACTCTTCGGCAAGCGGCTTCAACTGCTCGACAGAGAGTTTTTTCAAATCGTCTGGCGACGAAATGGACATGCTGAGGGGATAGCGTTTTTTAAGTTCTTCAGTCGTAATTAATTCCGGCATTCCAGCTCCTGGATGAAGACTATTGTGGATTTATGTCTTTCGATCAACCACAAATCTTGTCAATTCCTCCAATTTGTTCTCAAATGAGAACGGAACTGAGCGAAGCTTCTGAAGGGCCAGCTCGTACCAGAATTCACTTTCTTTTTTTGCTTTCTCTAAGCCAAGCAAAGTGACGTAAGTTTTCTTTTCGTTTCTCTCATCGGACCGAATGGGCTTACCGATTTCAGCGCCTCCAATGACGTCAAGAACGTCATCGCGAATTTGAAATGCAAGCCCCATATCAAGAGCAAACTCTCGTAAATCTTCGCAAACCGACAGCGGCGCTTCCGCAGCCATA
>JAQBPA010000260.1 GCA_028287765.1 Bacteriovoracaceae bacterium
TTTTGCTTCCCTGTTGGGTGAGTTCAGCTCGAAAGGCGCGCCTTCAAAAATCACCGGAAGACGATGCGACCGAAATTGCCGGACGACTAGGTCTTAAAAAACTTCTTTCTCAAAATGTTCTTCAATTAAGTGTAGGGCAGCAGCAACGAGTGGCCGTCGCTCGCGCTCTTATTGGGCATCCGGAAATTTTGATTGCTGACGAACCGACATCCTCTCTCGATGAAGAAATGCAAAAAGAGTTCCTAAAACTTCTTCTGGATCGCACACGTGAATCCAACGCGACGGTTATTTTTGTGAGTCACAATCGAAGTCTTGCAGCTCAGTTCGATCGATCGGTTTCTCTTCTCGAGATGAATCAAATCCATAAGTCGCGAGAGAATGGTTTATGATTTTTAAGCTCGCCTTTAAATCATTGAAGAATAGAAAACTTACGTCTTCTCTTACGCTCCTCTCCATTTCATTAGGCATTGCGCTTTTTATGGGAATCGAACAAGTGAGGCTTGGCGTTCGTGAAAGTTTTTCCGGTGCAGTTAGTCAGACGGATTTGATCGTCGGTGCGCGAGGGGGAAGTTTGCCGCTGCTTCTTTATTCTATATTTCATATTGGAAATGCGACTAATAATTTATCGTACTCGTCTTACCAAAAGTTTAAGAAACATCCGGCCGTGAAATGGACGATTCCGCTCTCGCTTGGAGACAGCCATCGAGGGTTTCGAGTTGTGGCAACGGATGAAAATTTTTATCGGGAATATCATTATCGTGGAGTGGGAAATATAGAGTTTTTGAATGGACGAGCAGCGTCCCAAATTTGGGATGTGGTTTTAGGTTACGATGTTGCCCATCTTCTTCATTACTCTGTCGGACAGCAAGTGACTCTTTCACATGGCATTGCGACCGATGGCGCTAACTTTTACGATCACCATGATAAACCGTTTCATATTGTTGGGATTTTAAAAAAGACAGCAACACCTCTTGATCGCTCTCTTTATATAACGCTCGAAGGTATGGAAGCGATTCACATCGACTGGAAAGACGGCGCTCCCCCAATTCCGGGGGAGGAAACAAAGCCCGATCAGATCGATCCGTCTAAAATAAAAATCGGACAGATCACGGCCTTTCTTTTGAGAGCGAAGTCTCGAATTGATGCGCTTTATCTTCAAAGAGAAATTAATGATTTTGAGGGCGAGCCGCTTATGGCCATCATTCCTGGAGTCGCTCTCGCAGAACTTTGGGGAGGGCTGGGTTATGCAGAAGATGCGCTTCGAGTCGTTTCTTTTTTTGTGATCGTTGCGAGTTTTCTTGGAATGCTGGTTTCTCTTCTTACATCCCTTAACGAACGAAGACGAGAGATGGCTATTTTGAGATCTCTCGGCACAAGTGCGTTCAGTATTATTTCACTTCTCGTGATGGAAGCCGTTTTACTCGCCTTCTTGGGAGTATTATTTGGTCTACTGATTGATTACGGAGGACTTTATTTGGCTCAAAGTTCTATCGCCTCCGTTTTTGGATTTTTTATTCCTATTCACTCTCCGACTTTGGAACAATATTGTTATTTAGGCATTTTACTTTTAGCGGCGGCTTTCATTGGATTTATTCCTGCACTCAAAGCATTTAAGAACTCTCTCACCGACGGACTCAGTTCAAAAATATGAAAAAGGTTTTCATAATTGCTCTGAGTATTTTTTCGTTCTCTCTTTCTTTTCCTATCTTGGCAGTCAAAAAAGATGAGAAGAAATCCGATTCTGTAACCACGATCAATTGGCCGACTCTGAGAGAACTTAATTATAAAACGGGAACAATGACTCCAAAGTTAAAGGCTTTGGATGGCCAGGTGATTGGAATCGCAGGTTATATGGTTCCGTTCGAAGACAATCAGGAACAAGTGACAGAATTTATTTTAGTGCCCGACCCCTTAGCATGTATTCACGTACCGGCACCTCCACCCAATCAAATGTTTTATGTGAAGGTATTAAAGACAGTAAAAACCAAAGTGAGATTCACTCCTATTTGGGTTTCGGGAAAGTTTCATCTTCAGACAAATGATAGTCCTTATGGGAAAATTTCATTTTATCTCGAAGCAAATTCGGTCGATGATTTTAAAGGCGCTGATTGAAGTAAAATTTTTTATTGGGGCGGCTTAGTACAAATAGATAAACCCATATCTCCGTTAAATGTAGCCGTGGCGGCAGATCCATAAACTTGAGTTCTCGTGTATCCCGTCGGGCAGCTGTAAGCTCCCGTAACTGGATTGGGATAAGCGGTTGAACTCCCTCCATAACCTCCATACATTCCTCCAAAAAGAACAAATGGAGCGGCGCCTGGCGGGCGGACACGATAACAAAATTTTAAAGTATTATCCGTATTGGAAGAAGAAAGAAGTGTGGACGTAAAAAAACCTGTGGGACAAGACTGGCCTCCGGTAAGAGGATTATTATAAGCCGTGCTATACATTCCACCAAAATCGTAGAGACCTGTCACACCGTCCGCAGGTTGCTGAAAGCAAAGTGTCGCGGGCCAGTCTACGTTCAGAGTTCCGAGTACTAGTTGTGATTTATAATTGGTCGGGCAACTTTGTGCGCTCATTATTGGATTAGGGTAAAAAACGGTTGAGCTACCTTGTCCGTACATACCGCCGAAAAAAAGAGCTTCAGTTGGCATTGTCGGGGTTGGAGAAGATGTTGGGCTTGGTGTTGGGCTTCCAACCGAATCGCCTGCTGCGGCGACGACCGTACGTGGCTCATTTCCTCCACCGCAAGATGAAAAGAAAATCGAAGCGATAATAATAGGTAAAAAGCGTATTAATCTCATACATAGTTAAGTTTGCAAAAATCGTGCCAGGCTTATTTGGCCTAAGCGGGCCTTTTTGCCCATGCCTACGTAAAATTTGCGTTGTTCTATGATTTGAGCGCCCTTGAAAATATTAATAAGCCCAGTAGGGTCCAATTCCGATCGACGAGGTCGTGCCGATAATTCCGACGTAAATATTTCTTCCTAAATAAAAGGGTAAACCCCAATCAAAAACATTTGAATCGCTGTTTCCGACTTCGATAAAGACTTGATTGGACGTTTTTTCTAGAGTCGAAAAATTTCCAATCTCAAATGCTGAAGTTAAAGTATTCGCTGGGGTACCTCCCATAATGGCGCCGAGAATTTTCGTACCTGATGGGCAAAAATAGCCAGCGAGCACGCCACCACAATCGGGAAGAATATTTCCAGGCGGTGTGGGGAGCTCGTAAGAATTTGATCCGCTGTCAATAAAGCTTGTGAGGTTGGTTCCATTAAAAGACGAAACAAAAAATCCTGTGCTTGAATCGGCGCCATAAGAAACTAAGTTTTTTGCCGGCTGATTATTTGTTTCTGTTCCGATCCCAAGAACCAAGTAGCCATCGACTGACGGCACGCCTCCGAGTGAAATACTCGGAAGTTCCACGATCACGCCGTTATTATCTTTGGGAAGAAGTGCGACAGGATTTTGCACTTGAAGAGCGGTCGGTACGGTCGCGCTCGGACAATTGGATCCCGTGCATGCAAAATAATTTCCATTCGCCTGCGTCGCGCAGCTCTGCCCACAATCTGTCGTCAAA
>JAQBPA010000088.1 GCA_028287765.1 Bacteriovoracaceae bacterium
ACCCCTTCCACTCGGTATGCGCGCTTCTCCGCTTCAGAAGCCAGCGCCAGAGACCCGCGACGACTGGAGAAGATTTTGGGAACTTTTTTCGGCAGACAAAAAACTAAATGATAGCGAAATTTCGGAACTGAATCATATAAAACTTAGACTCCGCGATCTTCATCAAGCTCTCGAACGAGAAGAAAAACGAAAAGCTGAGGACCTTCGAATGAAAGTGCAGATTCGTCTTTCGGAACTCGGAATCGACGATGAACGAAGCGACTATATTGTTCACCGAGACGATTACAAGCGAGGCACCGAAAAAGAGCGCGAGTACATTCGCCTTCATCGAAATTTTTTATTTCGAACATACGACAATCGATGCGGAAAGTGCGCGAATGATTCAAACGGACTCGACATTGATCACTTCTTTTTTTCTAAAAATGAAGGCGGATGTTTTCAGATGAGGCACCGATCGGGTTTTTACGTGAACAATGCGATTCCACTTTGCGAAAGCTGTAATCGATCTAAATCCGATCGCCACTATCGCGCCTTTTTTTCACCGCATGATTTACTTCGTGTGATGGAGCTCAATGCAAAATTGAACGACCGATTAAATCAGTCAAAAATAACCTTATTTAAAAAACTGAGCTGGCAGGAGGCAGCGCGGTTGTCTTACGGGGATTAGACAAAGATCTGTAACCAAAAAAGGGGGATATTCACTATGTCGACCTTACAAATAACAAAGTCTGAGTACGCTGCCGGTGTACAATGTTCTAAACGGCTTTATTTCTTGGTTCATGATTCCGAACTCGCTACCGCACCAGGAGACGATCTTCAATTGCGATTTAAACAAGGACGCGAAGTCGGCGAACTCGCTCGAGCGAGATTTCCAGAAGGCTCACTCGTCACTCAAACCGGAAGTGCGATCGAAAAGGCGATCGAAATCACTTCCACTCATCTCTCTGCACTTCAAGTCTCGGCGATTTTTGAAGCAGCTGTTCGATTCAAAAACTTTTTAATTCGCGCCGATATTCTTAAAAATAATTTTGACGGAACGTGGGACCTCATCGAAGTAAAGTCCACGACCGAACTCAAAGCGGAACATCTCGATGATGTTGCTTTTCAGCTTTTTGTTCTTCGAGGCGCCGGAATCAAGATCAACAAAGTCTATCTAAGTCATATCAACAACAAAGTGACCTTTCCAAATTTGAACGATTTTTTTATTGACCATGATTTCACCGACTCAGCGATCGAGAAACTTCCTGAAGTCGAACTGAAGCTTCGCTCGCTCGTTCAAATCATCGATAGGCCTCTGCCGCCAGAGCAAGCGATCGGAAGACAGTGCGCGAATCCGTATGGCTGTGAATTCAAATCGGAGTGCTGGAAAGACGTGCCGAAGGGCTCGGTCCTAGAACTTTATAATTACCGAAAACGAAATCCGACAAAGTTTGATCTCTACCATCGCGGGCCAAAACTCATTCAGGAGCTTGGAGAAGATGTGGAACTCACGCGCTTTCAACAAGTTCAATTTCTTGCAAGCAAAACGGACGAGGCCATCATTGATCACGCCGGACTTTCAGAATTTCTCGCAAAGGTGCAGCATCCGATTTACTATTTCGATTTTGAGACGATCGCGCCTCCGGTTCCGATTCTAAATGGAATGCGCCCGTACCAGAGAATTCCAGTTCAATTTTCATGCCACGTTCAAAACGGACCCGGCGCGGATTTGAAACATCATGAATTCCTGGCTTCGGGTACACCGGGCTCTGATCCGAGACGTGAATGTATCGACGCCATGAGAAATGTTTTCACCACTCCGGGAACGATCGTCGCGTACCATGACGATTTTGAGAGAAGTTTAATCCGAGAACTCGCTCAGCAGTTTGTAGAATTTTCGGATTTTCTTTTAGAACTCGAAAAAGATTTTTGGGATTTAGAGGATGCATTCCAAAATCACTTCTATCATCAAAAGTTCGGCGGCTCGTGCAGTATAAAAAAAGTACTCCCATTCTTTGCGCCCGAAATGAAATACGAATACTTAGAAATTAAAAATGGAGGACAAGCGCAAGCAGCACTCGTAAGACTTCTAACGCCCGGACTTCTGCCAGAAGCAAAAGATAAACTTAGAAAAGATTTACTCACGTACTGCGCTCAAGACTCAATGGCCATGGTGGTTATCCATCAAAAGCTGATTGAACTAACGGCAAATAATATTCGATTCCTGCGGCAGGGATAGAAGAAGGCACCAGAAGGGGTCAGGGCACTTTAGGGTCAGGTGAAATTCCACCTGACCCTAAAGTACCCGACCCCTTCTATTTTTTTTCGAGAGCTTTCTTTGCGAGTGCTGCCAAATGAGGCTGTCGAGGATCGCTCTGTGGGAGTGAAAGGACTTTTTGATAATTTGCTTTGGCTTCTTTCGATTTGTGCTCTTTTGAGAGAGTTCCTGCCAACTCGAAATGGGCAAACGGGTCGTTTGGATTTAACTCGATGGCTTTTCTTAAAAGCTTTTCGGAGTTTTGAAAGGAGGCACCTGGCACTTTTCCGAAGACTGCACGCTCGAACGAATTGAGAGCGGCGATCTCTCTATAAAAAGACCCCAGTACCACGTAAGCTGGCTGAAAATTTGAATCGAGTTCGACCGCCCTCTTTGCAAATTTTTCTACGGCGTGACCCATCTTCATTTGTTTACCCAGTGATAAATATCCGTCGAGATTTCCTGCAACGACTGCGCGGTAGTACTGCACTTCGGCCCGTTTCGGAAATTTTGTTTCTAGAAGGCGAGCATATTTATCGGCTTCCCTGAAATAAGGTTCGGCTTCCTTTTTTTTATTCTGATCGAGAAGCGACTCTCCAATATCGTTATGGGAACGGACCCATCGAACAAGCGAGCCATAGTCATCTGGCTTTGCAGTGAAGAGTTCCTTGCTTTCTTTTAGCGCGTCGCTCAGTCGATTTTCTGAGCGAGCTTTGTCTATATTCTTAATCAGATTAGCGTCACTTCCGAAGGCTCGCACTCCTACCGCCCCGATGAATAAAAATAAAGTCATTCGTATTGTCCGCATAAAATGATCCTACCAGAGCCATTCGGAGAGGGTGCAATTTAGACTTGGGTCTTTGGTCGAAAGGCCTCGTTCTGCAGGTAGCTGCACCCGTTCCTTGCCCATTTGATCTAATTTATATATGAGATTTGAGGTTTTATGCGGTCGTTCATTTTTTCAACTTCCTTTATTCTTTCGGGCTTTTGTCCAAGCTGGCTTCACGCTGGATTCATTTCCTTTGATTTCATGTGGTTCACGGGCGAGAGCCGAACAGCGAGTCTCGTGTCTTATGGACCAGAAGTAGATGAACTCAACCCCCTTACAACTACACCCCCGAAACCGGTCGACTGTTCCGAAACACTCCAGGGCTTCGTGTCTTTTTATAAAGAAAAAGGCGTTAAACATCATTTTCCGGTCGAAAGAAGATCCAGAATAAATGCGATGCAAATGATTAGAGAAGGCCGAAGTGACATTCCGGATTTTCAAAATGTTTTTAGTCTGCTCGATAGTGGAGATGGAAAAGGCGCACTTAAGGCATCTGTCGAAATTTTCAATGAGGCTGACGCTAAGTTAAATGACTATGAAAAACTCAACTTAATTCCTTCGGAGATCGATGCTTTTATCTTAAGACGACTTTTCGCCGCTCTCTTTATATCGACAAGTCATTATTCAGCCGTTCTAAAACCGCGAGAGGAAGCACTGCTCGAGAAGGCCTACTCTTCATTGGAACTTTCTTCGTTGCCGCCACAAACAGACACAGACTTTCAATTCAAGAAAACCGTAGAAACATATTTGCAGTCTGCCTCCGCAAAAGAAAATTTAATTGATCTTTTATCGTTTGAAGATGCTTTGTTCGCTCGGAATGAAATTTTGGAATGGATCAAATGGATTCAAAAAAGTTTTATATTGGATACGCGTGCTATTGCCGTAATGCTTGGCAGTCCAACTGATACTCACTTAGAATTGTCGTCCCAATGGAAATTTTGGAAAAATCCCCAGGCAGGACTCACAGAGGCTCTTCAACATAACGTCAGAAGAAATCTTCCCCAGTCGGCTTTGCCTTTAGCAGGTCCAATAGAACTTTGGCTCCGTTTAAGTCTGTTTGATCTTTTTAAAAAGGATGGAGGAATTGTATTTGTCCCAAAAAAACAAAATCAAACATATGGAGATCAATTGATCGTATTTCCAGGATTCCAGTTGAGTGTTTGGAGAAATCAAGAGCAAGTTCGTCGTGTTCGAATACGTTTTTTACCTGAAGATGAGGTGAAGCGTCTTCTCCCGATGGCCAAAAAGTTCGACACCGTAAACTCTCTCCCCATCAAATATTTCGTTGCATCGCCTCCCCCTGCAAGCGAATCAAAGCCAGAGACAGAAGTAACGCCATCCAATGGATGGCTATCGGGATATTCTGATTTTGTTCGGCAAAAATTTCAGGTTTCGGAACTCATTCATGCCGAAGTGACCGAATCACTCGGTAGTGATAAAACGGGTAAATTTATCGAGCGACTTCGTGCAATCAAATTAGATCAGCCAAAAGATCAAGAACTCATCGAAGAAGGCGTTCTTGTGATTTCAGAGCTCTTTCCGGAAATTTTTCAAGACGACTCCAAGTGGCCCCTTGTTTTGAGTCGTCTCAATGCTCTAAAGCGGCAGTTAGGAAAGTCGACCGCCGAACAACTCGATAGCTTCGCTCACGACTTCAGAAAATTACCTTTAAAACAAAAGTCTTCCGTGCAGATCTCTGCCGTAGATTTGAACACGTTTGTAAGCGGCGAACTTCCGTTTGAGCAAATGAGTTCTCTTAAACCTTATGCATTCAAATTTCAGAAACAAGAAATTTTTGGAAATCAAAACTGTTTCATTTCAAACCGAATGATAGATTTTTTTAATGAACGACCTCTTTTAGGAAGACGGATGCTTGCGGCATTTCAAAAGGGATTTGTAACCGAGTATGGTTCTAGTGGTTTTAAAAAATTGACGAATTCTATCAATGGATTTGTGTACGAAATAAAATTACTTGCTCGCGGCGCCCATCTTCGCATCGGTGTCGTTCGATTGGACGAACATACCTGGTTTTTAGAGAACCTGTTTGACGATGTCTAAGCATGGACGAAAATTTTAAAGTATATCCATTTCGATTCGATTTCTTCCAAACGATTTTGCAAGATAAAGGGCGTGATCCGCTTTTAGAAAGAGATCTTTCATCATGGCGCTTGTTGAGAACTCTGTCGCACAGATTCCGACGCTTACAGTGACTACGCCAAAAGAAGATTGAGCATTGATGATATTAAGTTCTTCGATTGATTTTCGAATCTGTTCAGCAACCTTCCATGCGCCCTTTGCAGTCGTATTGGGGAGAATACACGCAAACTCTTCGCCGCCATAGCGTGCAACAAAATCGGCAGGACGACGAAGTGCCTTTGAAATAGTGGCCGCCAACTGGCGTAAGCATTCATCTCCGACTAAGTGGCCGTTCTGATCGTTGAACGTCTTAAACAGATCGATATCGACGAGTAAAAGCGCAAGCGATTCATTTTCTCGCGCGGCACGTCTACATTCGCGATCAAACGTCTCATCAAAACATCTGCGATTAGGAATATCCGTCAAAGAATCTAACTTAGAAAGTTTTTCCCAATGTTCCTGCACCTCACGAAGTAAAATCAACGTATCAAGAAGAGCTGCTTCTCTCAGTTCGGTGCGCTTCCACTCCTGCTTTAATCCGTGGTAAAATTCTAATCTTGCAAATAAACTCACTTTGCTAATGGGCCAATCCATTCGATCAATCCATGGCTGACCGTTCGGAATGGCGAATTGAAATCGCTGACTCAAAACGACCGCAATCGGAACGCGTAGATTTTTGGCCGAAAGTGCTAAAAGAAAAGTTTCTAAATCTTTTGAATGTGACTGATTCATTCCTCTAGCGTCGACAAGAATAGAGTCCGGTGCTATTTGTGAACCCTCTTTCGATTTTTTTCCTGAGGAGTCTCCTGGAATAACGAACGAATTGTAGCCGAATGTTTTTAAAATATACAAAAGATCACGACTGCTATTTCTAGCTCCCATCTCGATAACAAGAATATTGAAATTAGGAAGATGACTTTCATCGATGAAACTAAGCTTTGGACGTGTTTTCACGAAAACCTCTTCACTTAATTATAAAGGCAAATAGTTGAAACATTGTGAAATCGATTACAGGCGGCCGAGACAGCGAGAACTGCCGTTAGACTTCGTTTAGCCTCGCAAATATTGCAATCAACGCGCTGCAGTCGCAAAAAAATCTGAGCTAATCTCAGTTTGCACTTAACAAGTAGTCGATGGGATGTTACCCAAAATGGAAGCTTAATTTTAAGGGTCTATTTTAAGGAGTGTGTTATGCGTTTAAATTATTTCATCAAACTAGCGTCGCTACTATTATTTTCGATTTCTCTATTCAGTGAACTTACGGCTCAAGACACAAATAGCTCGTCACCGGTCACGACGACCAAAGAAAAACTTTCAGTTCAGGTTGATCCCGCAAAAATTC
This sequence comes from Bacteriovoracaceae bacterium, assembly GCA_028287765.1. Taxonomy (GTDB): domain Bacteria; phylum Bdellovibrionota; class UBA2394; order UBA2394; family UBA2394; genus JAQBPA01. The sequence continues at coordinate 6,544 of JAQBPA010000088.1, forward strand.
AGAAGCTTTCTCCAGAGGGCAGAGAAGTTTTTGAATATTTTCTTAGAACATTCGAAGCATCGGTTGAACGCGTAACAGATTTTCAGATTGAATTTCCACCCTCAGCTTTTCAGAATCGTACAGGTCCCATTATCGGTGTCTCAGATTTATTTATTATTCCCGACACTCAAGCTGATTTGAGAAGTTTAGCTGGACAAAAATTCACTCCCGAACAACTTGAAGAAATTCATCAAGACGCCACTTACCGCGTTCATAGTAAAAAATTTAATCAGGATTACGTTTGGAAAGTCAGTCGCCTCATGCAGCGCGGAGCTAAGAACATCAAAATCGATATTGAGGAGAATCATGCCGAAGCGCTTTATCATTTAACGGTCGTGATGCCCGACACATTGTTCAATGTTGACGCTGCACCTTTGAGTGTCGGTCACGGGGCAAGCCTGGTTAATAAAAGTTGGGATACTGCTTGGGACCTTCTCATCGGAATTCCCCAAAAGATTTATGAATTTTCAGATGCTGCGGTCATCGCTCAATACAATGAACAAAAGCAAAAATTCATTGCAGAAAATCTCCCCACCGCTATTGGAGAATTGGGAACGGCGGATTTGCGATTATTTCCGCGAACTCCAGAAGACGTAACCCGTCTCAAGACCATGCAAGTGATCGTCAGTTTTCTGTTTGACGGTGAGAGACATAGATGGGAAGCCGACGTCGCCGCTATTCAACAAAGAATCAAAGCAGAGGTTGAAAAGGATATTGCCGACAGAAAAATAGCACCGGAGGATTTTGAACAAGAAATCGCTGACCGTCTGATTACCGAAAAAAATGCTCGCTTCATTAGAGTACTTAGAAATAGCGATTTAGAAAAATTAGGCGTCGGACTTTCCAAATTAGTTGCGGATAACGCTGAGGCTCAAGATATTATCGGAACCGAAGAAATCGAATTTGCTTACCGTAAGCAGATGGCCGTGGACGCACTGAAGTTACAGCTTTCCCTAAGCTTTCCAATCAAATCAAAAATGCCAGCACCACCAGGTGGAATTTCCTGGTTAAATGAAGAACTGGAAAATTATGAAAATGCTCTCGATCAGGAACTAGCACCAAAGAGATCGGCAGAGATTTTGCAAGTGCTCAAAAAGGCCGGCCTCACTCAAGCTGCCGCTATCTATGCTTTAGGGAATCGGTTTGATGCGGCCCCAATGAGCGCTGCGCTTTTAACGAGCCTCCAAGAAAAGCAAGTTCCTCTCATTAAAAGATCCTTTGAAATTCTAAAGAGTTGGGATCCTAAGAAGTGGGTTGAAAAAGGACAGGATGGAAAATTTTATTTAAATCCTTATATCGAAAAGACGGTCACGAGCGATCTACCCGGCTGGCGATTGAATACTCTCTTCCAAAGATGGAGAGAGTCCGCGTCCACATGGACATATGCACTTTTAAACAGAAATCTCTGGAATGGTCCCCTCGGTGTTCGATCGATGATTGAGTCGCAACCTTTCTCTACTTCTTACACGGTCGTAAGTGACACCGGTCAGTTGATCCCCTCGACGAAGAAAACAGCAACTCTTCACTCGCGAATTAGTTGGCTCGTTAATTATGCAGCAAAACAACGAGACGAATTTAAAAAACGAGAAAGCGGAGTTGCAGGAAAAATATTTGCGCGAGTGCTTCTTTTTGGCCTGAATGATATTGGAGTTGGAGTTTTAATGCCGATTGCCGTTGGAATTGGGCAACCGGCTTTAACGATTGCTAATACTGTAGTCTCACTTGCTTGTACTACGGCCTGCGTTTTGCCAGCGGGAACCGTCGCTCTTTGGGCATTGAATGCATCGGTTTTCAATTTTGAAGAAGCTCCGTTTTCGCGAAACTTCAGAGCAAGGTCAAAAGAAGCCCTTTCGAGATTCTTCCCACCCGTCACACAGATCGCTCTTCCGCTTGTTGCAGGAACGTCAGAAATCGCTGTGGGTGGTCTTAAATCCGTTCTTTGGCATCCCGCAAAGGCTGCGATAGCCGAATTAGGTGTGGCTTCATCGGCGATTGTTCGAAGGAGCTATGATGCAACAACAAGAAACGTTCTTATTAATAGAATTGGAAGAACTGTTTCAAGAAACCAAAAATATGGAGAGCATCTTGTAGAAGGTCCAGGGCTTTCATCGAATATTTATTTTCAAGTGAAACCGGATTTAATTCTTCTCGCGCTTCAAGCACAGCTTGAATTGTTGGAATCTGAACGAATCGGAAAAGTCGCGTCCGCCGCTATTGATGCACCTCGATTGAAAACCAGTGAACTCCTTCAAGGTCTCAAATTGCTCATTGGCGAATGGCAAATCGAATCGCCTGGAGCAGCAACGAGTATCCTTCAAAAAGATGCAGAAACGAATTCTAAAAAATTGGCTGAGATCTTGAAAGGGCAACGATTAAAATATGGCGATCTTCTTAATATTCAAAATCGCAATCTTATTCGCCTGAAAGAAGCCGATCTTAAATATTTAATTCAAAATGGAAGCGCACTCACCGAAAGTTATCTCGCGCCTCGCCTAAAAAATTGGTCAGAGAAAGAAGTTAAAGAGTTTTGGAGTTCTAGAACTCTTCTTCCGAACGATTGGAAGGGACTTGCAGAAAGTATTCTGCAAAAAACCATTAATCCTGAAATTCTGACTTCTCTTGAAGCAACCGATAAATCTATTGCCATTGTGGTTGAAACTCCTCATTTCGGCGATTTAGTTGATGGCGTTCTGAAGGGAGTTGATTTATCGGACCTCGATAAGCGATTTCATGTCGAAATGAAATCGAGCAATCGGCTGACGCGAACGAAAAGATTTAGCCTAGATGCCAACTCGGTATGCGCAATTGGAGTTGCGAAGCTTGGAGCACTTCCTTCAAGAAAATAAAGCGAAACGGTTACAATTTTGTTAGAAAGCACTCGAGTTTTCTCGAGTGCTTTTTTTATTTTAGACGGATCTAGCCATCACTGGATTAAATCTGTAAAATTTAGAATGAATGAGCAAGGCGTCCAGAGAATTTCTTCGATATAAAGTAGTCGATCTCCATACTCTTAAAAGTGAAATGGAGAGTGTTAACGCGCCGCTTCAAATGAGCACATTTAGCGCGGGTGGCTGCGGATTTTACTGTGTTGAACAAGTTCCCGCTTTAGTTGCTTCTTCCAAAAGAGTTTTTTGTACGTTTACGATGGAGGGAGTGCTTCCAAGTCCGGTTCGAGTGCAAGGCAATCTCGTCTACTCCAGAGAAATTGTGGCTAACGATAAGCGAGTAAATTTTTATGGAGTGCATTTTATTAAGCCTCATCGAGAGTTGGTCACGCCGATTATTGATCATCTGAACAAACTTCACAAAGCCGGCCAAATCCAGTTGGCCGAATAAATTTATAGCGAGAATGACGCCTAAGCGATTCTTTCTATGCAGCGTCAAAGGGGCAATTCTGATAAACTGACTCCAATGTCACGGCTCAAAATCTTTGCTATTTTATCGACGCTTTTACTATCGGGTTGTTGGAGTAAGGACTTTCAAGAACCCGGTCGCATTGAAGTAAAACGAAAGCCTACAGATGCGATTTTAAATTCTTCGTTTACTCGAGTTTGGGCTGCGACTCAGGCTGCTCTTTCCAAATTTTCGATGCTCCGAAAAGACGCTGACCCTTCGACAGGCAGAGCCTATGTGGTGACGGATTGGACTCGCGGAAAATCAGACGTGCTTTTTCACGGCTTTGATGTGAATCGAATGCCTTACGTCATTCGGTATAAACTTTTTATTTATCTCGCAAGCGATCCGCGTTCGAATCGAACAAGAGTCACGATTAAAAGTATCGAGCAATATTTAGACGATGCGATTACATCGGGAGTGGATATTCAAGGTGGCGTTTATACCTGGATAAAAACAGACTCGAGTAGCCTAAAAGAAAACGCGCTTATTGAACAAATCAACAAGCTCTCTCTAGATCCTCAATTCAAAGTGGACCCTGCTCTCTAATCGATTCTTGTTTCGCCCGCTCTGCCCATTTCTTTGCGCCCGGTAAATTCCAATAGAGAAAATGATGATAGAACCATCGCGGCAGCCATCGTCTTAACCAAAAGAAAACTCGAGCATCAAGCGTTGCTGGCACTCGAAGTGGCGGATGCTTCGTCGCCATGGTTTTCAAAATCTTGTTGGCGACATCCTCTGCCGTTGTGATCGACGAATTCATGAGCTTTTCGATAAACGGAGCCATGTCGGTATAATATTGGCAGTAAGCGTCCGGATGAATATCACAGGCGGCTGACATTTTAGAAAAATAAACATTTTTAAAGGAGCCCGAGCGAATAAATCCCGGCTGAATCAGTGTAACTTTAATATTCCAAGGTTTCACTTCATACCAAAGAGATTCGGTCGCGCCTTCGAGCGCAAATTTTGAAGCACTATAAGAAGACATCGTCGGCATCGCCATCATTCCGCCGACCGAGGATACATTAATAATTCGTCCGTTTCGTTTCTCTCGCATATGCGGAAGCACCAGACGCACAAGCGACATCGGCCCGAGATAGTTGGTCGAGAGTTGGTGAAACTCCTCTTCATCGGTCATATGTTCCACGACCGCTCGATAACTGATCCCGGCGTTATTAATGAGAATGTCGACGCCGCCCCATAGTTTTGTAATTTCGTCGATCAATTCGATTCTTTCGTCATGCGAAGTGATATCGAGCGCACGAAATAAAAATCGATCGGTTTGTTTAAATTCATACGCATCGAGTTTTCGAAGCGAAGTTTTCCGCGCTGTAATGATAACTCGGTAATCAGATCGCCAAAGTTTTTTAGCGAGCTCGAGTCCAATGCCAGACGTAGTGCCTGTGACTAAAACGACAGGTTTTTCCATGGGTTCATTTTACATTGACGATTCAAATAGGGTGAGTCTAATTTCACGACTAAGGGTTAATTTAAGGGTGTGGGGAGAATTCGAAGTGAAAATTATTTTAAAGTACTTTAGGCGTCTTTCGGTATTTCTTTTTCTTGTGGCTAGCCTCTCAAGTGTTAATGCTCTCGAGCCGAGCACTCAAATCGAAGTTCAAACGAACGCCCCCATGCTCGAATTTCACTATGGCAATCAAATCGGCAATTTAGATTTAACCATCACTTATGACGGAAATATCACCGGCCGTAGATGGATTCACTTTAAGACGAACGAATTTTCCGCTCAACTTCCTTCTGATCAATTAGCGAGCCTCAAATCCCTCATTGAAAAAAGTAGCGGAGGAGCGCTCAAATCAGCTTCTGGAACACCGACAACATACGGAAGTCCGTCAGGTTATATTCGGGTGAGGTCGCATCTCACTGAACCTTGGAGAATCATTCGCTCTGTTGAACGCGCACCCAAAGCTACCGATCCCGATCTCGTGAATTTTCTCGTCGATAGTCATATTCGCGCTCCAATCGAAAATATTGTACATTCACTTTTACAAAGTGGAGATGCCTGGTTTTATCGAGCCCCTCTTGTCGACGGGCCTTCAACGGATGAATCCGCCTTAACAAGAGATGATGTAAAGCGTCCTGCTGATGCTCCCGTTTGGCTGACGAGGCACGATATTAAAGTGCCAGATCGGCAACAATGGCTCGAAGACGCTGAAAGTCCCGCTGTAAAAAAATGGCTTCGATTTCAAGAACAAGAAACTAAAAAATATTTTAGCAGTTTGAATAGTGAAGCGATGAAGAAGCGCCTCACAGAACTTTTTGATATCCCCTCTCGAGAGAATACAAAAAAAATTGGCAATCATTGGTATTATTTACAAAGACGAAAGGGAGAAGGATTTCCAAAACTCGTACGAACAGAAAAAGAACCAGCCGATATCGACGAGAATGCCCAAATAATTTTTGATCCTCATCAGCTTGACGAGCACGATCGAGTTTTTATTTCGAGTTACTCAGAAAGTCCCGATAAAAAAATAATAGCCATCGGTCTTTCGTTTGCAGGATCAGATTGGCGGCAGTGGAAATTTTTAAATTTAGAAGATTTAACTTTTCTTCCCGACCAACTTGAACGCACTAAATTTGACAACATCGTGTGGTCAAAAGATTCAAAATCTATTTTTTATTCGCAGTATTCAAGCGGCAAGGCCAATTTTGGGCTTGGGATTTTTGTACATGAATTAGGAGCACCTCAAAATAAAGATCGTCTTGTTTATAAAAATGAAGGCGATCCGCAAACTCACTATTCGATTCAATATGCGTATGATGGCAGTTATCAGTTTATGATCGCCGGCGGCCAAAAAGAGTCTAAAATTTTGTATCGAGAAACTTCTGACGATAACCCCTGGATTGAACTCAAAGTGGTCGATCAGTCGGCTTATACGTCCGCAGGCGAATCGGATGGCAAAGTTTTATTTATTTCGACAGAAGGAAGTCCTCGCGGGCGCCTCATCGGGGTGGACCTTCGTGGCCCCTCCCCTACATTCTTAGATTTGATTCCCGAGAGTGACGAGACTCTCATCTCATTTAGGCAGTTAGGTGATTTTTATATTGGAGGATATTTAAAAGATGCACGTCTGAAGGTCAGATTTTTCTCAAAAAACTTCCAAGCCATTTATACGAATGTCACCGGGAAACTCTGGGAACTCGGCCCAACCACTTTGGACGCTTTCAAAATGGGCGAAGATAAAAATACGCTTACATTTAGGCAAGCCAGTTATATTAAACCGCCGACGCTATCTTCTATTGATCTAAAAACTCTCGAAATAAAAAAACAAACGATTCAAAATTTGGGAATCATCCCCATGAACTCTGACGACTTCGTATCGCGCCAAGTTTTTTATCTAAGTAAGGACGGAACAAAAATTCCCATGACAGTGAGTCACAAAAAAGGAATTGCTCTTGATCGAAAAAACCCTACATGGCTTTACGCTTACGGCGGATTTAAGACGAATATGTTGCCCTCTTTTGATCCGTCTTATATCGCCTTCATGGAAGAGGGAGGGATTGTGGCTGTTCCTAATATTCGAGGGGGCGGGGAATATGGAGATGATTGGAATGTGGCAGCACAAAAAATTCATCGAAATAAAGCCTTCGAAGATTTTGAAGAAGCCGCAAAATGGTTAGTAAGTGAGGGTTATGCCGATAAGATCGGAATTCATGGTGCTTCTAATGGAGGACTTCTGGTGGGAGCGGTACTTGTTCGTCGTCCCGAACTCTTCGGAGCTGCCATTCCCGAAGTAGGCGTACATAATCTGATTAAATTTCCGGAATACACAGTCGGCTGGGGTTGGCAGGATGAATACGGAGATCCAGAAACCCGAGTGGATGATTTTCACCATCTTTTAGGTTACTCCCCTGTCCACCAAGCAGAACTCCGTGGCGGCCAAAATTATCCTGCGACTTTAGTCATGACGGCATCGAACGATGACCGAGTGGCGTTTCAGCATAGTTATCAATTTGCCGAAGCTCTCAAAGACGCACAAACGGGAAGTGCCCCCATTCTTCTCAGGGTTCAGGACTTCGGGGGCCACAGCCGAAAGAGCATCACCATCCAAAAACAAATCGAAGCCGCCACACTCCGCTGCACTTTTTTATTGAAAAATTTGGCCGGACTTTGAAGTTGCGTCCATAAAGGGTTTGCGGCAAGGTGAAATCAAATTAAAGATCGCGGGGTGGAGCAGCCTGGTAGCTCGTCGGGCTCATAACCCGAAGGTCGTTTGTTCAAATCAAACCCCCGCAACCAATTCTTAAGGCTCGGTGCAAACCGGGCCTTTTTTCTTTAATCATATTAAAAGCTTAATAAACGTAAAATCGAGAGGGCGCTTTGGGTCCACATTTCTGAATATTTCAGTCTATTTCGTCGTTTGGTAATTTTTGGTAACTGGATTGGTAACTTGGAACAGGCTTCCTCAAACTGGTTATGAGATAATGGTGATATCTGGAGGAGGTTGAGTTTGTCAGAGTTTTATAATCCCAAACGAACACGAAACCTTTACGACCCATCTAGTCCTTATAAGATTAGCAGGTCAAAACTAGACCTATTTCTTGAATGCCCACGCTGTTTTTACTTGGATCGAAAAATGGGAGTGGGTCGGCCGCCCGGATTTCCGTTCAATTTAAATTCCGCTGTAGATTCCCTACTGAAAAAAGAATTTGATCGGTATCGAGAGACTCAACAATCTCATCCCTATTGTATCGAAGCAAAAATAGATGCAGTTCCATTTCGACACGAAAAAATAGATGAATGGCGAGACGCTTTGAGAAAAGGTGTTCAGTTTTTGCATGAAGCTACAAACCTAATTTTAACGGGTGGGGTTGATGATCTTTGGATTAACAAAGAGGGCGAAGTCCATGTGGTAGATTACAAGGCTACTTCTAAAAACTCGGAGGTTAATCTCGATGCTGATTGGCAACGAAGCTACAAGCGTCAGGTTGAGATCTATCAGTGGTTGTTAAAGAATAATGGGCTCACTATTTCTCCAATCGCTTACTTTGTTTACTGTAACGGCGATGCAAACTCTGAGAATTTTAATTCTGTGCTCAATTTCAAGATTAAGATTATCGAATATAAGGGAAGTATTGATTGGGTCGAATCTGCCCTTCTTAAAGCATCCACCTGCCTAAGAAGTAACGAGATCCCCAAGGGTGCTGAGACTTGCCAATACTGTTGCTACTTCACGGAAGTCAAAAAAGCCTTGAATCCCGGTTAAAACCGATAATGGAGCCTATTAAGCAATTCCACAAGATCCGTCTAAATCCGTTACATTGATGTTTTGTAAATGACATGGTACCAGCCCATAGCGAGTTCAAGCTATGGAGACCATAATATCTCAAAATTCAGCACCATCCTTTGAACGGGGGAAACTTCTTAATATACGACGTTTTGATGGCCCTGTTTCAGGACCAATGTGGGCTAAGGCTCATTCGATCAAAAGCAAATATCCTGACACTTTCAACTATGGAATTTTCGATGATCTTCATAAACGCTTCGATGATGGCAAAGTTCGGGGTGGGGTCGTATTCAAAAGCTTTTTGAAATTGGCAAACTCACATGCGAGTTGCAGGCTGTGCCATTACTCTTTCGAGCTAGATATTTATGGCAGAGGCTGCATTCATAACTGTGTTTACTGTTATGCCAAAGAGCAGCTCACCCGTCATGGATACTGGAATGAGCCAATGCCATTTCCGCTTGATTTAGGCGAGTTCCGCAAAATCTTTGCGACAGTATTTGAGTCAGATAAAAAAAGTGAGTGGCGGGATATTTTAGAAAAACGAATACCGGTGCGAATCGGAAGTATGTCCGATTCTTTCATGTGGATGGATAAAAAATATAAAGTTGCAAAAGAAGTTTTAAAGATTTTAAATTTTTATCGATACCCTCACATTATTTTCACGCGAAGCGATTTGATCGGTGAAGACGACTACATAAAAACTCTGGATCCAAATCTTGCGACTGTTCAGATGTCTATTTCAAGTATCAATGATGAATTAAATAAAGCTGTCGAACCAGGCGCTCCCTCTGCGGCACGAAGACTAAAGGCACTGAGAAATTTGTCGAAGGCTGGCATTTGGACGGCCGTGCGAGTAAATCCACTTTT
>JAQBPA010000118.1 GCA_028287765.1 Bacteriovoracaceae bacterium
AACCGCCCGATTGGCTCCGTCGACTGATAGAAAAGTCGAGCGAGAGCGTTATAAAGAGTTTGATGGATGAGTGTACTTTTTCCACTTCCCGAAACTCCCGCAATTCCAATAAGACGATTGAGAGGAATTTTGAGTGATACATCTTTTAAATTATTTTCAGAAGCGCCCTGAATGCTCAGCCAAATGGCGGAGCCTGAGAGTCTGCTCTTCGGGACTTCGATTTTTAAATCTCCGCTCACGTACCGGGCTGTGAGAGTTTTTGATTTTAAAAACTCTTCCTGACTTCCCTGAAAAATAATTTGGCCGCCTTCTCGCCCGCTCTTTGGGCCGAGCTCAATGATCGAGTCAGCTTGTTGAATCGTTTCAAGATCATGTTCCACGACCACAATCGAATTTCCCATCTGAATGAGGTCTTTGAGCGAAGCGATCAGCCGATCTCTGTCGGTTGGGTGCAGTCCAATACTCGGCTCATCGAGAACGTAGAGAGTGCCCGAGAGTTCGGAGCCGAGCTGATTGGCCAAATTAATCCGCTGACTCTCACCACCCGAAAGAGTTTTTGAAAGTCTAGAGAGCTGCAAATATTGAAGGCCCATTCGATTTAAAAAATGAAGACGACTTTGAATTTGCCTGAGCGCTTCTTTAGCGATCGCCTTTTCTGTCGCACTCCATGAAATGGAGAGAAACCACTTCTCAAGTTTATCTAGCGGCATTTCGACCAGATCAAAAATGGTCTTATTCTTCACCTTTACATAAAGAGCTTCCGGTCGAAGGCGAGATCCATGACATTTTGTGCAGACGACTGCCGTTTGGTAGCGTCTTAAAAAAACTCGAATATAGAGTTTATATTTTTTCTTTTCTGCATTTTTAAAGTGCCCAACGATTCCCTTATAAGAACCTTCTCCATTCATCAAAAGCTTCACCTGATCGGCTTTTAAATCGGCCCAAGGAATATTGGTCGGAATTTTTTTATTCACAGCAAACTCTAAAAGTTTTTTTTGTGCCTGCTTCATGATGGGCTTAGTGAAAGGATCGACCGCGCCGCGCTCTAAAGTGAGTCGTGGATTTGAGACGAGCAGCTTTTCATCATACTCCAGTGTGTTTCCGAAGCCCTTACAGTGCGGACAAGCGCCGAGTGGAGAATTAAACGAAAATAATAAAGGCGAAGGTTTAGAAACCGTGATATCGCAACTGGCGCATCGAAACTCTGACGAAAATCTTTTAAGCTTCTTCTCTTCTACTAAATAAATGAACGCTTCACCCGTACCTTCGCGAAAACTGGCTTCGAGCGATTCAACAAGACGATGTCTTTCGTTTACCGAGAGCGCCATCCGATCAAAAACGATCAGAGAGCCTGCTTTTAAATTTTTTCCACGCTCAGATTCAAGTTCAATCGGTTGAGGGTTCGAAAAAGATTGAAGTCGTCTGAGAAATCCGCGCTCAATGAGCGCATCCGCCACTGTTTCTTGCTTTAATAAAAACCCTAAATAGGCACGATCTGTTTTTTCTCCAAGCTCTACCAGAATGGAATCTGCTGCTGAGGCGGGAGTATCTGCATGAATCGGTTTTCCGCAATTGGGACAATAAGTTTGTCCCAATTTTGAGAAGAGAAGTCTCAAGTAGTCGTAAATTTCTGTGGACGTGCCAACGGTGGAGCGGGAATTGCGAACAGGATTTTTTTGTTGAAGCGCAATGGCGGGACAAATATTTTCGACAAGATCGACATCGGGCTTTGGAACTCTTTCAAAAAATTGCCTCGCGTAAGTGCTAAGAGACTCGACATAGCGCCGGTAGCCCTCTGCATAAAGAGTATCAAAGGCGAGGCTGCTCTTTCCGGATCCGCTCGGCCCAGTAATACAGACCATTTGCTCGAGAGGAATTTCGAGAGAAAGGTTTTTCAGGTTGTTCTGACGAACACCGACCAGTTTTATCGAGGCGGACATAGCTCAGTACAATAGCGCAACTAGTCAGAGCTTTCCACATCCGCGGATAAAATCGAGAGTTGACGGCAGTCGAAGGTCGGTGGCATGGCGCAATCCGTCATGAATTGATTCAGGGTCCTCCCGGCAGGAGGGAATGCCGCTATAATGAGGATTGGCGAATCTATGAGTTTTAACGATATCTGGCAGAAATTTTTACTTTTATTGGGGATGGCTTCGGTTGGCTATCTCACCTTTCAAATGGTGAAATCTATTTTTCCGGACACGGAACTTCTCGCCGCTCAGCAAAGACTCGGCGTTGAAAGTGCTGTAAGGCAGTATCGGCACTGGAGTCTTAAAATGCTCTCGCCTTTTTATCGGCTACTCGTACCGCGTATTCAGCAAATAAAAATGCCTCTTTACCGTCAGGAAAAAAAATCGCTCTTTATTGCGGCGGGGCTTTCGGACCAATTTGATCCCGATGAATTTGTGGGCCTGAAAGTGGCTTCGATGATCGTCTTTTTTATCTTGGCGTGGCTTATGCTCGTTCAATTTGGATACAGCATGGGTTTTTTTAAGGCAGTCATCTTGCTTGCGATTGGTTTTTTTCTGCCAGACTTTGTTGTTTGGGATACAAAGAACAAAAGACAAAAATCAGTTTTCAGACAACTTCCTTCGGTTCTCGATTTGCTTACACTCTCAGTGGAAGCCGGCCTCGATTTTATCGCAGCTATTTCGAGAGTGATTTATTTTGCAAAAGACGGACCGCTTAAAGATGAATTCAATCAGATGCTCAAAGAACTTCAGCTCGGAACGGTTCGAGCCGATGCGCTTCGCAATATGGCCGATCGCGTTCAACTTCCCGCGCTCTCTTCGTTTGCCACGATTCTCATTCAGGCCGATCAGATGGGCGGAAGCATTGGGCCTGTGCTTCGTGCTCAGAGTGATCAACTCAGAAACTCGAGATTCCAAATCGCCGAGCGAGAAGGAGCGAAAGCCACGCAAAAACTTTTGATTCCTCTCGTTTTTTGTATTCTTCCTTCTGTGTTTATTGTGATTTTGGGCCCGGTCATTTGTGATATTTTTTATAATCAATCTTGGTTTAAGGATTTTCTTGGAGGCAAATGATCACGCATCTGCCATCCGGGCGAATTGTCGCGAAAACAGTGGAATATATGGACTCCTCTAGAAAACGAGCTCGCGGCCTTTTGAAATATAAGTCCCCGCTTGTCGATTTTGCCGCCATTTTTAAGTTACCCTTTTTTGGTTTTTTTCCGCTCGTGCATACGTTTAAAATGAAGTTTGCGATTGATATTTTTTTCTGCGACCACGAAAAGCGGGTCATCAAAAAGTTTTCGGCCATTTCACCGGGCAGGCTCATCATGCCGTGGAAATATTTTTTTGGAGGCTGCCGCTATTTGATCGAGTTCTCTGAGTCTCAGGTCAGCGAAATTAAAACGGGAGATCAGCTAGCGTGGGATGATCAATCAATATGAGACTCCGCTGCACATCAGGAAGTCTTTCCGGAGAGGTTTACGAACTTGATTCTCGCTACCCCTACTTATTTGGACGCGAAACTTCTGAGACAGATTCAGAGCTGATCGTTCTCCCCTCTCCGACAGTCTCACGTAAACATTGTAAAATTATTTTTGAAAATGGCTCAGCGATTATTGAAGATCTCAACAGTGCGAACGGCATTCGCGTGAATCGCAAACGAATTAATCGCGCAACGCTCAAAAATAAAGATCTTCTGCAAATCGGCGCGTTTAGTTTTACGGTTGAAGATCAACAAGTCGAAACTTCTGATAAGTCAGAACCACAGACCGGAAAAAAAGCTGCCTTTAAAATCGATAATCCGAAGCTCGCGCCTTATGTAAAAAAACTCAATGTGTACTGGGCGCAGTTTGAGCGACTCGATTTAAAATATCGGGCACTCATTTTACTTA
>JAQBPA010000161.1 GCA_028287765.1 Bacteriovoracaceae bacterium
TAAGGTGGTCCTTCACGCTTCTGGGAAGCCTTACGCCTCCCAAAATCTCGGCGAAGCCCATCAGGAGCCCATCTTTATTAGACATACCCTTCGAGGACATAATTGAAGTCTGCCAAATTCGAGATTCCATGGCCATCGATTTCCATATTTAATAAGAATACGATGAACACCATTCCGCCAAAAAAAGTTTTCGAATCTCTCAATAAATCCATCCTCGTTGACGGGTTTGATATGGTCTTTGATCCCACAAAAAGCAAGGGGGCAAAGCTTTACGATTCTAAAAACAATCGAACATTTATCGACTTCTTCTCGTTTTTTGCAAGTAATCCAATCGGAATGAATCACCCGAGAATGTCGGAGAAGGCTTTCGAAGAAAAGCTTTTGAAATTTTCAAAAGTGAAGGTTTCAAACTCTGACGTTTATACAACCGCCTATGCTGAATTTGTTTCGACCTTTCATAAACATTTAGCTCCAAAATTTGATCGCCTGTTTTTTATTGAGGGCGGCGCACTCGGTGTCGAAAATGCAATCAAGACCGCTCAGGATTGGAAAGTTCGAAAAAATTTAGCTTCCGGAAAGGGCGAAAAAGGAACTCAGATTCTTCATTTTAAAGAAGCCTTCCATGGTCGCACCGGCTACACCCTCTCGCTCACCAATACTGCGCCAGAAAAAATTCAATATTTTCCGAAGTTCGATTGGCCACGAGTGACGAATCCAAAACTCAATTTTCCTCTCACCCCCGCTTCGATTAAGAATACCATCGCGCTTGAAAAAAAAGCAGTCGCAGAAATCGAAGAAGCCTTTCAAAAACGGAGAGATGAAATTTGCGCGATTATTATTGAACCGATTCAAGGAGAAGGTGGAGATAATTTCTTTCGCGGTGAATTCTTGCAAAAACTGCGAGAACTTTGCGATCAGCACGATGCTCTTCTTATTTTTGATGAAGTCCAAACGGGCATGGGGCTCACCGGTAAAGTCTGGGCTCATGAAAACTACGACGTTCTTCCCGATATCATCGCATTTGGAAAAAAAGTTCAAGTCTGCGGCTGTGCGGTCCGCCTCGAAAAGCTGAACGAAGTGGATAACGTCTTCAAAGTTCCCAGTCGAATCAATTCCACTTGGGGTGGAAATATTGTCGATATGATTCGAAGCACTCAGTTCATCGACATCATGATAGAAGAAAAACTTCTCTCGCATGTCACAAAGCTCGGCACTCAAATGAAGCGGGAGCTTGAATCGATTTCACTCAAGTACGAAGAAATCAGTGCTGTTCGTGGTTTAGGTCTTTGGATGGCATTCGATCTTCCTACAACCGAGATGCGGAACGAATTTATCGAACTTTGTTGGAAAAATGGTCTCATTATTCTTTCATGTGGATCCAAGAGCATTCGTGTTCGGCCGGTTCTTAATTTGAAAAGCGAAGAAGCCGAAGAAGGCCTCGCTATTATTCAAAAATCTGCTGAAGAGCTTTTGAAGGTTTCGAAGAAGAAAGTGGGTTCTAAGAAATCATGAAGTCTTCATCCTCGACCAAATCACTTTTAAAAATGAATCGACTCAAATACGGACCCGAAATTATTGGCGGTCATTTTATCAACGGAAAAATGATTCGCGGCGAAAATCATTTTAGTTCCTACAATTCATCCGACTATTCCGATCGCGTGGGTACTTTTCCTAAAGCCGCCGTAAAAGAAATCGAACTTGCCGTTAAATCTGCGACGGCTGCATTTGAAGTCTGGAGAAAAACACCCGCCCCGGTACGTGGTAATGCGATCGGAAGACTTGCAGTCGTTTTAGAGCGCGAAAAAGAATCACTCGCAAAAATAATTACGAGAGAAATCGGAAAACCGCTAAAAGAGTCTCTCGGCGAGGTGCAAGAAGCGATCGACACCGCCTACTTCTTTCAATCAGAAGGCCGCAGACTCTACGGACAGACCGTCCCGTCTGAGCTGCCGAATAAAGAGCTCATGACGTACCGAAGACCCCTCGGCATTTGTCTCATGATCACGGCAAGTAATTTTCCATTCGCTGTTCCGTCCTGGAAAATCATTCCCGCTACGCTCGCCGGAAATACTGTGATCTGGAAAGCTAGCGAAGATGCTCCGGGCACTGCGCTCGCCTTTGCACTCTGCTTTCAAGAGGCCGGCTTTCCTGAGGGAGTTGTGAATGTCGTTTTTGGAGACGGCTCAGTTGGAGAAAAATTACTTTCGTATGTAGAGAAGGGCAAAATTAATAAAGTATCCTTTACCGGAAGCACTGCGGTCGGAAGAAAAATTGGAGAAGTTTGCGGAAGGGCTCTGCAAATCCCTTCACTCGAACTCGGCGGAAAAAATCCGCTCATTATTCATAAGGATGCCGATTTAGATAAAGCCATTCCAACGGCCATCGTTTCGTCTTACGGAACCGGAGGCCAGCGCTGCACATCGACCGGAAATATTATTATCCATAAAGATATTTATAAAACATTCCGAACTCGTTTTTTAGAAGCGATGAAAAAAATTAAAATCGGAAATCCGCTCCTGGATAAAAATGTTTTTTACGGTCCACTCATTGCAGAGCGCTATCTCACCCATTTTCTCGAGCATTTAAAGTGGGGAAAAAAAGAAGGCGGCTCGCTGCTCGCAGGCTCTGGTCGGATCACCCGACAAAATCCCTATCCTCATTTTTCCGGCGATCCAGATAAGGGCTGGTATGTCTCTCCCACTCTTTGGGAAGATGTCACAATTAAAATGCGACTTTTCCAAGACGAAATTTTTGGACCGACGGTAAATCTTGTGAAAGCAAATAATTTTGATCACGCAATGGAACTCGCAAACGGCCACGCTTACGGCTTATCCTCCGCCATTTTTACAGAGAATTCCCATCTCATGCTCACGTTTAAAGAAAATATCCAGGCAGGCATGAGCAGCATCAACAACTCGACCACCGGCGCAGAAGCCCATCTTCCTTTCGGCGGAACCAAAGCCTCAGGAAACGGAACACGCGAATCCGGCATTTGGGTTCTGGATAGTTATACAAGATGGCATGCTGTAAACGTAGATCTCGCAAACCATCTTCAACTCGCGCAAATGGATGTAAACTACGGAAAAGCGAAAGAGCCCATCAGTTTTAAAGACTGGGTGAATTAATCGGCTGAATTTCTTTTTTCCATTTTTCGAATCTGAGCCATTAGCTTCTTATTTTGAGTGATTTTAAAAGGCTCCCGATAATTCTGCAGAAGCTCAGCAAGAATTTTCAACCTCTCTTGTGGAATCATTGTTGGATTTGAAGTCCAAATCTCGAACATGAACATTCGATAACCATCGAGCCATCTGAGAGTTTCTTCCGCGTTTAGCCGGGGGGTTTCACCCCAGTACTCAGTCTTTTTGTTTTTTGAGTTCTTTGATATCAAAGAGATCCTTTGGCCTTCCAGCCTTTCGTTTCAGATCAATGAGATCTTTTTTACTTATAACTCTAATTTTAATCCCAAAAGCATCCGCTTCCAAGCGACGACGCCACAAATCTTTGAATGGTTTAGGTTCTTTTACGAAGATATCAATTAATTCAAAGGGATTAGAAGGATTTAAAAATGAAAAAACAAGCATCCTTTTTTTTGAAATCCAATTTTTTCTTTTGCTCGCATCAGCGAAATCCATGGGGTCTACAGGTAATCTAGCTCTGTAACCAAGAGCCAACATCATTTTGATGAATGATAAAGTATTTTTAGGCTGGAGATGGAGGATTAAATCCAAATCAACCGTAGCTCGTTGCACCTTATGTAAGTTGACGGCAATTCCGCCAGCTACTAAATAACGAATTTTCTTTTTTTCAAGTCCTTCGAAAATCTTTTTATACGGGACCACAAATTATTATCAGTCTTTCAATCGAAGTTCCTGAACAGTGCCATTACGAACGGTCAAAAGTTTGGGCTCTTTTTTGAGCTTATGATCCTCGTAAAAAATGGAACCTGTTGTGCCTGGAAAATCGCGAATATTTTTTAATCTCTCCGCCATCATCTCTCGCGTGAGAGGACCTTGAGCATCCCGAATAACCTTCACGATAATCATCGCGAGATCAAAAGCTTCTGCCGAAAGACGTGTCGGATCCTTTTGAGCTGTCTTTTGATACTGCTCTCGAAAGAAACGATTTTGAAAATCATTTGAGTTCGGCAAATAGCCATCTGTAAAAATCACACCTTCCGCATGATCTCCAGCTCTCTCAATGAGTTTAGGAGAATTATATTGCGAGAGTCCGATCACTTCTACTCCGTAAATTCTCAAATAGGGAAGTGTGGGAAGTAAAAATCCTGCAGCTTCCGCTGAATCGGGCGCGAAAAGAACTTCAAAATCAATAAGAGGTCTCAAGTCGGATGGTTTTTTTACACAGGCTGTCGGCTCAATCGGTGGAGCTGCTACTTCCGAGTTCTCCGCGCCTGAAGGAGCAAGCGGTTTTGGCTCGCCTGATTTCAAATCTTTTTTTGCATCTTTCGCGAGTTTCTCTTTTGAGCAAACTTCGTCTTTCCGAAGTTTTGGAACATCAAGTCTTGTCATCCGACGCAATTGATCTTTGAAATCAGTCGTGCCTACTTTATAAACTTGCATCTGCGTAATTTGAAGCCCCTGGTGATCGAATTCTTTTTTTGCGGCTTCCATGACGTCCCAACCGTATGAAGAATCTGGAAGAAGTACTGCCACTCGCTTCGCCCTCAGATCATCCGCCATATGTTTTGCTAATCTTTTCACTTGATCGTCGAGACTCAGAACCGATTGAAAACTATAATTTCCAAACCCTTGGAGTCCTTCTTTTGGAGCAAGAGAAATGACTGGAATGGATAAAATTTGAGCGCGTTCAAAAATAAGTTCTGATTCTTTTGACGTCAGCGGTCCAATGATCGCGGTTACTTTTTCTTGGACCGCAAGTTTATCCCAAGCCTTCAAAAGATCGGCTTCTGACGTTCCAATATCTTCGACCACAAATTCTATGCCATTTGCATAAGATAAGTTTCCGGCAACTTGAATCGCCTGCAAAACTTCTTCGCCAAGCGGCTTTAAATCCCCAGAGAGCGGAAGGAGAACGCCAATTTTTCGAGAATCCGACATCGCCTTATTTTTAAAGAGTTGCAGAAGGCCCTGAGATTTTGAATAAAGATCTGAAACACTATCTTCTTCAACGAATTCTAAATTTTTAAGCGCCGATTCAAGAGACTGGTCCTTAAGAAGCGCGAGATAGAGGTAATAATAGGAGATATTTTTACCCAGTTTAGTCTGTGTACCCGAATTAATTCGCTGAAGACCTTGTGCGCTGACCGCCGGATTTTCTTTCACGAGAGAAGTGAGGTCCCCCCAAAATTCTTGGGCCATTTCTGGCGTTAAACGATTTTTATCTTGGAGGATTTTTAACCATTGATCTAACCACAGAAATCTTTCGATCTTCTCATCTTCCCTTGTAGAAGGGTGTTCTCTCAAATAATTGAGCCCCTGAAGGAGCGAATTAAGAGAAGCATCGGATGCTCCACCGCTCACCGTCGGGCCCACAGGAACACCGGCTTGAGGCGCTTGATGCAGTGACGTCGCGCAGCCCGCAAGACTTGCGGTCACAAGAATCACACCTAAAAATTTCGCAAAAATATTTTTAAGATTATTTTGATTCGCCGGCTGAGCCAGCAAATTGACCGTAAATATGTTCAGCCATCGCATGCGCTGCTTCATTGAGCTCCGTCCTCGCTGAACTGATCTGATTAAAATCGTTTGCTTCCAAGGCCGCTTTGGCCTGTGCCAAAACCTTAATGGCGCGTTCAGCTAGTTCCGAGGGTAACTCGCTTTGAAATTCATGAACAGACTTTTCTGATGTAAAAACAAGGCTTTCGAGGTCAATTCTAGCTTCTGCAAGCTCCTTCTTTTTAGAGTCGACATCCGCAAATGTTTTTGCTTCTTCCACCATCTTTTTGATTTCAGATTCGCTCAGCCCACTTGACGCGGTGATCTTAATCGCTTGCTCCTTTGCAGTACCAAGATCTTTGGCTTTTACATCCACGATTCCATTGGAATCGATCGAAAAAGTGACTTCAATTTGAGGTACGCCGCGAGGAGCCGACATAATGTCGGTCAAATCAAATTTAGCGAGCGTCTTATTAAATTCGGCGAGTTCCCGCTCTCCCTGAAGAACGTGCACACTCACAAAAGACTGATCATCCGCCGCCGTCGAAAAAACTTTCGATTTCAACGTCGGGATCGCTGTATTTTTTTCGATGATCTTTGTGAAGACTCCGCCCGCCGTTTCGACGCCAAGCGAAAGCGGTGTGACGTCTAGAAGAACGACGTTGTTTACTTCTCCCGAAAGCACTCCGCCCTGAATACTCGCGCCGACAGCAACGACTTCATCGGGATTAATCGAAACATCTCCCGCTTGACCAAAAATTTCTTTTACTTTTTCTTGAACTGCGGGCATTCGAGTCATCCCGCCAACCATCAAAACTTTTTGAATATCTTTCGCGCTGAGTTTTGCGTCTGTCAGCGCTGTTTCACAAGGCGCCTTTAATCGATCAATGAGTGGGCGGCAAAGATCGTTCAGAGTCGTGCGATTAATCGACTGCTTCAAATGTTTTGGAGCGCCACTTACTGCCGTAATAAAAGGAAGCTCGACTGTCGTTTCTTCTGAAGACGAAAGTTCATGCTTTGCTTTTTCTGAAGCTTCTTTAATTCGCTGAAGAGCGAGAGGATCTTTACTTAAATCGACCCCTTCCGCGTCTTGGAATTTTTTTAGAAGATGGCCCATGATCGCGTGGTCAAAATCTTCGCCGCCAAGAAAAGTGTCGCCGTTCGTTGACTTCACTTGGTAAACGCCGTCACTTAATTCCAAAATTGAAATATCGAAAGTTCCTCCGCCGAGATCGAAGACGGCCACTTTTTCTGTTCCTTGTTTATCGATCCCGTAGGCAAGTGCCGCCGCGGTAGGTTCATTTAAAATTCTCAAAACATTTAAATTCGCAATTTTTCCAGCGTCTTTGGTGGCCTGTCTTTGAGCATCGTTGAAGTAGGCGGGAACCGTGATGACAGCGTCTTTGACTTCACTGCCCAAATAGTCTTCGGCGATTTCTTTCATCTTCTTTAAAACGAGAGAAGAGATTTCGCTCGGACTAAATTGTTTTCCGTCGATATCAACCCAAGCGTCTCCGTTTTGAACATTGCAGACTTTATAACTCAAAACAGATTTGGATTTTTCTACCATCTCATCCGAAAATTTTCTTCCGATAAGCCGCTTCACGGCATAGATGGTTCGTGTGCTATTGGTGACGGCTTGTCGTTTGGCAATCTGCCCCACAAGGCGCTCATCCGATTTTGTGATCGCGACAACAGAAGGAGTTGTTCTTGCACCTTCACCGTTAGGAATAACGACGGGTTTTCCGCCATCTAAAACGGAGACACATGAGTTGGTTGTTCCTAAATCTATTCCAATTACCCGCGATGCCATGAATTACTCCGCTTCAGAATTTTTGCTCTCTGGATTTAATAAAACGATTCCGCCGGCTGAAACAACAACGGTCGCCGCTCTTAAAAGTCTGCTCGACCATTTATATCCGCGCTTAATCTCTTCAATAATGATTCCGGCCGGCTGATCCGACTCCGCTTGCGAGATCGCTTCATGCACGGTGGGATCAAATACTTTACCCAAACTTTCAATTCTTTCGAGACCTTCGGATTTTAGCCAAATTTCTACTTGCGATAAAATAATCCGAATCCCATCAGCGAGTGGGCTTTCGTCTCCCTTCACTTGGGCAAGCCCTCTTTCTAAATTATCGAAAACTTCCAAGAAACCTCGAAGTATTTTTTCACGTCCGGATCGCTCGGCATCTGTACGCTCTTTAACAGCCCGCTTTCTAAAATTTTCAAAATCGGCCGCGAGTCGAAGATAAATTTCTTTATCGACGTACTGTTGAAGATCAATTTTTGCAATGGGCTCGCTAAATGAATTGCGGGGATTATTGGGCGAGCGCTAACCTTGCGACTTCAATTCGACCTCTTCTGAGTCGTCTGATTTGTCGAGCGAACGAAGGGCTTCCTCGATCAACTGATCGGCCCTCTTGAGGTTCGACTTTTCTTTCTTATTTTTTACCATCCCCAACTATGATTATAGCCCGATTTAGCGAATCCCTGCTTGGGGTATTAAAGACCCTTAAAACAGCAGCTCAGAGGCGATTGCCTCCATTAAAACCCACCCTTTATCGGTTAGAAGCACTGCATCATTTTCGACGACGATGAGGCCCCCTTCGCGAAGGGACTCCAGCTTTTTTGGCTGACAATCGTGAATTGAAATCGGTTTTCGCGTGCGGAGTGAAAGATAGAGGCGCTCTAAATTTTTTTGCTCCGAACTCAATGTCTCAAAAGAAGAAATTCCGTTTGTCGAATTCGACCATAATTTCAAATCCCTCTCCGTTTCGTAACGAATTCTTCTTCCGTCATTCATTTTTAAATAGCCGTGAGCTCCCGGTCCGAATCCGAAATAATCGGAATCGACGTTCCAGTAGTTGGAGTTATGCTGACTTTCAAAGCCGGGTTTTGAAAAATTTGAAACCTCGTAATGGCAGTAACCCTCACTTCTCATAAACTCACAAACTTTTTCATACATTTTTGCTGCCAGTTCGGAATCCGCCAATCGAGAGCGAATAGCAGGCCGAGTTCTCCATTTGTGATGGTCGTCGAGTGTAAGAATATAAATGGAAACGTGAGGCGGGGAGACCTCTTTGATAAAATTCAAATCTTCTTCAAGAGTTTCGAGAGTTTGATCAGGAATTCCAATCATGAGATCGAGACTAAAATTTGAAAACTCTTCCGAAATCCACTTCACTGTTTTATGAATCTTGCCTGCGGTAGCGAGACGCTCGAGACGTTTTAGTTGCTTCGGAAGAGTGGTTTGAATTCCAAGACTCACTCGATTTACACCCACTTCTTTAAGTCCCACCAAATGCTCTTTCGTTAGATGTTCAGGATTACATTCAATGGTGAATTCTGTTTCTCCTGAAAAAAGATACCGGCTATTAAAAATATTTATTAATCGTTTTTGACTTTCGAGTGTGAGAAGGGACGGTGTTCCGCCACCCAAATAGAAGGTTTTGATTTTCTTTTTTTTTGGAGAACAAACAGCAGAAAATTGCCGCTCGAGTGCCAAAAGCCAGCTCTCATCGAATCCCGCTGGCGAGCTCACGCGACTTGAGACATTAAAATCGCAATAAGAACAATGATGCTGGCAGATCGGATAATGCACATAAACCGATGAAGAAAGGGCTGCATCTGCTAGCGAGAACTCCACGCAAATGCTCTACACCGTCGCTTACGTAGTGTCCTCGAAATATCTTCCGTATCTACGGCGAAAAGGCCCGGCTGGCGGGGGCCTCAGACGTACTTATAATCTCGCCACGGTGTACTAGTCGCCTTTCAGGTCTTGGTATAGAAAGAAGGCGTGAAGCGAGACAAGGTTCAGGACTTTTATTTCCATAAAGCAAAGCGCGAAAGCTTCTCGGCGAGAAGTGTCTATAAACTTCAAAACATCCAAGAAAAATACAAACTACTTTCTGCCGGAAACAAAGTTTTGGATCTCGGCGCCTCTCCTGGAAGTTGGTGCGAATATGTTTGTGACATTCTAAAAAAGAAGGGATGCTTGGTGGCCCTCGACATTAAGCCGCTCTCTCATTTTGCGCACGAGAAGATCAAGAATTCGGGCGTTGATTTTCAATTTCTTCATCAATCTGTTTTTGATCCACTTCCTGCGGGACTCCCCATTTTTGACTCGATTATTTCAGATATGGCGCCGTCAACGAGCGGGAATCGAATGGTGGACTGCCAAAACTCTCTTGAGCTGATCTCGGGCGCTTTTGAAATTGCAAGCCAGCATTTAAAAGAGGGGGGTCACCTGATTGTCAAAATTTTTCAATCTCAAGAAACCGTTGACGCCAGCAAAACTTGGGGCAAAAGCTTCAAATCCTCAAAGCTTTACCGTCCACCGGCTTTTCAAAAGGATTAAAAAGAAGTCTATTTTATTGGGCAAAACTTTAAAGTAACATCCAGAGAACCAAAACTATGAAATACCTCGTATCCCTTTTTATT
>JAQBPA010000217.1 GCA_028287765.1 Bacteriovoracaceae bacterium
GACAGAATATTTTACCTTTCTCATGCTTTCTTGCGTCGCTCAGAGCTCAATTTAGACGACGTCCCGCACCCGTCCTCGATTCATCTACTGGCTGGCCCTTAAGAAAAAAAAATTTAAGTGTTCTTAAATTTTTATTAGAAATCCGGTTAGGGCTGCTAACAAAATTATGATGGGTTCGGGGATTTTTTTTACTTTTATTAGGATTAAAAGTGCTGCTCCAAAAATGGCGATTGTTTTCCAAAATGCTTCTTGAATCTCCAATCCGTTGAACTAAGCCGCTCTGCATTTGCGCACCAAAAAACTCTGACCCAAAAAAATGAGTCATCTTTTAAATCGGGAATAATTTTTGTGAGGCGGTCCACGTGAATTCTCTGATAGTGAGATGTATAATATCCTCTTCGAAATCGGAACTAGCTTTTAAGGATCGAGCTGTTTCTTGACCTTTTCACATTCGGGAATATTCAAATCTTTAGTCATTCTCGCAAGTGCGCTCCGAAGGGCCGGAACACAAAGGACATCTGAATTGACAGAAGCTTTCTTTAGGGAGACAGCTTCAATTTTTCTGCCATCAGTAAACCCGTTTGTCTGATAAACGAAAGTCTCGTCTGTGATGATAAATTGAACAGCTTGATTTGGATGGTCCTCGTTGCTGAAGGTCTTCAAAATAGCGGAAGAAGCCTCATCGCTGCTCGAAAAATAAGGATCCTGGATATACCACTGACTTCCTAGGTTCTCTTTTACCCATTTTCCATTTACGATTGTTTCAGTTGAGTACGATTCCTTTTTTGAATCTGAGAGAAGATAGGTGCCATTAAAATCTTCCGCTCTGAATAGACAAACTGCTAATTGAGGAGCTGGCGAATAGATCAAAATCGATTTTCTCAATTTATTTTGAGCGGAGTGGTAATAGAGTCCCTGATGGATATAGGACTCTCGCGGATTGCGATTTCGATTTTTTTGAAAGCTATCAGACCCCGAGTAAAATTTATCGACACATGCAGCAACATCCCAACGAAATTGATCGTCTCTCAAATCCCGACCAAGAGCTAGGAGGCTCGAAGGGATGATCAAAATCAGATTCATAATGAGCTTTTTCATTTGATGCCGCACTTATAACCCTAGATTCTATAATTGGGAAGCCCCCCGCGCGTCGTAGGGTTTTTCCAGATTCCCAAAAATGACTTATAATCTTGGTTTCCCGGTGGATTGTCGATTGGCCGCCCGAGCCCCGCAGCCGTCCTCGATTCATCTACTGGCCGGACCTTAAGAATAATAAAAATTTAAGTGTTCTTAAATTTTTATTAGAAATCCGGTTAGGGCTGCTAACAAGATTATGATGGGTTCGGGGATTTTTTTTACTTTTATTAGGATTAATAGAGCGGCTGCGAAAATGGTGATTGTTTTCCAATCTGTTAGGCTCTTTTTTCCTAGAATGATGGCTGCGCCTGCTATTGATCCTACTGCGGCGGCGGTTACTCCGTTTACGAAATTTCTTATTTGGATGTTTTTTGTTAGCGATCTGTAAAATGGGGCGGGGATTATTACGAATAAATAAGTGGGTAGAAAAATTCCCGCTGTTGCTGCGACGGCTCCTGTGAATCCTGCTACTAGATAGCCAATGAAGCCTACCGTGATGACAAGAGGGCCAGGGGTAATCATGGCTACCGCTACGGCGTCGATAAATTGTTGTTCGTTTAGCCAATGGAATTCTTTAACGACGCCGCTATATAAAAAGGGAACGATGACCATTCCGCTTCCGAAGACCATTGCGCCAACTTTAAAAAAATAAGTAAAAATCTTCAAAATATTTTCAGATGGCATTGCCGAAATCGGTAACATGAACAAAAAAGGAGAGAGGGCCCTTTTTTTTAGGGAGATTCTAGGCGGTGTTTTTATCAAAGCGTAAATAAGTCCTGCAGAGATGAAGAGCCAAAAGTTTTCTGATTCCAGTACGGCTGTGAAAAAGGCAAGAATGATCGCTATTGCCCAGAGGAGGCGATCTTTTTGAAGAGTTTTGAAAGTAAGTTGATAGGCACCTCGAGAGATGACGGCAATCACGGCAGCGCCCACCCCATACATCGCCCCTTGAATCCACGGGAGACTTCCATATTTTTGATAAAGCGCTGCTAATCCGACGACTAATAGAAAAGGAGGAGTAATGAATCCGACACTCACAAGTGTTGCTCCCAAAATTCTCGCTCGGACCCATCCCAAATAAATAGCGAGCTGAGTCGCAAGGGGTCCCGGCATCATTTGTGCGAGTGAAAGTCCTTCATTAAAATCATCTTGAGAAAACCATTTTCTGTTATCGACTAAATCTTTTTGCATGGCCGAGACAAGGGCGACAGGTCCCCCAAATTTGGTTAAACCGAGGCGACAGAAATAGAGAAAGAGGGTTCTAAGTTTGGGGTGATCGCTTTCTCGTGAGCTCATCGATGCAATTGATCTTAGTCGCTAGAAGAAAATAAAGAGAAGGAATTTTACTGGCATACGAGCACTCAGCAAGTACTGCCAAAATTTTGTCTGTAAGACGATAGGCCAAATGAAAGCCGCCTAAAAAGCGGCTTTTTATTGCAGATTTTAGACAAAGATAGACAAAAAAAAGACACGTTTTTTTTGCTTCAATTATCGAAGTCACAAATTCGTGCGACGGTGATATTCTAAAAGGATGGGAGCTGTGGAAGAAGCAGGGGTAGTTACTCCTTCCGATCAATTTTTTAAACTTCCTTCCAACCTTTACGGAAATAACGAAAAGGTTGAATCGGATCTCTATTTTTATCATCAGCAGCAGTACGTTCTTTTTAAAAGTAAAAGCACGCTTTGGACGTCACTTGATTCTCAAAAACTGATTAGTACTGAAATCGAAGATCTCTTCATGAAGTTTAAAAACCATCGGGATCATCACGTCTTTCTTCAAGACAAATTGAAGAAGTGTCTTGAGCGACGAGATGTTCCGCTCGAGAGAAAAGCGCAGATGCTCTACGACACCGCTGAACCGATTTTATCAACCATTTTTACTTCTCCCAGTTCTGCTGATTTAATTCTGAGTGCCGCAGAGTATGCTAAATCTTGCATCAAATTTTTAACTGAGCGGGGAAGCCTTCCCGAATTGATTAAACTTTCATCGGATAGTTTATCGGAACATTCCCACGGACTTCATGTTTCTGCTTACTCGGTCGCGCTTGCAAAAGCTGCCGGATTTCGAGATGAAAAAATGATTTTTGGCCTTGGAATGGGAGCCCTTCTTCACGATATCGGAAAGAGCAAAATTCCAGCGGATATTCTTAATAAAACGGGGG
>JAQBPA010000236.1 GCA_028287765.1 Bacteriovoracaceae bacterium
TGGCGCAGGCGGAAAAGGAATTTCGAATGGGCACGTCGGCGCGATGGGACTGACAGGCGCAGCAGGACAACCCGGTCGTCCGGGACGTCCCGGAAATCCAGGACAAGCGTTTGTCTATCAACTTGAACAGGAGCTTTTTTCGTGTCTCTCAAAACTGGATGCAATTCTTCAGGTTCAAGATCCAGAGGAGAATGACTACGCTCAGTGCAAAAATTTAGAAACTTCTCAAGGTGCTTCAACGCCGATTCGAGTTTTGTCTTCAACACAAAACAAAGTGCTTCTTCAAAACCAAGATGACGGAAGTATTTATATGAACGCCGAGGGATCTGACGGGCAAAATGCGATTTCCATGATGGGTTTCGGTGGTACACCCTCTGACGGAAGTAGCGGAGCGAATGGCGGACATCTCACAGTTCTCTTCGAAGAAATTCCGGACAGAGTTTTTATTTCGGCGATCGGTGGAAAAGGTGGCGACGGCGCGAACGGACAAAATGGAACGAAAGGCGCTGATGGAGCCGACGGACGAAATGGAAATTGGTTTCACAGTGCGACTCCAGGAGCAAACGGAAGTGACGGCGGTCGTGGAGGAAATGGTTCGAACGGCGGATCGGGAGGCGCTGGCGGAAATATTCGAGTTATCTATGTTCATTCATCCAACAGTTCTTACTCTCCAAACTGGCGAGGAAGTTTTCAAGTGAATGTCGAAGGCGGACAAGCTGGAAGAGGTGCGTTGGGTGGAAAAGGTGGAAGGGGCGGAGCCGGTGGAATCGGCGGCCAAAGTATTTGGCGTGGAGAAATTATTCCAAACGGAAGTAACGGAAAACCAGGAGCGAGCGGTAGTGCGGGCCGAGACGGTTTAGTTGGAGCTTACGGTCAAGTGGACTACCAAGAAGCCGATTCGCTCTCCAATTGGATTGTGGATGAATTTAAAACTCAGACAGAAAATCTTTTCCGCCCAAATAATTTTGGCGTGGATTAATTCTGAATCTAAAAACTACAAAAACGATTTTTGTTTAAAGATGCCGATCTTATTCGCAGGCTTATCTAATAAATTTTGATCCAAGATCTCAGAAAGAGATAAAGGCGCGGGACTCTTGAGTAGCACATTGATTGATTCGGAATGAGACGGAACAGATGGATAGTAAAGCCACTGCTCTTCTCGATCAAAAGGTGTAGTCTTTGAAGAGCATAAATAAAATTCTTTCAGCGGAGAAGAGTAGGTGAATATAAAACATCGCTCGGCACTCCCCTGAAGTTTAAAAGTGAAACGGGTTCCCGAAATTTCGATTTGCTTATTTTCAGGTGTACTCAAGATGGTCGATATTTGTTTTTGTTCGATCAGCTGCTTCTCTTTTAAATTTTGAACAAAATCGACGCTTTCGACGTGAAATAAACGAATGTCGGAAAAATTCGATTTTGTTTTTTGAGAAATAAAAATAAAAACTTGTTTCCAGCTTTCGGGATCATTGGAAGCGACAGCTTTGGCGACGAGGGTGTCGATCTCGGGAGAAAATGCTTTTAAATTGTATCGTTTTGAGAAGAATTCAGAAGCTTTGGAATCCAAATTAAGAATGGTGTCCGTATCATAGATCTCTTCATGTAATGCCTGAAATGCTTCGGCGGCCGTCCAAGTGGATAGTATTTGCAGTTCGGGATCCCAAACAAAAAAGGCTTTTTGTATTTTGGGAAAATCGGGAAGTTCAAGTTCAAACGCGAACTTGATTTTTTCTGATTCAATACTGGGTTTCTGGAGGTTAGGTTCAAAATGAAAGACGACTTCGCCTTCTCCACCCGTAAGAATATTTTTTACGATCTGAATGGAAATCGTTTTGCTTCCGCCCGATTCATTTTGAATGATTGTGAAAATTTTGGCTTTTACCCTGCTTCCGGATAATCCCTTCCATTCTCGATCACGCCCAAATCGCGAGCGACTCAATTCTAAAGTTCCCGATGCTTTTAATTGAGGAATAAAAACCAGATTAAGTTTCTCATCCACATCAAATGTTTTTGCATCCTTATTTTCGGCAAAAACAAAATTTTGAAGACGTATTTGCTGACGATCGGAAGTGGCGAGTTTTGTGGCAGATGCAAGTTGTTCTCGTCTGTATCCGACCAGAGGCTTAAGAGCATCGTGGTCAAAATTGAGGATAAAATTTTCTTCAGTTTTTTCAGAAAAATCTTCGGTGAAGCTAAACTCTATTTTGACATCGATATTCGTTTCATCTTCAAATGGACGGAAGGAGACCGGAAATTTTAAAAAAAGTTCACCCGATTCGTTTGTCTTCTCTGCTCCTTCTACTGTGGGAATATTCCAAGGTGCAGTAAAATAAATTTTGTAAAAAATATTTCTATTTTTAAGCTTTAAGTCGTCTTGGTTTTTAAGAGTGAGCCGGTGTTGCACTTGAAATTCAACAGCCTGCGAAGATTTATCAGTTCGATTGAGTGAAGCGAGGTCTTCCGGGTTGGCAACTAAATGCTCTTGTACGGCTTGAGTGTCTGGCGAAAAATTTTGAGGTGCGTCTTCAAACGAAACCAGAGGACTTTGATCGCGATTCGGATTGAACGACGCCAGATAGGATCTTTCACCTAAAGATGAAGATTTGACCGTGAAAAGACTTCGGTAGATCGTGGGACCACCATTCGGGGGAGTTTTTACATCGATTTGAAATCGAAGTTCTCCTTCAGGACTTGAGACAATCGTTAATGGACTAGTGGAACTCATTTCGGGGTGCTGAATGGAGATCTGAAAAACATGGCCTCGTAAAATCGAGTTCGTCTGGCCGACAGCATTAAATACAAGTTCAAGTCGTTTGCAATTGGCACTGTCAGCACAATTTCCCACGGTCTTTGAGGAGACGGAAACGATTTGATAACCAATCGATTGTTGAAAACTTTTTTGTTCAAAGTGTCCGCTCCGACAGCTCACGAGAGTGAGCATGAAGAGAGGTAATAATAATTTTAGAAATTTTTTATTCAAAACTCGAACTCCAAGTCCGAACGAATTTCTTTACGATTGGACTGATAGTTGGATGAAGCGAGAGTTTCTGCATAGAGAGCCGAAACTCCAAGTCGGAGCATTCTCGAAACAAAATAAGATATTTCGGCACGCGGCCCTTTTCGGTTTGTATATCCGTAAGCATTGTCGGTGAAAAAACTTACCGTGACGTCGGGCTCGTTATAATAATAGCTCAGAGTAAACAGAAAGTTTTTTGCCTTCCAAGCATTCCCGAGATGGGTCTCTAAATAGAAACCTCGTTGCTGGTCAGGCGTTCGAAAATTCACACAAAAGGCACCCTTAATTCCCGTTTGAATTCCGAGAGGACTCGCCGTGGCTGCAAGAACTGCTTCGAGAGGGGCATAGGCGTATCGAAAGCTTGAATTATTATTGGATAAACTCAGCGTTGTATTTCCAAGTGAGCTGGAACGATTCGCAATATTTTCTGAGAGATCGTAAAAATAATAATGATTCACCGCGAATTTTAAATCCCCTTCAGAACTCCAATCGATAAAACCAAAAATTCCTTCTTGAAAAAGCCAAGATCTTCGAAGAGGCGTGCCAGCTGAAACAGAAGCAAGAGCTTGATCAACAGCGTACTGAGCCGCGTAAGTTGCCAATCTAAAATGAGATCCAGAAGAGAACTCAAGACTCTGAAAAAGACCTTCGGGTGCAATTTCTTCGTCCCAAATCAGCGGAGACGAAAACGTCGGTGCAATAAATTTTCCAACGAGAGCGGACCATTTGAAACGATTTCCTAAATGAAACTCGACATAAGCCTGATGAAAACTAAGCTCTTTGTTTTCCATACCGTTTGAAAGGGGCGCTGAGTTGGGGGGCGCAGCCGGGCTATTTGAATTGGTTGAAATCTGAAGTCCCGCTTTTAATTGTTCGCGAATGTCTGGAAAAACACCCGCCTGCGCAAGAAGTGAAAACCCGGAGACTTTTGCATTTCGCTCGGACCTTTCGGTCCATCGGAGCCGAAATCTTGCGGAAGGATTGAGTTCACTGAACCACTCGGGTAATGGATTACCCACGATCATGAACCCCGAAATAACCAAAGACGACCAAAACATAAGAACAGTTCAATCAAGTAAGCGTCCGTCTTTAAAAAGACAAACCTTAAAGTGGTCTCGATGAAGCGCCCCCCTAAAATGCGTCTGGATGCACTTTTAGTGCAAAAGGGCGAGTTCGAGGACCTCCACGCGGCCGAAATAGCCCTTCGTTTGGGGCAGGTACGAGAAGCAAAGTCGGGCGTTGTTCTCGATAAACCCGGAATGAGGGTGCCATCTGACTTGTCTTATATATTGGAGAAGCCGGACCCTTTTGTGGGTCGCGGCGGGCTCAAATTGGATCAATTTTTAACGGACAGTGGGGTGGACGTTAACGGAACGACGGTTCTCGATATCGGTTCTTCGACCGGAGGGTTTACGGATTGCCTTTTACAGCGCGGAGCTAAAAAGGTTTATGCCGTAGATGTCGGCACGCATCAACTTCACGAAAGTTTACGAAAAGATCCGAGAGTTTTTCTTTTCGAGGAAACTGACGTTCGTAAGTTTGATTTTTCGATTTGCGTGCCGATTCCATCGATTGTTGTCGTAGATGTTTCCTTCATTTCTTTAAAACTCGTCGTTCCTCCAATTAAACACGCCCTTCCGGACGCCACTTTGATTCTCCTCTTTAAGCCGCAATTTGAGGTTGCCGCGTCTGTTCCTAAAAAACGGGGTGTTGCGCCCAAAGTAGAGAGCGATAAATCGCTGAATGAAATGCTTCTGTTTTTAAGCGAGCTTGGGTTAAATCCAATGATGATTCGCGAAAGTGCCGTTAAAGGTGCAAAAGGCAATCAAGAAGTATTCATTATGACAGAGCCTTCTATTCCAAGTCATATCTTTCGAACTTACGATATTCGTGGGTTAGCCGATCGAGATTTAAAAAATGCGTCGGTCGAAAAAATAGGATGCGCTTTTGGAAAACGACTGCTTCAGGCGGTCGGTAGGAATGCAAAGGTTGGCGTCGGAAGAGATGGCAGACTTTCGTCTCCAAGAATTTACGAATCCCTTTGCCGGGGACTCATTTCTGAAGGTGCTCAGATTTTCGATCTTGGAATTATTTCGACGCCCATGGCTTACTTTGCCCATTATAATTTTGATATCGATGCACTTCTCATGGTGACGGCGTCTCACAATCCAAAAGACGATAATGGGATCAAAATGATGATCTCCAAAAATACTCTCTTTGGTCCCGAAATCACTTCGCTCGGTAAAGAAGCCGATCAGATCGGAAGTCCTGCCGACACGAAGGTCATATCGACCTCTCTCTATAAAGATCTTCGAGCGAAGTATCTCGACTATCTGCATTCGCATATTCGCCTCGATCGAAAATTTAAAATAGTTGCGGACTGTGCAAACGGAATGATCGGAATGATTGCTCGCGATGCCTTTACCCCTTATGCAAGTTCTCTCGATATTCTTTATGAG
The DNA here is from genome assembly GCA_028287765.1 of Bacteriovoracaceae bacterium. Taxonomy (GTDB): domain Bacteria; phylum Bdellovibrionota; class UBA2394; order UBA2394; family UBA2394; genus JAQBPA01. The sequence goes on from JAQBPA010000236.1 coordinate 5,473, forward strand.
AATGTGGATTGTACTTTTCCAAATCACGAAGCTGATCCCACGGTTCCTGCCAATCTTGTCGATCTTCAGGCAAAAGTTAAAAAGACAGGCGCGGATATTGGATTTGCTTTTGATGGGGATGGCGATCGTTTGGGAGTTATCACTCGTAAGGGCCGCATCCTCTGGGGTGATGAAATTCTCATGTTGCTCTCTGAATTAGTTTTGAAATCTCTTCCTGGTGCCACGATTATTGGAGAAGTAAAGTGCTCTGAAAAACTTTTTCGAATGATTGAGGATCATGGCGGTGTTCCGCTGATGTATAAAACGGGCCACAGCCTCATCAAAAAGAAAATGAAAGAAGTGAAGGCTCCGATCGCCGGAGAAATGTCAGGCCATCTCTTTTTTGGAGATCGCTATTTTGGATTCGATGATGCTGTTTACGGTGCACTTCGCGTTTTAGAGGTGATCGATAAACTTGAACTCGATTTAGATGACTGGATTTCTAAATATCCGTCGTCCTTTGTCACTCCAGAAATTCGAGTCGAATGCGAAGAGTCCGAAAAGGAGTCTTTAGTTCTGAGAGTGATCAATTATTTTTCAAATATTGAGGGAGCAAAACTCAATTTGATTGACGGTGTTCGTGTAGGATTTTCTGATCATTCTTGGGCTTTGGTTCGAGCCAGTAATACGCAGGCCGTACTTGTTGTTCGGATCGAAGCAATTTCCAAGGTGAGATTACTTGAACTTCGAGATGAGCTCTCTAAGGCTTTATGCCGAAAAGTGGATATCGGTTGCAATGTTTGAACAAATTTCCGAAGTCTTTATTCACACGCCCAAATATAAGATTCTTCATTTATATCATTCACTCAATGAGCCGTTGATTTCTCCTGCTGATGGTCTTCCGGTTCAGACTGCAACGGCCACTTTGCTCGTCATGCAGGATCTTCAAAAATCGATAGAAATTTTTATCGGGCTCTTTTTTCCAGACTCTGGAAAAAGAATTCTTTATAAAGCTCCGATATTTCAAATCGAGCTCTTGTCCGATCGAATTACTCAAGCTCAGGCGTTTGTCGAGCAGATGGGTTTTTTAATGGACAATAAAAATTTTGATAAAGCACGGCCCGAAGAAAAAAAGACTCTCATTCGTACTATTCCATTCTTTTATGAAGACATTGAACTTTTTTATAAGGCTTTGAGTGCAACCGAAGTGAATTTTAGGCAGCGTAACACCGAATCTGCAACTCACGAGGCTTCTGTGGACATCGAGACAGTTTTCTTGGAACAATATCTAAGAATTGCGAGTATGCTCTAGCTTCAGGAGGTCGTATGAAAATTTATTCAAAACTAGTCTTGGGGTGTTTTCTTTTGTTGGCGGGCTGCGCGGCTAAAGAGAGACGATCTGAAGCGCTCAATGAAAAGGCTTCAACTCAATATCAATTTGCTTATGATGCCTACCAAAACGGAGCGCTCATTCCTGCATTAACTTCGGCTCTTCACGCCATTGAACTGGCTCCCAATAATCCTGATGCCCGAAACCTTCTCGGCCTGATTTATTTCCGCCAACAAAAATATGCACTCGCGGAAGCTTCGTTTAAAGAGGCTGTTCTTCTGGATTCAAAACTTTCTGAAGGTTGGAATAATTTAGGTACTCTTTATTTTGAAATGAAGCGCTATCCCGAAGCGCATACGGTTTTAGAAAAAGCGCTCGAAAATCCTCTTTATCTTTATCCCGAACGAATAACGAATAATTTGGGGCTTGTTGAAGAAGCTCTTGGCCATAAAGAGGCTGCGATTCAGGCCTATGATCGAGCCATTAATTTACAAAAAGATTTTTATTTGCCCTATCAAAATCTTGGAAAGCTTTTTTACAATGCGGGTGAATATGAAAAAGCTAAAGGTTTACTTACCGAGGCGGTGCGTCTCTGTGAAGATTGCTCTCAGCCTCGATACTATTTAGGTTCTATTTTGATCAAAGATAATAAAACGACGGAGGCTCTCAAAATTTTTAAAGAAGGTGCCACTTCAGATCCGCGCGGTTATTATGGGCAACTTTGTGAGAAATTTTTGGTAAAGGAATAAGAAAGAGGAATTAGACAGTGGAAGACGGTGAAGTATTATTTTCTGACGATGACCTTAAAGAATCTTTTGGAGATTATTTAAAACGGCATCGCGAAGCCTCCGGCAAAACGCTCGATGGCATTGCACGAACAACAAGAATTTCAAAACGCTATCTTCAGGCATTCGAAGATAATCTGAGTCAAAATCTTCCTGAAGATGCTTTTGCGAGAGGTTTTTTAAAAGCTTACGCCAAAGAAGTCGGTCTTGATGTCGACGATTGCATTCTTCGTTACGATCGGTTTCGTCGATCTTTAATGCCCACTCAGATTAAAGATATTCGCAAACCTCCGAAGATGACGTCTCTCGGTGGTGAAGGTTTTGAGCCTCTTCAAAATCAAAAATGGGTTGTTTGGGGTCTCATGACGGGCGTGATTATCGCGGGTGTTGTCGCGGGAGTACTGCTACTCATTCAATGGTTTCAACATTCAACTCCTTCTGTTTCCAAACAAGCTCCGAGCGAGCAAGTTGCCGAAGGAACTGATACGAATATTGCCGAAGCTCCGCCGGTAAATCCTCCAGTGCCGACCGAACAGATTCCGGCAAAACCTACCGTTGAAGCACAGGCGCCACAGATGGCCACACCGGTAAAGCCTTCTACTTTAACCATTAAAGCAAATCGTGACGGAAAACTTACACTGAGAATTGATGAGAACGCTCTTCAAGACGTATCTTTAAAAGCGGGTGAAACGCAGACCGTGAATGTTTTTAAAGAAGTCGAAATCAGAAATACGGATCGTGCTGCATTTTCATTTCAATATAATGGAAAGCCTCTCGATATTTCGGGACCCGTGATTAAATTATTTAATCGGCATCTTTATACCAAGAAGCAATAGGTAAGTGCTCAGATGAAACCCATTTTTGTTTATAGCGCGAGGAGAACTCCAATCGGGAGTTTTATGGGCTCTCTTTCATCTGTTTCAGCGCCTGAGCTTGGTGCGGTCGCTGCAAAATCGGCAATGGAGTCGATTTCGCTCGATCCTAAATCGATTGACGAAGTGATTTCTGGATGCGTTCTTCCGGCTGGAGTGGGTCAAGCTCCCGCGAGACAAGTTTCGATTTTTTCTGGAATTCCCATAGGTGCGAGAGCGCTCACAATTAATAAAGTGTGCGGATCGGGTCTGAAGGCCGTGACTTTGGCGGCCGATCGCATCGCCCTTGGATACGCTGAGATGATTCTCGCGGGCGGAATCGAAAATATGTCTCAAGCTCCTTATTATTTAAAAACTCTTCGAGCGGGAGCCAAGATGGGAAATCAAGAACTCATCGACGGACTCATCCACGATGGACTTTGGGATGTCTACAATCAGTTTCATATGGGAAAAGCGGCCGAACTCTGTGCGAAGGAATATAAATTTTCTCGCGAAGCTCAGGATGCTTTTGCGGCTGAATCGTATCGACGGGCTACAAAAAGTATTGAGTCTGGTTTATTCAAAAATGAAATTGCACCGGTTTCAGTGAAACAAAAAAAAGACACCGTTCGAATAGAGATCGATGAAGAGCCGGGCCGTGGAAAGATCGATCAATTTTCACAACTTCGTCCCGCATTTGATCCTCAAGGAACCATCACAGCGGCCAATGCGAGTTCTATTAATGACGGCGCTTCGATGCTTATTCTTGGGTCTGAAAATTCCAAATTAAAACCGATTGCTCGGATTCTTCATTCGGCTGAATTCGCTCAAAAGCCCGAATGGTTTACGACAGCGCCCGTTGCTTGTATTAAAAAACTTCTCACGGAAGCCTCGCTCAAAGTTTCAGATATCGCTTCGTTTGAAATTAATGAAGCTTTTGCCGTTGTCGCTATGGCTGCGGAAAAAGAACTCGAAATTCCGTCGGCAAAATTAAATCCTCGCGGCGGAGCTGTTGCGCTCGGGCATCCAATCGGTGCAAGTGGGGCCAGACTTTTAACCACCTTGATTCATACGCTTTCAAGCGGACAAAAAGGAATTGCCAGTTTGTGCATTGGCGGCGGAGAAGCCATCGCTGTTTTAATCGAAAAAATCTGAGGAGAGTGAAGTGTCCGAAACTCATACTATCTTTAAATCTATCGGTGTTGTCGGAGCGGGACAGATGGGTTCCGGTATCGCACAGGTGCTTGCGACTTACGGTCTTTCGGTCGTGGTTCATGATTTAAACGAAACTGTCCTTTCTAAAGCACAAGCTTCGATGGAAAAAAGTATTTCGAAGTTAATCGAAAAAGGAAAAATTCGCGAAACGACTTCTGTGATTCTAGGAAGGATAAAATTTTCGAGTTCGCTCGAAGATCTAGCCAAAGTGGAACTTGCGATAGAAGCCGCGAGCGAAAATAAAGAAATTAAAAAAATTATTTTTAGAAAGCTCGATGCGCTTCTGGCTCCTACGGCGGTCTTAGCATCCAATACTTCGTCGATTAGTATTACGGAACTTGCGGCGGCTACAAAAAGGCCGAAGCTCGTTCTTGGAGTTCATTTTATGAATCCCGTTCCGCTGATGAAACTGGTTGAAGTGGTTCGGGGACAACTGACGGACGATTCGACGGTCAATCGCGTTGCGACTCTTCTTGCTCTCATTGAAAAGCAGACTATTTTTTCAAAGGATTACGCGGGCTTTATCGTGAACAGAATTTTAATGCCGATGCTGAACGAAGCGATGTTTACTCTTTATGAGGGAGTGGGGACTGCCGAAGATATTGATAAAGGAATGAAGCTTGGAACCAATCATCCGATGGGACCTCTTGAGCTCGCGGATTTTATTGGTCTCGATACCTGTCTCTCCATTTTAGAAGTTCTCTATGACGGATTTAAAGATCCAAAATATCGACCCTGCCCGCTTCTAAAAAATTATGTGATGTCGGGATTACTCGGTAAAAAAACAGGACGAGGTTTTTACGATTACTCTCAAAAGGCGGGCGTATGAGTTTAGTTCAGGTAAGTAAAGAGGGACGAATTGCAACGATTACGATTGATCGTCAAAAATATTTGAACGCACTCAATGCTGAAGTGATCATGGAACTTCGTTCAGCTTTTATTCAGCTCGATGATATTGCTGTAGCGATTATCACCGGCGCTGGTGACAAAGCTTTCGTTGCTGGCGCGGATATTGCAAGTATGAGTGAAATGAATCCACTTCAAGCTCGCGCGTTTGTAGAACTCGGACAAGGTCTGATGCAAACCATTGAAGCGTCGCCATTTATTACAATCGCCGCCGTAAATGGTTTCGCACTCGGCGGGGGACTCGAGCTCGCCATTTCTTGCGATCTTATATACGCAAGTGAAAATGCAAAGCTCGCACTTCCAGAAACAAATCTCGGAATCATTCCGGGATTTGGTGGCACCGTTCGCTTATCGCAAAAAATAGGAATGCATCGAGCGATGGAGATGATTCTGCAAGGAAGAACAATCACCGCTATTGAAGCGAAAGCTATTGGACTTGTGCTCGATGTGCTTCCACAGGCCGATTTGCTTCCCAAAGTAAAAGAGCTTGCACAAAAATTATCTAAAAAAGGTTTAATGTCGATGCTCGCGGCAAGACGACTTGTGCGTGCGAACGCTTCCGTCGAAATGGAAAAAGCATTTCTCTTAGAGCGTGAAACGTTTGCAACGCTCTTTGCAACAGGCGAGCCACAAGAGGGAATGAAAGCGTTTATGGAAAAACGTGAAGCTAAATTTCCTTGGCCATCAGTCTAATTACTTCTTCAAAACCTTTTTCGGCGATCCTGAAAAGTCGATCCAGCCATCAGTAGAAATCGGAATAGTTGTTTTAGATTCCGCATCGTAAAAGCGAGGCGCTAAATCAACCTATTTTCGCACACCGACTTTTTGGGTTTTTTAGGGGTCAGAGCAATTTTGCTTCCAAAAAAGCAGAGGGATTTCATACGTTTATTGCTATTTAAAATTGCTCTGACCCCTTTTTGGATCGATACTGTCTATATGAATTTTGAACTCACAGACGAGCAAGCGGCGGTCCGGGATATGGCTCGAGACTTCGCTGAAAGACGAGTAAAGCCGATCGCTTTTGAGCTTGATCATCAGAGCCGATTTCCGAAAGAAATCATGGAAGAAATGGCTTCACTTAAACTTCTCGGAGTTTGTATTCCCGAAAATTTGGGTGGGGCGGGAATGGATATGATTTCCTATGTTCTCGCGCTCGAAGAAATATCCAAAGTTTGTGCGTCGACCGGCGTGATCATGTCGGTCAATAATTCTCTCGTTTGTGAGCCCATTCACCGATTTGGAAATGATTTTCATAAGCAGACTTTTTTAAAACCGCTCGCGTCGGGTGAAAAGCTCGGATGTTACGCTCTCACCGAACCTGAAGCGGGCACGGATGCCGCCAACCAAAAAACGGTCGCCGTTAAAAAAGGAAAAAAATATTTTTTGACCGGCACCAAGCAATTCATCACAAACGGTGCAGAAGCAGATCTCGCGATTGTTTACGCGCTTACGGATCCGTCAAAAGGAAAAAAGGGAATTAGCGCATTCATCGTCGATACGAAAACGCCAGGCTTTAAAATTTCAAAAAAAGAAAAGAAGCTCGGCATTCGAGGAAGTTCCTGCGTCCAAATCTCTCTCGATCAGGCAGAAGTCCCAGAAGAAAATCTTTTTCACACCGAAGGTGAAGGTTACAAGGTGGCACTCAGCACTCTTGAAGTCGGCCGCATCGGAATCGCAGCACAAGCACTTGGAATCGGAGCCGCTTCTCTCGAATGCGCTCTTCAGTACGCAAAAGAGCGCGAACAATTTGGAAAACCAATCGCCGAACTCCAAGCGATTCAATTTATGCTCTCGGATATGGCAACTCGTTTGGATGCCGCACGACTACTTACTTATAAAGCTGCTCAGTTAAAAAGTGAAAATAAACGAACTCCGCTGGAATCATCACAAGCAAAACTTTTTGCCTCAGAAATGTGTATGAAAAATGCGTGGACTGCCGTGCAAATTCACGGCGGTTACGGTTACGTCGAAGACTATATTCCTGAGCGATTATTCCGAGACGCCAAAATCACAGAAATTTATGAGGGTACGAGTGAAGTTCAAAGACTTTTGATCGCGAATCAGGTTTTACAGTCTGTATGAACTTTGCTCTTTCTCAGGACCAAATCGAAGCTCGTGAATGGGCAAGGGCTTTTGCAAAAGAAGTGATCGCTCCTTCTGCTTTTTTGCATTCGCGTGAAAAAATTAAACCTTCACTTCTGGAAGAAATTTCTAAAAAGGGTTTCATGACTCTTCTGGTCCCTGAAACTCTTGGCGGCCTTGCACTCGATGCGGTTTCGTTTGCACTCGTCATGAAAGAGATTTCAAAAGCTTGCGGATCTGTAGGAGTGACGGTTGCTGTGACGAATATGATTGCCGATGTGCTTGTGAGAGAGGGGAGTTCTTTTCAGCACCAAAAATATCTCGCTGATCTTGTCAGCGGGCGCTCTCTGACGGCAAGTTTTTGTCTGACAGAAAATTCCGCCGGCTCGGATGCTAAAGCGCTTAAGACTTCCGCCAAAAAAAATATTTCTGGATACCAGATTTCTGGTGAAAAGATTTTTGTAACGAATGGCGCCTTTTCTGGATTTTTTTTGGTGATGGCGCGCACGTCCGACGAAGCGGTTTCAGCATTCCTCGTTGAGCGAGGAGCTCCTGGTCTTCAGCTCGGAAAAGAAGAAGATAAAATGGGCCTCACCGGATCTTCGACCATTCGTCTTAGTTTAGAGAATGTGCAGGTAAAGCCCGAACAACTTGTGGGAAAAGAAGGCGATGGATTTAAAATTGCCATGCGAGCTCTCGATGGTGGAAGAATTTCTGTTTCCGCTCAGGCGCTTGGCATCGCGGAGGCTGCTCTTGAGGCAGGCATTCGTTACGCGAAAGAGCGTCAAGCTTTTGGAAAATCTCTTTCAGATTTTCAGGCGATCCAGTGGAAGTTGGCCGATTCGGCAACTTCATTGAGCGCTGCCGAACTTTTGATGTTGCGGGCTGCGACGTTAAAGTCTGAGAAAAAAGATTTCACTCAAGAGGCCAGTCAGGCAAAACTTTTCTCGACAGAAGCGGCATGCAAAGTCTGTGAAGAAATGATTCAAATTCACGGTGGCTACGGATATACGAAAGACTATCCGGTTGAGAAATATTTTAGAGATGTACGCGTTACCACTCTTTACGAGGGAACGAGTGAAATTCAACGACTGGTGATTGCGAGGAATTTACTTCGATGAAAAAAGATACGCCGATTCGAGTGCTGATGGGAAAAATGGGTCTCGACGGACATGACCGCGGCGCTAAAGTGGTGATGTCGGCACTTCGCGACGCCGGAATGGAAGTCATTTATTCCGGACTTCATCAAACACCGAAAGCGCTCATTCGCGCGGCCGTTGAAGAAGATGTCGATCTCATCGGCATCAGTATTCTTTCAGGCTCGCACGGAACACTCGTCCCCAAACTCATGAAAGAATTGAAAGAACAAAAAATGGGATATGTTCCCGTTTATATTGGCGGCATCATTCCTGACGGAGATATTCCGGCGCTAAAAAAAGCAGGAATTAAACGAGTATTCACACCTGGCACAACACTGAGTGAAATTGTGGATTGGGCAAAAAAAGATGCCATAGAAGCGCGAAAGGCAAAAAAATGAATTTTGAATTCAATGAAGATCAAAAAGCGATTCAAAAACTTGCAAGAGATTTTGCTCAAAGTGAATTGCGACCGAATGCCGCCAAATGGGATATCTCCGGAGAGTTTCCGTTTGAGATCGTTCCAAAATTAGCGGCTCTTGGATTTATGGGCCTTACCATTCCCGAAAAATATGCCGGCGCTGCTCTTGATCTCACGTCCGCTGCCATTGTGATTGAAGAAATTGCAAAAGAATGCGGCTCAACGGCCCTCACGCTCGCCGCCCATAACGGACTTTGCCAAAGACATATTTTAGATTTCGCTTCAGAAGAAATTAAACAAAAATATTTACCAGATTTAGCTCAAGGAAAAAAGCTTGGCGCGTGGGCGCTGACGGAGCCGGGAAGCGGAAGTGATGCCAGCGGTCTGAAAACTCGTGCTATCGCCGATAAAGACGGATTTGTTTTGAACGGATCAAAAGCTTTTATTACTCAGGGGTCAGTTGGCGATACTTATGTGGTGCTCGCTTCTACAAATCCCGAGAAGAAACAAAAAGGCATTACCGCCTTTTTAATTGAAAAGGGTACGCCAGGTTTTAAATCGGGAAAGCCCGAAGATAAACTCGGATGTCGATCAAGTGACACCGCTCAACTCTCTTTCGAAAACGTGCGCGTATCCAAAGATCGAGTGATCGGAGAAGTTGATCGTGGGTTTATCGATACTTTAAAAATTTTAGACAAAGGCCGAGTCATTATCGGCGCAATGGCGCTTGGACTGGGTGAGGCTGCACTCAGAGCAGCTGTGAAATATGCAAAAGAGCGTGAGCAATTTGGAAAGCCTTTATCAAGTTTTCAAGCCATTCAGTGGAAGATTGCCAATATGTCGACAGAGCTTGAAGCGGCTCGTCTTCTCGTTTACCGTGCGGCTCATTTACACTCTGAAGGCAAACGCGCGACACTCGAATCCTCGATGGCAAAACTTTACGCATCCGAAGCTGCTACCCGAGCGTGTAATGAAGCCATTCAGATTCACGGAGGCTATGGCTATATCAAAGAATATCCCGTCGAGCGATTTTGGCGAGATGCAAAACTTTGTGAGATCGGCGAAGGCACGAGTGAAGTTCAACGAATGGTGATTTCAAAATCGATTCTTGAATAAAAAACTCAATCTCTTTTTTTATTCGTGCCGTAAGGATCCGTTTTAATATCAAAGACGGGTTCTATTTCTTTTGGCGTTATAATACTTCGTTTGTTATTCCAAGCCATCGTTCCTGCGTTCGCAGCCGAGATACTTCGAACAGTACTGAGCGGAATTCCCCAGGTTTTACTTGGGCCTTTAATAAAAACTTCGTCTTCCGTAATGGCTTTTAAAATTCCGCGATAAACGATTCCGTTTGCGGATATCGCGACACTCTTTCCAAGAGCCGCTTTAAAGGAAGTGATCATGCGGCTGGTTTTTCAAAAAGAGAATCGGGAACTTTAATGCCAGACCGGGTCGCCTCTTCAATAAAACTCGGTCGGATGCCTGTCGGGACAAATCGAGTATTAAATTTTCCATTCGCGCCCATTCCGAGCACTTCGAGCAAAAATAAATCGTTGAGTTCGTAATTTCCATGCTCGTCGAGGCCGATGAGCTCGGAAATATGAGTAATCCGACGACTTCCGTCCGCGAGACGATTGGCTTGAACGATGATTTGAATGGCGCTCGCTACCTGAGAGCGAATCGCGATGAGCGGCATTTCAAGTCGGTTCATCATGATCAGAGTTTCAAGTCTTGCGAGTGCTTGCTTTGGATTATTAGCGTGAAGAGTGGACATGGAGCCTGCGTGACCGGTTGTCATTGCTTGAAGTAAATCCAGAGCTTCTGGTCCGCGCACTTCGCCAATCACAATTCGATCGGGACGAAGGCGAAGAGAACTTTTTACAAGATCGCGAATCTCGACTTGAACTCGGTCGTTTTTTAAAACTTCCAGTCTAAGGACGTGCGGCTGTTGAAGTTGAAGTTCAGAAGCGTCTTCGATCACGACAATGCGCTGATCTTTGGGAATAAATCCCGAAATGGCGTTCAGAAGAGTTGTCTTACCGGAACTCGTGGCGCCGGAGATGATCAGATTTTTTTTAAGTTGAATCGCAACATGAAGAACTCTCGCCATCTCAACGGAGAGCGCTCCAAAAGAAATCAGATCTTTCATGACGACCGCTTTTTGCCCGAACTTTCGGATCGTCATATAAATTCCGTCTTTCGCACACGGCGGAATGACGATGTGAATTCGACTTCCATCGGGAAGGCGTGCATCCAAAATCGGCTCATCCTCATTAATTCTTCTGCCCACGTATTGGGCAATATTGCGAACCGCTGCAAAGAGGGCGTCAGCATCTGCGAATTCAGCATCCGTTTTGTAAAGTCGCCCAGCCTTTTCAATGAAGATATCATTCGGAGCATTCACTAAAATTTCGGTGACTTGATCGTCATCCAAAAACGCAAGAATGGGCGCCAAAAAGGATCTCGTGGTGTCGTTATCAATAAGAGGCATGGATTTCTCTATTATAATGGATTCTCGGTTGATGCGGAGCAGCAGGGAGCTGAGGTCAATATTCTAAAAAGGTGCCAGGCACCACACCTGGCACCAGGTTTGGAATCTTATAATTATGAAGACTATTTTTTAGACATTTGGGCGAATATCTCTTCCAGTTCAGCTCGCCATCCAGAATACTTCGTGGCTAGAAAAGATCCTGTATCTTCCGATGTCGGACGGAAAATTCCTGTTAGAAGGGCTTTCTTGCCCAAAAGCCCTGGCACGGCTCTTGCAATACTAAGACTAGGAACAGAAGCCTTGAGAAGGCTTCAGCTAGGGAGTTCTTATGATAAGTACTGAATATAACAAAGGGTTTTTAAAATCCATGGTCGGACCCGCGGGCGCTAAGAGGCTCGTTATTTGGGGAGTCGTTGTCGCAGCTCTGCGACTTTTTACCGCGACTACTTTTGCAGACGATATCGATAAAAAACCCGCGAATGAGGCAGAAAAATCTCTGAAGCTTCACGAAATTCGCATGAGACAGATACCGCTTCTCGAGCAATTTCTTACTAAATATAAAGATTCACCACAAACGGCCGACAGTCTTTTTAGATTGGCCGAAGCGCATTACGAAACTGGAAAATATTTCGAAGCCGACGGACAGCACGCTGTTGCTTCGGAGCACAATCAAAAAGCAACGAAGGTTTTGGAAGAACTTCGGCTGCACTATCCTCAGTATCCTCGGCTCGATGAGGCGCTTTTTGTTTTGGCAAATTCTTATATCGAAGTTCAACAAATGGAAAAAGCAGGATCTTTTCTTTCTGAAATTTCAGAAAAATTTCCTAAGTCGCCTGTTTTAAAACAAGCCTCGCTTCTTTTGGGTGATTATTATTTTGGCAAAAGTCAGTTTCCAAAAGCAGAATATTATTATCAAACAGCTGCTCAAGATCCAAAAATCCAATCTTATGTTTATTATAAACTCGCTTGGGTGGGTCTCAATTTAAATCAACCGGCTCGAGCGCTTCAGTATTTTGAAAAAGTATTGGCTCTTCGAAGTCAGGCTCAAAATTCTGGCGGTGATTACACTCGTGAAGCTGCGAAGGAATTGATCTTTCCTGCTCTCGACGTTTACAAAGTGACGGGTGTACTTGCTTACCTTCAAAAAACTTTATCGGATCCAGAACTGATTCAAGTTTCTCTTGAAACTCTCGCTAAAGGTTTGATGCAGAGATCTGATTATAGTCGATCGAGTGAAGTCTATGCGATGCTTCAAAGTAATTATCCGCAAAGTGCTCAAACAGAAGAGTGGGTTGCTGCTCAACTAAAAGCTGAAGAAGCTTTAGGCCGAACATCGCAAATTGGAACTCTGGTTGCCAAGTTGAGTAGTTCATCTCCCGGATCAACGAAAGTTCAATCTGAAGTTCTGAATACGGCCAAAAAATTTCATGCAGAAGCTCAAAAGGCCACCGATGCCAACGAGAAGAATCGTCTTTTCGATTTATCGATCGCTTACTATAAAGCATTTCTTCAAGGCAGCGGAACTCCCGATCTCACGGCGCAAGTTCATTTTTATTTAGGTGAAGCACTGTACTCCAGAAATCGTATGACGGAAGCTGTCAGTGAGTACGAACAATCTGCGCAAGTACAAAGCGACGTTCAAGCCAAAGCGGGATGGAATTGGTTTTTGACAGCTGAAAAATTGGCTGACGGATTTCATTATCAAGGAAAAGCTTTGCAAGCGACTTCCGCAAACGATGAAAAATATTTAGCTGCGGCTCAAGGAATTCAATCTATTGCTGGAATTACGATCGATCAAAAAAGAAAAGCTAGTTATCAGTCAGCTCGACTTCTTTATCAGTTAAATGATTTAGAGAGAGCACTTCCTGTATTTCAAGCACTCGCTGATCGATATTCTGGATCGCAAGAAGGTAAGCTCAGCGCCCAACTTGTTCTCGATATTTATAATTTAAGAGGCGATTTTAAAAACGTTGCTCAGTACGCAAAAGCGTATCAAGCAAATGCCGATAGCGGAACGAGAGCAGAGCTCGGACAACTCGAGCAAAAAGCTCTTCTAAAAACGATTCAAAATGAAGAGCTCTCTGCAAAGTCAGCTTCGGGAGATGCCAAGCTCGAAGCTTTATCCTCGGTTGCTGAACATTATTTAGAATTCGCAAAATCTCATCCGCAATCTGGGCTCGTCGATGCAGCTCTCTGGGCGTCTTTTCAGAATTTTACGATCGTCGCTTCCGAAAAGGCGGGCACTCACGATGCCGCTTATCCTTCGATGAAAGCTTCGTTTGATCTTCTTACTTCAAAATATGCGAGCTCTTCTTTTGCGCCGCAAGCCATTGCTCTTATGGGAAAATTTTTATCGCAAAGAAAAATGCAGGCAAAGAATCTTCAAGACTTCGCTCGTTATCGAGGTATTTGGGAAGCTCAAATGCGTAAAGATCCTCGGGAACAACGAGGCGCTATGGGAATGCTTGTTTATAAACTTTCGGGCGATCGAGAAAGACGATTGCTCCTGAAGGAATTTGCATCGCTTCCCAATAGCGAAGATAACCACGAAGCTTATGCTTACGTTCAACTCGAAAAAGTAAAAGCTCTTCGCGATAAATTAGACAGTGTTTCGCTTTCGTCTCTTAAAACTCTCAAGAAGAATACGCAAATGAAGATCGATCTTTTAGATCGCCTCCAAGTCGAAGTGACAAAGGTTGTAAAACTTCAAATCGCAGCGCCGGCTCTAGAAGCCTTAAAAGTTCTCGGCGATGGTTATATGAAAATGGCTTCTTCGATGAGATCGGCGCCTATTCCTAAAAGTATAGTGGGCGATAATCTTCTCAAGTATAAAGGCATTGTGTCTGATGCCGCCGCGGACTTTGAGACCAAAGGCCGGGAAGCCCAGCGTTTGGCTGATGAGAAGAGTAAAGAAATTGATTTGTCCTCCATCTAAAAATTGATAGGATCATAATCATGGTCTTTCGATGTATTCTTTGCGTTCTTACAAGCATGGTTGCCATGACTCTCATGATTTCTCTCGCAAATGGTCAGGGAGCAGAGCCACAATTTCCAACTCCTGAAAATACTCAGTCTCAACCTTTAACATTTGCGCCACCTGCACCTGATGCCGCACCTTCTGCTGCGAGCGCTCCTGCGCAAATTAAATCGAAGTCTAAAGTTGTTTACAAAGAAAAGTCTTACTATGATTTCGAAGACGTTCTCATTAACGGAAATCTGAGAGCACCAGACGGATCATTTATCTTCCGAAAAAATCAGTCGAGCTTTTCGAGTGCTCTTAATCTACATCGCTCGTTTATTCCTGAACTTAAAGAATCTAGCTCTAGTGCTAGGTAGGCCCTGTCGGGCGGACTAAGTTTTTTACTAAAAAACTTAACTAAAAATTTTAGATCTGGGGATCGGTCGAATCGGCGGGATTGGGGGGGGCCTTCAGAATCTTCGTATGTCTTCGAGCACTGAAGGCGCGAATGTGGCTGAAGGATTCGAAAAGTGCACCGCCCGGGTTTTTGCGATCTCTAGCGACTGTAGAGAAGGCTCCTGGGTGCGAGACTTATCTTTGTTTCATCTCGACTCTTCTCGCCGCACCCAGAGGCATTTTCGAATCCTTCATCCACATTCGCTTCGCTCTCTACACATACGAAGATTCTGAAGGACCCTGCAATCCCTTGGGTTAGGGTTTATTTTGAATTTTTTTCTTAATCAAAATCACGGCTATTTCATCCTCAAAAACGACGTTCCAGTTTGGTCGTTGCTTAAGCCACTCAATGAGTTTTTTTCCACGACCTCTTTGCTGAAGTACTGCTAGTTCGAAATGATATTGATCGTCGAGAATTTGAAATTCCTGAGGATGAGAATAGACATTTACCAATTCGGCAATCTGACGGCCGTCATAAACAGTGAACGCTCGGCTATCGATAAATACTTTTTCTTCAGGGTACTCCCACATCAAATATCCACCAAAATTATAGCTATTAAAGAGTGGGCCTTTCAGATGATTCTGTTTTAAAAATTGAACTGCTTCAATTGGGAAGAAATGAGGCGAAAAGCCAATACCCATGGTGCGGCTCGAAAATAGAGCACCCAAGAGAATCACTCCAAAACAGGATGCAAAAATATATTTTCGATCGATTTTTATTTTTTCAAGTAAAGGCAAAAGGACAATTGTCGAAACAAGCATCAGTTCATTTAGAAATCTTGAGTACTTCATCGTCGCCAAAAGAAAAAAAGCAAAAACCAAGGCTTCAAATCTATAAGTTTTATCGTTGGCAGATCTTCGCCTAATTAAAGAAACAAGAGCGGAAAAAACGAATAATAAAATGAGGCATGAAAAGAGAATGGGAATATTTTTCAACACATAGTAGATCGGCTGCCATTCGGAAATCTCCCCCATCATCGGAAAAGATCTAAACAAATGATCATGCACTTGAAAGCCGTTCGGCCCCATGCAAGTTAAAAGGGCTGCGACCACCGTAAAGGCCGCTCTCTTCCAGGATGGTCGACTGAGCCAAAGTAAAAACATGAGAATAAATAAATGCGGATTGCCACCGTGAAACTGTGTCCATAAAAATCCGAGAGGAATAATGAGCAAAAGCGGCTCCCGTTTTTTTTGATCGGAGGATTCTCTTTTAATGCTCAGAAATACGATCCAAATCGAGAGTACAAAAAACAAATTAGAAAGAAGCTGCGCCCTCGGTGAGACGAATTCTCTTAAAATAATGAAAGCTGAAATAATTCCTAAAAAAGACACACCATCCAATGCTGCTTGGGATCTCATTTTTAAAAAGACCAAAGCAATAGCGATAAAAATAAATCCCTGAAAAATACTTAAACCACCATCACCTGCACCTCGATAAATGAGAGCTAAAAGAATTTCCATTAGCCATTCATGATTGATCCAAGGTAGCTCGGAAGTGTATGAAAAGGGATCATTCAACAATAGGGTTTTTGTTTTCAACATTTCCTCGCCGGCGCTTAAATACCAGGGGATATCTGCTTCAATGATTAAACAAAAAGCCGCTAAGAAAACAAAACTGAGTAGTAAAAAGGTTAAGATCCAAGAAGCGCGTACATCATGGGTTCTACTCATAAACGCAAATATCAATTTCAGCGCAGCTCTTGCGTTTTCCAATTTTTCCGGGCCATTTGTGACTGACCGGACAAGGGGTCACTCCTTCAGCTTTTAAATCAGAGGTAGGTTCACATTTTTTGCACTGACCGTCGAAACAAATCTTTCCGGATTCTTCGCAAGACGTGCCATTTTGATAAGGAAGCTGATTAGAATCTAGACAATTCGGAGAAAAATTTCCGGAATGATCTAAAAAGGAGAATGCCGCATTTGTTTCACTAGAATTAATACTATTTAGAAGGATGGATCGGAGAGGATTACCTTCATCGTCATCTTTATCTTTGAAATAATCCAATGAAAGTAAATTTTGGAAATCTTGGCATTCACCTGAAATACAGACCTTTTTTGTCTTTTCGAACTTTCCAGTCTCACAAAGTGTGCCATCTAGAAGTGGTTTATATTGGCAGTCTCCAGGCTTCGAGTCGTACGCAGTATATAAACAAGACTTAGATGGCTTGTAGCAAGGATCGCACCAACCGTGAATGCAATGACCTGCATAAGATTTTCCATCTAATGTTGATATACAAGATTCACCATGGAGGCTTGAACTATATATCCAATTAGAATGTCCGCATTCATCCTGACTTATTTCGCAAGATTGATCAGTTCTTAGTTTATTTTTTGGAAGTTTGTCGACGCAATGGCCCTCACAGCAAACTCCATTTAGTACCTGTTCTGTTTTGCATGCGTACAGAAAATCGTCATAATCATCTCCGTGACTTAATGCAGTCTGGTTTTGGAGCCTATCCGTGTTCTGATATTCGTTGAAGGCTTTTTTTCGTGGAGGTAGATGACTGCAGTCCTCCACTGGAGTTTTTGCTGCCAACAGGAAACCTCGCTCATCAATAGATCCGTCGATGTCGTCTGCAATGAACTCTTGTTTGTTCGATTCGAGCATATCTTCGAGTTGATTAGATAACCAACCGGGATATTCTTGAAGCATTAATTTTCGAAGAAGGTTCTTAGTTCGATTTATAAACTCATCAAACGTAAGAGAATTTATTTTACTAAAAAGCTCATCGTACTGATCTTGTTTTTCACCAAGAATCAAGACGGTCACTGGGTGAATATCTCCAGTTTGAATTTTTATTTTTTTTCCAGCGCGGTCAATAAATTCGGCTCCACTTCCATTGACGCTAATGACTTCGAGTCCTCGGTACGATTCATGAGCTTTAAGCCAAATTTGACCAATGATCACGTCTGAGCCTTTCATATGTAATTCAATATTAACTTTATCCTGGAGAAGGCCAGCATATCGAATGTCGCGTTCAATTAAAAATTCGGAAGAAGTATTGATTGTACTGGGGGGCTCGCTAGATGAGTTTATTTCGAACTTATCGGTCAAAAAATTCAGAACCGAAGTGGTATTTGAAATTGCTAGGTCATCTTTAAGGGCACAGACATTGGGACGATCATTTATACTTCCTGTCGAGAGAATCGCAAAACTAACGACGGCCCAAATCCCCATTTCTCAAGCCTATCAGAAGTAATTCTCGCCTTCGATCTTTTTGAATTGAACACGGCACCGCAGAACGCGTTCTATGTGAAATTTTTCCGAAACAGGGTCTTGTCTTAAGCTACTTCTTACTCTCAGCGGGTTCTTGTTTCAAAATAGCACGCAGTTTCTCGATTTCTGAATCTGAAAAGAAAGATTCTTGTCCGTCTTTTTTCTGAAGATAGCTTTTCATAACCGCACGAAGAATCGGGTTTCCTGAATTGAATAGTCGCTTTAGAAGTTCTGCAATACGAGGGTCATTGTTTTGAGAGGTCCATTCCAGCACTGAATAGGCAATCGGAGAAGCCATACCAGATTCTCGAGAGAGTTCTTCAATGACTGATATTTTTTTATCGTTCGGTGCTTCTTCAATTATTCCAGCTATCAATTGAATTTTCATATCATAATTATTATTCTCGACGAGTTTGGCTAATGCCTTTTTATCTAGCTCCTTCATCTTTCCGAGCGCGTAAGCAGCCGCAGGCACATTTTGTTCAACACCTTCGTTAATGTAAGGCAGTGCATCGGCTCCCAATTGATAAGAAAAAGCGAGAGCTGGATTTTGAATTTCTGGAATTTTTGATTTGAGGGCATGGCGAAGCACACCGAAATTTTGTGATGGAACGCTGCTCAAAAGATAAATGATCGAATCAAACGAAACACTTTCAGGATAATGGAAACTATTTGTACTTTTAAGTTTGGTCGAAGCCTTTCTGCCAAGCTGTCCCCATTTATCAAACGATTTTGTCATTCGATAACTTAAACTTCCGACCGATAAACTCTGTATGCGATTAAGTATTTTTATCGCCACTTGTTCAGAAATATTTGAGTGGGTTAAAATGAATAGTCGGATCATCGCTTCTAGCTGATAACTACTGGCGGAATTGATTATTTGATCGACCGCTGATGGGTCAGATTTTTGAGTTTTTAGAATATTAAAATGTAACCACTCTGGATCTTTGGCGAGATCGCCTACATTGTTCGTAAGATTCTGCCCATCTCGTAAAAAATAATTTTGAGAGAGTTTTGAATTGAACACTCGCTCAGTCGATGGAAGTGATTCTGTTTGTCCGACAACTACAAATAAAAGAAGAGTAAGTGGGCTCATGGGCCGTGTTGTATTACGAGAAGGTGAAGATATCAAGGTAGTCCCCCAATTTCCCACCCTCTTGACGGCTTTTGCCTTATCTAATATAGAACGGGTATCAAATTAGTCGCGTTGATTGGGCCGAACGGCCAGAACCGACTTCTAGTCTGAACTTTAAACCTGGAGATAGTTAATCATGAATTTCATCAATTTCGTTTTAGTAGCAGTATCAATCATCTCGGCAGATGGGATCGTAACCGCAAAAGATGCGCCTTCCGAAACCACAAAGGATTTTGAGGTCCTCTCTGAAAAGACGCCTACAGCTGATCTGTCGCCCGACCAGGTTGAAGCTATTCAGTTACTGCTGGATCTTCGTCAGGATGAATATTTTTCATTGCCGAGTTCTAACTACGATCATTTGCACAACGGGAAAGATGCAGCCAAACTTTGTCCTAGAGGCGGCGAGATTGCAGTTGATGAAGCCGATGGAAATTTCAGCGAAAAACGGATTCAACCTGAAGCGATCTCCATCAAGGCATCCAGTAAAGTGAATGTTAATGCTAAAGATTGTAATCTATTAAAAAGGCGTGATTATCTCCTCGATAGCAAAGGAAACACTATTACAGATGCCAGCGGATACGCCACGACAGAGCCTATATCAGATAAACATAAATTTTCTGTTTCTGGCTCAGCTCAAATTTTCAGTGGATCTTTCAGGCGTTATTATCCGATCGGGAGGAAAAGATAAGAGATTACCTCCTGCAAAATCCGATAAATTTTCAATTCGTTATTTAGATAGCATTAATGGAAGCATGAATACTCAGGTTGCCGATACCAATGGCAAACAAACCAGCCACAAAATGAATTTCAAAACTTTTCGCCTCAACTATAAGATCAGTGACGAAGCAAAAAAAGAGCTCCAAGAGATTAAGGCCGACCCACTTGGAGATGGACCTCGAAAAGAAGCTGAGATTGCATTTTATATGCAAAACGTTAAGTGCGATGGAACTCTTGAGATGGACGGAAAATCATACGATTGTGCTCAAGTTACGAAACGAATGATTATTAGACACGTGAACGGAAATTAAATCCGCGTACTAAAGAGAAGCTAATTCTAAGATCGAGCACAAAGAATTGATAAAAAAGCGAATAGTTCTGCACTCGCACATGAGTGCATATTCGAAACAGTCCTTTTCTACGATCCAAAAGACTTGTAATTCTAGTTCGTGCTACTCAACCTTCTCTTTATCACTTTCGTCAGCATTTCCGGACTTTCGAAACCGCTTGAAGATCTTCGAAAAACTTTTGGCAGTAAAAAAGGGTTTGAAGTCGAGTTCGATCAACAGATCAAACAGGATATTTTTCCAGACCAACCTGAAACGGCAACCGGTCATGTAAAATTTATGAGACCGCATCATCTTATTTGGGTTTATAAAACTCCTCATAAGCGAGTGATTGAATACGATGGGGAAGTTCTTAGAATTGATTCCGAACCGGTACGAGATTCGGGGCAGGTTAATCTTCAAGAGAGTTTTTCGTTTCTTTGGGGGCAGCCCAATTCAGAAATTTTTTCGATCGAAACCAAAAATCCTTCTACTTTTCGGGTGACTCCCAAAAATCCTTCTAAGGCGGGCTTCAAATTTATAGATGTGAGCGTTAAAGCGGGGTTGGTGAGTAACGCTACTGTGAAAAATCTTTTAGAAGGCGATAGCGTGCTTCATTTTAGAAATTGGAAGCTTCAAAACTAGCGCACTGCGTTATCAATCGACTCTCTTTTTTGAAAAAGATGGCAAAATCAATGGCTTCCATTATCCTAAAATGGAGGGGAATTCTGCCATATCGTGAAAATTATTCTTCAGACAAAGAACATTGAGACCAAAGAAACGCTTGAATTTGTTTTTTCTCAGACCCCCATTGTTTTGGGCCGGTCTAAGATTTGCGATATTCCAGTGTCAGATCCTGTTTTGTCGCGACAGCACTGCTCTCTAGAGCTTGTCGACGGACAAATTAAACTTCGAGATTTAGGTTCTGCAAACGGCACAAGCTTTGAAGGCAAAAAAATTACTGAGCAAATTTTAAAAGCGGGCCAGACATTTACGATCGGTGGCACAGAAATTAAGCTCGTTAAATTTGATTCCAAGACTGATGAAGATGAAGAGCCAACACCGGTTGAACTTATTATAGAACCGGAATCCGTCCGATCGAAAGTGCAGACGAAATCAAAGTCGGTTGCCGTTAAAAAAGCCAAGGAACCCAAAACTCCTGCAGAGGAGCTCACTTTAAAGACGCCGATCGCGCTCAAAAAATCTGCAGCAAAACATCTTTATAAGACAAAAGATTGGGTTCAGGTTTCGCTTTTTTGGAATGGGGAGCTTACAGATCTTCAGTGCTTTGATCGTGGGGAGATCGTCACGATTGGAGAATCATCCGAAAATCATTTTTTGATTACCGTTCCTTCGCTTCCCAAAAAATTTCAATTTTTGAAAATTCTTCAAAACGGAGTTGAGGTTCATCTTCATCCTTCTATGAAGGGAGTGGTCGAAACTCGAAAGTCGGTGAATTCGATCGATGATTTGCGAGCGCGAGCGAGACAGACCGATTTGGGTCTTTCGACATTCGTTCAGTTTGACGATCGTTGCTTACTTGAGATCGGACCGTTCTCAGTTTTTATTCAAAGTGTTCGCCTCAACCTGACTGCACCGATTACTCCTCCACTTGTGAAAGAGCCCTTTTTTGCGGGCATTACTTCGGCCGTTGCCGTTGCGATGATTTTGTTTTTGTTTTTCTTACAAAGTTTAACGCCCGCTCAGCCTGAAGAAAAAACAGCGCAAGAAACGATCGTTAAACTTGAACCACCAGGTGAGGCACCGAAAATTCCTCCGCCGCCACCGCCGCCGCCACCTCCACCACCGCCGAAACAAATAAAATCGGGTGAAGTGAAGACGGTCAAAAAAAATCTCTCGGGTACACAGGGCGCTGGAGCTAAAGCAAAAGGCGAGAGCGGAAAAATGGGGCGGACGACAGGTAAAGTTCCCGTTCATGCACGAGCGATTGGTATGCAAACAAATTCTGATCGTCCAATTAAGTCGGCCCCGAAAGGTGCGAGCGGAAAAGAAAACGACGTGAATAAAGCAAAAAAAGGTTTGAGACCTGATGAAGGAATCGGTTCTGGAAAAGCAAAACCGAAAGGAACCGGACAACAGGCTCCGTCAAATGAAATGAAGCCGCAGGTAAAAGTAGAAGACACAGGAATTTCTGGCGTACTTTCAAAACACGGAGGCGGCGGTCACGCGAATTCTGGCGGAGCGCTTTCGGGCGGCGGACTTGGTGGAGAACTTGAAGGATCCGTAGAAGGTCTTGAGCGAGGAGATGATCTCGACGCTCGTGGAAATGGTGGACGCGGAGCAAAAGGCCTTGGACTTGGCGGCGGCGGAAAATCGATTGAAGTCGGCGGTCTTGCTACTCAAGGAAAAGGTGGCGGAAAATCGGGCTTTGGTCTCGGAACTTCTGGAAAAAAAGGAGACGCAGCGGTTTCTTATTCTGTTGAAGATGTTCAAGTCCGTGACGGGCTCACTCGTGACGAAATTGAACGTGTGGTGAAAGCGCACGAGAGAGAAATTCAAGCTTGTTATGAAAAAGCTCTCATTCAAGGTGGAAATAATAATTTAGGCGGCCGACTGAAAGTGGGATGGTTCGTCAATAAAGACGGACGCGCTCAAACTCTTTCTCAGGAAGTGGGAGTCGGCGATAACGGCTATTTATTCAACTGCGTTTCTGAAAGAATTCAAACCTGGCAATTCCCAAGACCTCGGGGGGGAAGTGGTGCGCAGGTGAGCTGGCCTTGGGTATTCCGCAAGGGCGGATAAATAAATCAGTGCAAAGGCGGATAAACTTACCAGTTGAAGTGCGGAAGGGATTTAGGATGAAACGGATTTTTCAAATAGTTTTCAGTATTTCATTTATTTTTTGTGCACTTAGTTTTTGGAATCTTTCAGCTGAAGACACTTCCGTATTTCATCCGGCTGCCGTTCGAAAAGGTTTTTATACCGGAATGACGACAGGTCGATTGTTTTTTACCGGCAACGACCGCCTCTTATATAAGGACGGCTGGGTGATTGGATTTAAACTCGGATACGATATTTGGAAATACCTTGGTCTTGAAACGGACTTCAAGCTTTCTGGCCAGCCTTCAACGGAAGGAAGTATCGTGGCGAATGTTCCGAAGAGTTTCTTTGTTTACCAGTATATCGCGCAGCTAAAAGGTGGCTATCCGATTACTCAGAGACTTTATGCTGAGGCTGGAATCGGCGGCGGACTTTTTATCGGAAGCCCGAATATGAATCGGACCGTTTCGGCAACTCGTTCGATGTTTTATGCGGAGATGGGGCTTGAATATTTTATGAGAACACGGGGAATTTCAATTGGCCTCGACCCCTCGATTGCTGGGGTTGCAAACCTTCAGGGAGCCGTCATTCAAACTACCGGCTTTGTTCGCTACACATTCTAAACATTCTCACGTAAATCGTAATCATGCTCAGCATGACTGGATTTGGTTCCTCCACTCACGTTTTTAAAGGACGTCGAGGTAGCCTGGAAATCACAGCCGAAATTCGGACAGTGAACTCCAAGTTTCTAGATTTATCTGTTCGTTCTCCGCGGCCTTATGTGATTTTTGACGCGGACATTTCAAAATTCATACGCACACAGTTGAAGCGCGGGCGAGTGGACGTGAATATTTCTGCTCGAGTGATTGACGGCCCCGCAAAGGCTGTTCATGTGAATCATGCTCAAGCAAAAGAACTTTGGAAGGCGCTGAATTCCGTTCGAGAAGATTTAGGTCTTAAAACTGTCGAAATGGGTGATCTTTTAGCAGTTCCGGATTGGATCGAATCTAAAGACGAAAATATAGACACGAAAGAAGAATGGCTTTTCTTGAAAGAAGTTTTAAGTGCAGCTCTCGATGCTGTCACGGCTGCGCGAAAGTCTGAAGGAGAGTCGTTAGAGAAGGCGATACGAACGCATCTCACTCGATTTGAAGAAATTTTTAAAAAAATTGCGAGTGGTGCCGATGCTATGGTTTCGGATCTGAGGAAGCGTCTTCGAGAGCGTGTACTTGATCTTCATGGCTCCGATGGTTTTGATCCTCAAAGACTTGAACAAGAGATCACGCTTTGGATTTCGCGCTCTGATTTTAGAGAAGAGCTCGATCGAATTCGTCATCATTTAGGGACCTTTGAAACTTTGCTTAAAGAAGAGCGAGAGCATGGACGAAAATTGGAGTTTTTAGTTCAAGAACTGCAACGTGAGGTCAATACGCTTGGATCTAAGTGCTCTGACGCCCAAACAACGCCCCAAATCATTGAACTGAAAACTTGCATTGAACGAATTCGAGAACAGCTTCAAAATAGTGAATAGATGGAAATTTTGCCGCAAAAAGTGGTTCAGGGATTTGTGTTAGCGGTATCTGCTCCGAGCGGAACAGGTAAGACAAGTCTTTGCGATCGATTAGCGGACGATCACTCTTTTGTGACTCGATCTATTTCGGCGACCACTCGTCCGAAGAGAGACGGTGAAGTGAACGGTCGCGATTACGAATTTTTAACTCCAGAAGAATTTAAACGCCGAGAAAAAGCGGGAGATTTTTTGGAAACCGCCCAGGTTTTCGGAAGGTGGTACGGCACGCCCAAGGCGCCAGTTGAAAAAGCGGTTAAAAACGGAAACATCATCGTGATGGATATCGATACGG
>JAQBPA010000257.1 GCA_028287765.1 Bacteriovoracaceae bacterium
TTCTTATGGGCTTGGATTACTGCGCGCGCCTCATCTTGAGTCGAAATGCCGTAAGGATCAGGATACATCAGCGGCTCTGAAGGTATCCCTTCAACACCAAATCGTTCTAAGTTAAGTAAAGTATCTCGTCTTACGTCGGCATCTCTTTTCTCGATTCCGTTGTGAATAAAATAAGAACTGATCAATCCAACTCCCGCTCCGATGAGTGCACCTTGCCAAGCGCCACTTCCTTTATCATTTGAAAATCCCACACCGGCGGCAGTTCCGAGAACAGCCCCCGTCCCAGCACCAGCGATCAAAGACCCACTCATCCTGGCACACCCACAAAAATTTACTCCGATCAAATAACATGCCAATATTTTCTGTATATTTTTCATTCGATTTCTCCTTAAAAGTTGAAAAAAACATATAAATCTGTGACTGACTCTAAATTTTCAAAAATCTCGAATCAAAATTCTTAAACATTTCCGCCACATAAAAAAAGCGAAGGGTGAACCGGACCTGAACGTGTTTAACCCTCGTTCATGCTCGATTCATGGTCTATTCATGTGCATTACTGAAGCACAAATTTATCTCCCCAAAGATTTGTAAACTCCACTTCTTTCCGATCCGTGAGTACGTCCCGAAGAAGGGCGTAGTAAAATTTAGGCCTCTTAGATCCCGCGATTTTCTTTTCCGCTTTGATGACGACATTCATAATCCCTTCGGATCCAGCTATAAAAAGAATGGCTGAAATGTTTTCACGTTCGTAATACTTCGAAAGTTTCTCTTCATAACGACTCTCTGCCTTTCGCGAAACTTCAAGTTCAAGTGGCATCACTATTTCGTGTCCGTCGGAGACGATTTCTAATGCTGCATCCGAGCGCAAAAGGATAAGCGGCATGAGTCTTGAATCCGTTGAGCACTCTTTAAGGCACTGAAGTTCATTTTCAGACCAATATTTCTTCACCGGAGAAAACTTCGAGAGTCGACTTCGGAGATCGACGAGTGCGATATCGTGATCGATCGTGCCACTTTGCATTTGGTATCTTGTGATTTGGTCCACTTCGTCCGGTGAAGAGAATTTTACAGTGTCTCCATTTAGATAAAAGATTTGAGTGTACTTACCGTGAAGATCTGTGATTCCTTTTTTTATAAATTTACTTTTTAAAAGTCTTCCAAGCCTTTTTGAGACGGCTGATTTTACATTGTTGGGGAATTGATCACGATGAATCTGTTTAAAGGTCGCCACTTTTGCCTGAAAAAGATAACTCAGTAATTGGCGCTCCCTTTCCGTTGTTATAAAACTAATTTGTTGTTTCATCGTGTTGAGTCATCCTAAACATTTTTATTTCCTCTGTTTTTATAGGAACGGTGCTGTTCATAATCGCGAGCATAGGCTCGAAATTTTTTCGCATTCCTTCCTCAAAATCCTCTTTGATTTGTAGTAAGGCCCGCTTCAAATCTTCTTCCGAGAGAAGAGGCGCTTGCACTTCGGTAAATTTATTTCCCGTCGTCCAAATGGCGCGCCCTGGAATATCCGGAAGCTCGAGAGCCATTTTATTTCCAAGCACGTTCATCGAGCCTGGAAGTGTATTCATTCGAAAAACCATACGGCCTCCAATATTTTCCTGGATTTTGGTGTCGATGGTTTCTTTAAGTATCTTTTGAGTTGCCAAAATAACGTGAATCCCCGTCGCTCGTGCAAGCTTTGTGAGCCTGTCCGTCAGTTCGCGAGCTTCTTCGATCAAGACTTGTTCCTTCTTATTAGAACTTTTTCCGTAAAGTTCTGATGCTTCATCTACTCCGGCAACAATCATATCGAGTTTGTCGCGTTCGAAATCAACTTTGGAGAAGCCTTTTTCGGTGAGATATTTAAGCCGTCGATTCATTTCTATATTCAGTGCTTTAAGGGCCATGATGGAATCTGTTTCGTTTTTATAGACTTGCACATTCGGAAGGCATGAAAAGACACTCATCTCAACACCTCCTTTTAAATCAAAAAGATACATTTGAATGTGGGGTGACGATGTCAGGAGGCTTAAGTTGGTTGCTTTAAAGAAAATCGATTTTCCACCGCCCGTAGTTCCTGCAATGATCATGTGCGGAAGCGTAAGAATAGACTGAGTTAAAACTTCGCGTGCACTTTGTCCGACAATAAAACTGTAAGGAAGTATGAGAGCTTCCTTTATTTTTTCATAAGTCAAAACGCGCGGAAGAGCGGATCCATAAAGAGAGATCTTTACGAAACTTGGACTTTGCCCTGTCTCCATATGATCGATTCCAAGGCCAAGAGCGGATTCGAGATCGCGGATTTTTTCTTTAAATTTATCGATTCCGATCCCATTTGTCTTAACGAGGAGCATTTCTGAGCGATCTGGTTTGCTGGAACTCGAAATCGGAATCGGAAATTCTCCGAGCGAATTCTTGAGACCGATGGCTTTAAAGGCATTTTGATATTTCGAAAGCCAAAGAGTTCTAATCAAACCGAGAAAAAATAAAGTGAGTAGAATACTTGAGCATCCTGAAGTCACCCCGAGGAGGGTCGCCAGAAATCTTCCCGAAACATGCCTAAGCCAAGGGAGATGCATTTTCCAATGTTCGGCTCCTACGATGAGCCCAGTGAGAAGTCCTAAACTAAAAACATAATAGCGATAAGTTTTCTTGGTTATTGAAAATCCAGATACAATTCCTCTTCCAAATTTTGAAAGCGCGTTTCCAGTATGGACGGCTTTCATTTTCTTTCGATCGATTCTCCACGAAATGTTTCCGTTAAGCTCACAATCAATTCCGTTCCGGATTCAACCGTCACATAATCTTCTTCGGATCCCGTTTGCGAAACTTTTCTTTCCGCCTCGGCTTGTGTGGCTCGTGAAACTCCTGCCATTGTCGCATTTTTCAAATTTGATTTGGGAGTCGGCTCGAAGCTATGACCTAAGGATTCTTTTTCAACAAGAACGTCGGAGCCGGCGGAAAGCATACTGAGACCGACGCTTGTCATCATTCTTCCATCGAAATTCGAGTGAACATCACCGCTTAGGCCAGAAGAAAAATCCTTACTTGTTAGCGCTTGGGCTTGGATGCGGTATTCATCACCGTCCGGATTTACGAGAGTATAAAATGTAATAAAGACTTTATCTCCGCTTCCCGCATATTGAGCTGAACCCAAAAGAAGAGAACCTGGATCAATAGTCTTCTCTCCCTTATAGATTCCACCGTAAGGAAGAAGGACTTTAATCATCTGAGCATGATCTCGGGTATCAATGGATGTTAAAAGTTTTGCGATAAAATTGGTGCCGACACGTATGAAGACAGAGCCATCTCCTCCGTTTCGACTGATCACTTGTTTTGCCGAATATTTGACGATCGATCGTAGCTTTGATGGTTCTCTTGCTTCACTTACTTCATGAATCAGTGAGTTTTTACGAGAGGGCTCATTTTTAATGATGAAGGTTTGTTCGAGAGGAGTGGCTCTCTCGGATGTTTGATTAAGATAGCTGCTGTCGCCTTGACTGTGGAAGACTCGATAGACGACTCCTGCAACAATGAGCGGGAGAATCACAACACCGATAAATTTGAAATTGAGCTTTCTTTTCTGACCGTCTTGAATAAAAAAGTTTTCTTTGAGTTGATTCCATTTCGTTGCCAAATTAAATTTTGGCCAGTTCAATATTGGTAATTTCATTATTTAAAATAGGATTTCCGAATTTAAATTTCTGAATTTGATTCGAAGTACATGTGTATCCGACGCCCGCGTGAGGAAAATCCGACAAGGATTAAGTCTTTGAGGTTCGATATAGGAACTTCCACAAATAAAACGGGGCT
The DNA here is from genome assembly GCA_028287765.1 of Bacteriovoracaceae bacterium. GTDB lineage: Bacteria > Bdellovibrionota > UBA2394 > UBA2394 > UBA2394 > JAQBPA01. Next base: position 3,805 of record JAQBPA010000257.1, read on the forward strand.
CGATCTTCTTTCCAGATTCCAAAAGACTTATTTTGATTTCATTTATGCGAATTCGATGCCTCTCGTTGGAAAGTAAGCTGGCTTCAATCCAGATGAGATTCTTAGAATGAAGGCTTACGATTTTTTCAACTCGAAACTGAACCTGAGACGTGAGCTTGATTTGTTTTCCAATGGACCTTACTCGAGCGTCATGAGGAAGCACCGCTTGTCTACTGATCGGAGATCCCCACTCAACACGAATCAGATCGTCTGCTGCTAAATTTCCGTTCGAATGAAGACTAAATCCATAAGTATGATCCTCAGCATAAACGAAAAGATTCGTTGTCGAAGTTCCAAGCGGTTGAATCGCTAAATCATTTTCGATGAATTCAATATTAAAATAATTTTTATTGCCGACAATAACCTTTTTCGGTTTTTCACGAAACCTAAGAACGGTAGACTTTCCGAGAGTCAGATAAATGGGAGTAATCGTCCGTTCTGTTGCCGTGACTGTACGAACAGCGGCATCGCTTCGTGTTAGCGAGAATAAAATTACTCCTAACCAAACCGATAGAAAAGTTTTCATTAATTTGTTTTATGTTCCGTGATTCCATTAACGTAAATCCCTAGAGGATTGAGTTTCGTTTTTGTTCCTTTTACAAGAGTAAAGCTCATTTGAGCAGGATCAATGAGCGGAACTCCGCTGACGCGTAGAATCCGATCAAATGTTGCCACGACTTTGTTGTCCGTTAGATCGACTCGAATATTTTTTGAGACATATTGGCTCACGGCTTTGTCTTTAAATTCTTTTTCGGCTCCGGTTCTGAATTGCTCTTGAATTTTGGAGAGCAGGCCATTCGTGGTGAATGGAGAAATATTTCGGATAAGTTGATCCTCGTTGAGAGTTTGCCATTCATAACGATTGACGATCCAATTTTGGACGAATCGAGAAATGTCGTCATTGGTAATTTCGATTGAGGCGCGGTTCGCTTCGACAAAGCAATTTTCTAATTTGCTTTTGATGATAACGGTTGGGTTTGAAAAAGCCCCACCGATGGTGATGATCAGGCAGAGCACGACGGATGCTGCGCCGAGAAACGACAGCAGTTTAAAAAATTGTAACGATCGATTCATTTCCTTCCATTGGTTTTCAGTCCGAAGTGGATTTTGGAACAATAGTTCTCCTAAATATAAAGTTTTGGTTTATTTAATGGCCCGGGATACCCGACAACGCGTCCAGAAAAGAGCAAGTGCTGGATTTGCCGGGCTTCATGCCTTAATGCAGTCGAGGGAGATTTTTTAACACGCGGTATTGATACGGGCGATCTAGGAAGAGATTTCGAGAGCGGAACCTGAAGTTTGACGACGGATTTTGGAAATAGAAGCTTTTCCAGATTTTATTGAAAAGCCACGCCAACTTTGTTTAGGGTTTGTCTTTACCTTCTTCTCTAAGATTTGTAAGCACTTTTGAGAGATCCGTTTCCACAACTTCAATTTTTTGAAGAATCTTGGTGTCGATAGAATACGAAAGTTCAGAGGACGCATCACGAGAAGAAAATCTCAGATCTCCTATTTTTTTGCCCAGTGGAGCATTCTTGTCGAGTAAGTATTCCATCGTTTTTAGGCGGCTCTCAATTCTGCCAAGTATATTGGCGATGCGAATTGCATAACGGACTTGGAGTCCAGTATTGTTTTTTAACGCGCCGTTCATTTTCTCCCGTTCGTCTTTTAAGTTCTCCAGGTCGGATTCCAGTTCGTGAAATGTGGAAATACGAACAACAGCGTTGTCGACATCTGATTCACCCGCCAGAAGTGGCTGGGCTTTCAAACAAATTAGCGAGATTAAGACGAATGATATAAGTGACTTCATACTAAACTCCAAAATTAGATGATCGACTAATCGATAGTCGGTAATCTCTATAGCACGAATCTGGATCCAGAGGAGATCGTCGATAGGCGCTTTTTGCGAGATGCTATAAAAGGCATTTAATCAGGGTTTTTCACTTGTTTGGCGACTTTGCCCAGATCTGGCCCTTCCTCCAAACTTCCCGGCCGCCACCGAAAATGGCGCCTTTATCGCCTTCTTACTCATCTCCACAACCTTCCCATAAGTAAGCTTCGCAATGAGTCCAGCAGAAAATCCTGCGGCCATATTTGCAACGCCCGCCATGCCGTCGCCGATGAGTGACTTAGTCGCAAATGGAACGAAGAGCATGCTGATTCCGACACACAGATTGACGATAGCAGATGTGAAAAAACTATCCACGCCACCCACCTGAGGTGTTGTCATGAGTTTTAATAAAAGAACAGCGAGAATGCTCCAGAGAATTTTCCAAGTCGCCACATTGATCAGTCCTTTATATAAGTTCATCGTCACGAATGCGGTCTTCTCATAAACAAACATCAGAATCATGAGCGGCGATGAGATATAAAGAATGGCCCAAACGAAGTGAGTAATTGCTTCGGCTAAAAAAAATCCAAGATACGCGATGCAATAAGAAAAAAAGTTGATGAAAAAAATCACACATTGCCGATATTCAAGCCAGCTTGTCTTCTGTGACTGAATCACTTTACCTGTTTGATCGAGAACAGCTTTGAGTTGAGCGAGGCCGTTGATCTTATCGGCAATTCCATCGGCGACTTGCGCAATTAAATTCATGCAGGAATCAAACGTGAGGAGCAAGACGATCGAAAGCATAACTCGTTTGAGAAGTTTTGCACCTGCTCCTGATTCTTCTCCGGCATTCACGACGATAAAAATCGTGCATAAAATCACGAGCGGAATAATTAAAATCCAATACATCTGAATCATTTCCATACGAATTTCTTTACAAACCTGTGGTAACCACTCGTACATGGTTAGAATTTCGGAAAATCAAGATTAGCTTGATAAGTTTTTGTTGATGTCGCGACGTCCGTTCGGACTTGCTGAAAATGACGTACTGAATCTTTCTCCTCTTTATTCCTAAGTGCTAGTTGTTCGCTTTGCAGTTTGAGCATTTGTCCGTCTATTTTTAGAAGTTGATTGAGTGTATGTAAAATCTCCGCACTCGTTTGTGCACTGATTCTTGCTGCACCTTTGGGACTTGCGCTGCGACTTTCAGTGATAATCCTATTTGCGTTTTGCTCTTGTTGATTTGCATAAATTTTTGAATCATTTGTAAGCTTAATACTTTCAGCGACGGTTTCATCGTGCAGATGTTCGAGCGGCGCTTCTTCACTGACGGGCACTGATCCATAAAGAGTTTCTATTTGCCGGGAAGCATCTTGAAAGGTCTGAAGATTTTCTAATATTCTTTGATCCTTAATGGGAAGTGCAGTGATTAAATTGTTAATATTGTCGATTCCAGAATTGAGAATTCGCATGAACTCTCGCTGGTCTTTGCTTTGAGAAATCATCGTCTGAAGTTGTTGATAGCGACGAAGATCCTCGGCGAGAATTTTCATCAGGACGGCCACATCTCCACCCCAGAAGTCAGCTCGGACTGGGGCCGTTGTGAAGATGAGAGCGATGATCGTTCCAAAGGCAAACCAAATTTTTTTGAAAATCATAGGTCCTTTCTTTTGAACTATTGAAAGTGGTATTGGAGTTAGTCGTGATTCAAATCCCTAGGGTCCGTTCCTTGGCGCAGATCAGAGCTTCCTAAAATATGATTAAGCATCGATTTGGCCGCAAATGTGGTTGTAGAATTTGATCAGGGGGCAATATTGAAAATTCTTACTACGCCAATAAAAAACCTCCGAATGACTTAAAATGCTTGCAGTCTTCATGATGATTCCTTTACGTCTAAATCATGTATCGGTGGCTTATATTTTTATTGTCTTCATTATCTAATCCGCGTCTCCAAGCAAATTTTGCTGGCCTTGTAGTTGGACTATCAATCGGAGGCAATCATGAGAATTCTCATCGTCACAATATTTCTTTTTAATTTTGCTGTTTTTGCAGAAGAACCCATTAGACATTTTGTTTATCAAGATCCCTTCAATCCACCGCCTTCTTTATCTAAATCAAAGATGATCAATCGAGACCTAAAAATTATCGATTTTGACGCAAAGAAATGCAGCCCTATTCTTGACGAAAAGAAGGCGAGTATCAAAAGTATTTCATGTCCTGCTGTAGCTATTCTTGAAAAGGGATCGATCATTGTTCCAACTGGAAAACAGGCTACTTTTACTTTGAAATCCAACTCACATTTTTATGCTGCCGCTTCGATATTTATCGCAAATGAGATTGTATTCACGAACTCTAAAAATGAACCGGTTGTTGGTTATATTTTTGAAAGCATCGATAGCTTATAAGACAAGCTTAGAGAGCAATATTTTAAGAGTCTCCGCCCAGTATATAATTCTCTTCCAATCTCGAAGAGCAGATCTTCATCGTTCCTTCAGGCAAGAGGAGGAACAAAGAGTTACAGGTTTCAACCTGCAATTAGGGAAAATCGATTGGTCTAGCACCTGGTAACCAACTCCAGTCCATCTCCATTTCTTCTTCTGTTCTTTTGCGTTTTTTCTTTGAACCATCTTTAGAATCGGCGATCTGAGAAACGATAACTGCTTGCGGTTCTTCTCTGGGCTTACGAGATATAAACAAATGGAAGATGACGTACCTAGTTAGGGGCGAAAGCGTCGAGAGTTCAGATTTCCAAGTCCCAGCTTTTAATGATTTAAAAGTTTGAATTGCGCTCTGTGACATCCATTCATCAGTCCTCCGCACCGTTTCTGGATCAAAAATATTTCTTCTAAGATCTTTTTGGATTGCCGAATTGAGAGGAAGTCGAGCGCTTTTCCAATAAATCCAATCCGCTGAATTTTCAGAAGGCATGGATGGTGTTACAAAATTATTCATCACTTCAAGTAGAGGTTTAACCGACTCTCCACCGATCGCATTATCGTTTGCATTACTCCAGTTGAGTCCATAGCCTTCAGACAGAGATATTCCGAATAAACTCATGATTTCCGATAATGGATTATTTAAATACATCTGTAGAAACACATTGAGAAGCAAAGCCTTAGAAAGAAATTTACTTAATAAATATTTTTGCCGCGCCTTTAATCCTAATATCGCCGACGAGTTCTCGGTTTCCGTCATGAATTTTGAGACAAGAGACTGGAATTCCGCTATTTCTTTTTTTTCGAGTAACAAAACAGAGGTGAACGTACTTTCTTCAGGGGCAAATGGTTTTTGCTCATCCTCGATTAACTTGTCGATCGTAAAACTGAGAGTGTGAAAATATTTTTTATGTTTTGGGAGAATCATTCTCCAATCGTCCTGCCACTTCTTCCACTTCCACCATTTGTACCAACCCATACTTTCATCTGCCTGAATTTTTCTTAGAGCTGGATATTGTTTTTGAATTTCTTCTTTAAATTCTTTGAGAAAAACAATTCCTCTATTTCGCCGATCAAATACTGCGTCAAATCCTCCCGCACTACTCTGAATTACTTTCCCTTGTTCACTTATGGCTGTAAAAAAAGCGATACAGGCTTGAGTGCCACTCCAAGGATTCGTCTTTGGACGAGATAAAAGTTCAAGAGGCCCAGCCTGAACCGCCCCGATTAAGTTTGTTAAAACAAAACAAAAGCAAAATCTAAAGCGCAGTGCCATCATGAAACTGGAGATAACTTTACGCAATATCCATGCAAAAAGTACCTACGTTCGCCCAATACACAGGGCTGGTTCCAAGCTCGTCCCATCATCCCTAACTAGGTCGATGTTTAAGCCGCATACGCGAAGCAAGCGATTCCAAAACTGTCCAACCATCACCGCAAACAGGGGCATTTCACGGCTCATCACCACATTTAATTCTACCGTTTTTGCACATCAAGGGCTTATCCGATAGTTGCCAGGCCGCGGCTTAAAATAATCTGTTCGATTGAACCAAATGAAAGCCAAAATCCCTGCATCAATAATTGCGTTGGCGATAATTCGATCCGTTTTGAACTGCGAGTCTGCTTGGGGGCCCAGAAATATAGTCCCGAGAATGGGGAATATAACGTTTAGAATTGAGCATGCTGTCCATAGATAGAGAGCACGTAGTTCCCGTTTCAGGATTCCCAAAGCTGCAATAAAGTAGAGAGCTGTATAAAGAATACGAAGAACCCAAACAGTTGATTTTATGCTGAAGAATATTTCGGAACTTACAAAGAAATCGTAAACGTAAACGAGTAGTAGGAAAAACCGGTAAAAAATTGAAGACCAAGCCACAAAAATGATGAATCGACTTACAAAAGATTTTTCGTTCGACTCCATTTTACGCTAAATCTAACATCACCAATTTCTTGCGGTCAATGTTCGTCGCGTGTTGGTTCAAACTTGCCCCATCACCACTAATGAAGTCGGCGTTTTAAGCAGCGTAAGCGACGCAAGCGGTTCCAAAACTGTCTAACCATCCACCCTTTTCTGGGGACAATCATTGTAAGAGGATCGCTAGGTGCTAAGGTGCGGCTGAAGCAAACGGAGGAGATCGTGAAGATTAAAACGCTTTTAGGTACTGCGTTGGCGCTAGGAATTTTGTGTCCCGGTATTTCGCATGCTGCAAGGATGAAGGCTGATTTCAAATTTTTTCAAAGTATTATCAATACGGAAACAGAGGTTGGAGCGATTCGCGTGTCAATCTTAGAATGCGGTCAAATGAAAGTGAAGAAGCAAACAGCACTCGTCGAGGACGAAGTCACGGGTGAGCCGCTGATTAATTCGAACGAAATGGCGGCAGACGGTGCTTTGAAATTCAATATTGGGATGTATTCTCTTAAATACTCTGTGGATTTTTTGGAACTCACCTTTCGATCGACGACAACGGAGTCACTCGAGATCTTGCGCCCACGGTCGGATTACAGTTTGAAGAACCCAAGAAAGAAGAGCCAAAAAAATAGGATTTTTATCGGTGATTTCGAAGTTCGAGGGTCTGCTGAGTCTGGTTTTTTATTTCGAAGTATTAAAAAGACAATTACACTTAAGCCTTTGATGGAAGGTTCTCACGATTAAGACTTTAAATTCTCTTGCCTGCCTTTTTACTAGCTAGAATCTTCAACACCTGAAGTTTCGCCATTCCTGGATTTTTCTTTTCTTCCTCTTCAATCAAAGTTTTATCCGCAGGGTCACTCGTGCAAATATAATATCCGAGCGGATCCGGAAGAATTCGAAGAATTGATCTTCCGGCTTCCTGGATGAAGAAAAGCTCCGAATATTCTCCTTTTTTGACTTCGAGGCTTTTCACAGCCCCAACTTCCGCTTCATTGAGTTGAAGAGTTTCTGCGAAATCTTTCCAATCAATCGCTCTTTGTTTTAAAACAAAGATACTCGTCGTATTTGGAAAAATAGCATTCTTGATTTCCTGATTAAACAAGAAATCCTTGTAGTTTTGACTAATACACCAAATACCTCCGAAGAATTTTCGAAATGTTCTGTACGCTTCTGTCGTAAACTGAAGCCCACTCGGTGTTTGAAAAAGCTTCCACGCTTCATCAAGAATCAGAAGATAAGGTCGTCTCTTATCGCGCGAAGCTTCTGACTTAATATAATCCGTAAATAGAAGTAAAAAGACATTTTGCAAATCCGGATAATCATCGAGTCCTTTGGTTTCTACAGTAATTAAATCTTTTTGGAGTGAGATATTCGTTTTTCCGTCGAGCATTCGTCCGTAAGCTGTCTCTCCCGTCCATGAAAAGAGAGTATCCGCATACGCTTTCATGTCGGGATTTGCATGGGAAGCGAGATATATTTTTAAGTCTGAAAGTGTCGGAACTTCTTCCTTCTTATTCTCATAGAGTTTGAAGATCGCTTTTTCGAGAAGAGCTTTATTTCTTTTCAGAAGCCCCGGGTTGTCGTTCTCCTTTAGGATGCTTTCTAGAACGGCGAGTATAAGTTTAATTTTCGATGGTGTTGGCTTTGCAGTTCCAGGTTCCAAATCAAACGGATTGATTCGAATCGAAGATTTAATATTGAGCTCAATAAAAGATCCGTCCAACACTTCGAGAAGTTTTTGTGACGACGCTCCGTTATCAATCCAAACAATTTTTGGCCGAGGTCTTTGGCCATAGAACATGAGCATCAAATGAAGAATCGTAAAACTTTTGCCCGCACCACTTCCACCGAAGATAAGTCCGTTCCAGTTGGGGAGATTCTGAGCAAAGGGATCGAGACCCACTAGTTCTCCATCACGATTTGGCAGCAAGCAAACAGGTTTTGGATTTCCACTCCAAGACGCGTAGAGCGGCATCAAATGAGTGACGTTACTTGATTTCATTTTTTTACCACGAAATGGAGTACAAATTCCGGGAAGGGAAGCGAGATAAGCATCAAAACTGCCAAGGGTTTCAGAAATCCCTTCGCTTTGATTGACCGAGCGAAAAGCTTTTAGGATTGCATCAGATCTTTCGCGGAGTGTTGTCATGTCATTCGATTTCACTAAAACCGTAAGACTTGATGAAACTATTTTTTCTGATCCCTCAAGAAGCTCACGGATCAAATCTTCAATATGTCCGAGCTTAGATTCTGATTCCAAGTCACTCATTTTTCCGGAGCCAGTGGCAAAAGAATGGGTGATTCTTCTTTGAGTATGAAGTCGACCGGCTTCTTTTTTTTGATCACAAATTTTAACGGTCTGTGAAATTTCGTACGCAAACGGAAGCGAAAGAAGTGGACGAATCATTCCGATCAGACTTTGGGCATCTGGTAAGGTTTTAAAAGTTACGCATTTGAGATGTTCTTCGTTGATTTCAATGGAGTCCGAATGAACGATTGCATCCGAAAGCGCAAGTTGTTGAGCAATGGGCTGAGAGAAAACACTTTCGCTTTCACAGTCAAATTGGGGATAGCCAATTTTTTGAGAGCGTCCAAAATTTAGTGAGTCGAACAAGAGCTTCAGCCACTTTCGAGCTGTGAGAGTTTCCGGAATAAGTCCGGATTGTTGAAGCGATGATTCGATTTGCTTCAGGTCACGTTCGAACTTTTCTTTTTGCATCTGAAACTCTGTATGACTTTGAGCTACGAATTTCTTTTCACTCTCCCAGAATTTTTTCTTCTGATATTTAGCCGCTTCAGAGCGAACGAAGAAATAGATCTCGGGGAAGAAAAATTTTCCAAGCTTTGCGCTTTCTCTTAAATGATTGAATCGCTCGGTTGCGATTTCTTGATATACGGCGCTGTCTGATTTCGTAAGATCTTCGTGCTTGGAGATAATTGAGGAAACGTCATTGCTGATCTTGTAGCAGATCTGAAGTGTGAGTCCTTCTCTTGCCGTATTGATGAGATTTTCAAGTGCAAATGCAAATTGATTAAAACTTTCGACTCCAGAAACACTTGCGTCGAAACCTTTAAGCTTAAAGCCAGCACCAAGCGAACCGTCTGAAAAAACGAGGTAGTCATTTTCAAAATGCCAAATCGGAATTCGATCGGCGAGCACGGATGAAGTGATGTTCAATGCAAGGTTCTCCTATTTGATTACCTGATATGATTTGTGTTTCTGATTAGGTCCGTTGCCACGTTTTCAGAGTTTTAAATATTGTTAAGTTACTGCGTATTTTTGGTTGTCTTCTCCCCGATAAGCACACGAGTACCAGGAGTTCGATGAGTCGTGGAGATTTGATAGTAATTTCAGGTACTTGAGACAATCAGCTTGGAGATGTCCTAAGTTTAGTTGAAATTGAAAGGTGACCTCACCGCCGTATAGACTTGGTTTCAGCAATGAAAACAAAAGCAAACGGAAGGAGAGGTCGAAATGAAAGTAATCAAAG
>JAQBPA010000001.1 GCA_028287765.1 Bacteriovoracaceae bacterium
AAGATCTCGAGCATGTGCCAGATGAAGGCTGCGAAGTCGGCGATTCCATTCCATTTCAGTTTGAACGAGTTTAATCGCATTCAGTAAGTCTTCAAGACCTCTTCCCATAGAAGATGAAACTTGCACCACGCGATTTTTATGAGCGCCGTTTTCGATCAAGCTTTGCATCATGAGCTCAGCGCCCCCGAGATCCGACTTGTGCACGACAAATAAATCAGCAAGTTCTCGCACGCCACTTTTCATCCACTGAATTTCGTCCCCTGTCTCGGGTTGCAGAACTAAAATCGTCATTCCAGAAATCGTCGCGACTTCTTGTTGAGTTTGGCCACTTCCTGCGGTCTCCACCCAAACTTCATCAAATACATTCTCAAGATAAATTTCTATATCCCGAATGGCCCCTGAAAACGCCTGCGTACTCCTGGTGGAGAGAGAACGAACAAAAAGATTTTCGGAAGGCTCTTGGCCAGAAAGTCGAATTCGATCTCCGAGCAAACTCCCTCCCGAAACAATCGAGGACGGATCACAAGCAAGCCAAGCGACACGCCTATTTTTTACAAACGATGATAATTTCGAAATCAATGAAGACTTCCCCACCCCTGCGGGCCCGGTAAAACAAATTGAATTTCGAAATGACTTTGGTGAAAAAGAATTTTTAAGAATCGATTTAACCGATGGATCTCGAGCTTCGATCTTTGAAAGAACAAGCGAAGTTTCTCTGCGATCGAAACTTTTAAGAGCGATCGGTCTTTTGAGAGTCAGATTTTTTTTCAGTTGATTTTTCAGCTTTCGGGGCATTCTGTTTCTTTCGATCTTTAGGTTTCAGCGATATTTTACTGACGACCTCTATATCATAATGGTCTGCCAAATGTTCGCCCACCTTTTTTGCAACCGATTCCATATCGAGATACTTAAGCTTCTCGGATATTTCTTGCGTGATCTTCTCCTGAATATCGTCCCGAATAGTTTTGACCCATTCAAATGCCTGAGAGACGGACTCCTTTGGATCTTTAAATTTAGATTGTGCCGTCGCAATTTTTTCGATCGCGCCAAACACAATCTCATCCCACTTAAATTTGCCGCCGTTCTTTTCGTCCTTCATATCTTTATATATACCGTTATTCGGACGGTCCCGCCACGTTTGATTAAGCTGACTTCTGGGCCAACGCTTCGGCGCGATCTTTAAATGCATCGAGAGTTTCTGGAAGCTGAATCTTAGTCACCTGTTCGATAATCATTTTGGGAACCATCCAGCCAAAATCAATATCGATGCTATAAGTCGCCTCCGTAAGATTTTTAGATAAAGATTTGAGTTTCCAAGAGCCGGAATTTTTTTTCATAAGGTCGCCCTTCACAAATTCCCAAGCCACAAGGGTCGGCTCTTCCAGCTCAAATTTAAGGGTGTAATGAATGGCTTTTATGACGGTAACTGAAAAGTCGACTTGAACACCCGTCTTCAATTTTTTTTCTTTGGCAGAATGGGTTGTCGAAAGAAATTCCGGATACTCCTGAAAATTCCTGACCACTTGATAAACAATTTCAATCGGCGCCTTAATTTTTATTTTTCGCTCAATCATTTTCAATCTCCTTATAATAGACGGTTCAAAATGGTTGAGATGCGAGGCAACGACGACGCGAGCAACGGAGCGGGCTTAAATGCCCTTGAGTAGCGGATCGAGGAAGAGAACGAAGCAGATCGACCATTTTCAACCGTCTACGTTGTCGTAAATGTTGCCCCAGATGTAGGGTTTGATATCAAAGCGATGTTTCGCCGTCATATGTCGGATGGTCCCGGTTGCCGATCGCATGACGATCGAATGCGTTTCGCATCCATTTTTAAAAAAATTAACGCCGGGAAGAAAAGTCCCGGTCGTCACACCAGTCGCCGCAAACATCACATCCCCACGCGCAAGATCTTCAAGTTTATAGAGGCGATTAAAATCTTTGATCCCCATTTTTTTTGCGCGCTCTTTCTCAGCATCTTTTTGAAAAATAAGTTGTCCCTGAAAATCTCCGCCTAAACAACGAAGTGCAGCGGCCGAGATCACGCCTTCCGGTGCACCCCCTGTGCCAAACAGCAAATCAATTCCAGAGTTCGGATCCGCCGTCGCGATCGCAGCTGAAACATCACCATCTTGAATCAACCGAATACGACAACCTTTCGATCGAAGCTCTTTAATGAGCTCTTCATGACGAGGCCTATTAAGTGTAACGACCGTGAGTTCAGAAATTTTTCTTCCCTTCGCTTTTGCCACACGCTCTAAATTCCAAAGCCAACTCTGACTGATATCGATCACACCAACGCATTCAGGACCCACGGCGATTTTTTTCATATACACATCCGGCGCATGCAAAAATCCGCCTGACTCGGCCATCGCGACAACCGAAATTGAATTTGGAAGTCCATTCGCACAAATCGTCGTGCCCTCAAGAGGATCCACAGCGATTTCAATCTCAGGCCCGTGACCCGTTCCCACCATCTCGCCAATAAAAAGCATCGGCGCCTCATCTCGTTCGCCTTCGCCGATGACAATTTTGGCTCGCATCTCCATACGATTGAGTGCCGCTCGCATGGCTTCAACAGCTGCTTTATCGCTGAGCGTTTCATTTCCAAGCCCAACAGATCTCGCTGAAGCAATCGCCGCCGCCTCCGTTACTCTCACTGCCTCAAGTGCTAAATTTCGATCCATCATAAGATCTAATTTTTACCATAAATATTAGATCGGGGCCTATGAGTTTCGACCGATGCTACCAAATCTGTCTGAGATTTAATTAAGAAAAATCTTAAGAGAGCTACGAGGTTGGAAAAATGCGGCCTGTGCAAATTTTTTTTCGTAGATTCTAGATTTTTAAATGTTTGTCTGCTAACTCTATTGGGTGGGCGGGGCATTATTTTCTAATAATCGATTTTACTTATCTTCAATCTCACTTTTGTTTTTTATTCCGATCACTTTATCGGCAGAGGCCAGGACTGGTGGCAAAGCGGAAAAAAATGACTGTGTTTCAAAAGTGAGCGATATCGCTTCGACAAGTTCGGTAAAACTTGCAAGTTACGATCCGCGAGCCATTGTAAAGAAAAACGGGGAAGCTTACAGATATTCGCAATTCACCCATGCAAATGCCTCCGCGTGGCCAGGGCCTCATATATTTGATGGCCATATATTTGAAAATCTTCAAATACCCGTGCTGGCAGTCGAAGAAAGAAGTCCCGACGTTCTTCGTAAACTTCTGAAATCCATTGAGCCGTCTCAAATACCTCTTGAAACCATTCAGATTAAAGAAATCGGATTTCAGGGAAATAAAAAAAGGGACATCTTTTATGCAAAGATCATTATAAATAATGGCCGTTTTTATCGCCGCATTCTTCTGACACTTACAGAATTTCAAAGTCTCTATAATAAGAAAAATCAGGACTTTTACTTCTTAGTTTCGAAGAATTTGAATAACCAAACTTTAACGATAGTCGAATAAAATTTGGCTTCAAAAAATTAAATCTATTTAAATTTCCAAGTCATCTCAAGAGGCCCCCGAGTGAGCGGAGAATTGATTTTCCAGCTCGCAATTTCTTCGCGAATACATTCATAGAGAGGCTGTGATCCAGGAAAACCTCGAATGAGTTCGATAGAAGAAAGACTCCCATCAGGATTTTGGTCCGCACGAATCGTAAGCGGTCCTGAAATTAAGGTCGGATGACTCACCTTCACACGATGATAACAAGCATCGATCTGAGCCTGATTTTGATTCATCAACCGATCAAGTTCAGCACTATCATGCTCCATCGCCGACTTTGGAGCACAAGCCGACGCAGAAATTAAAAATCCAAGTCCAAAAATAATTCGCATGTTCATATATTAAATTTATAACGAATATATAAACCCATTGAAAGATGAGTTTTGAAGCCCTGTCGGGGGGACTAAGTTTTTTTGAAAAAAAACTTAACTAAAAAACTTTGGATCCGGGTACGGGGGTCCGGTCAGTGGTCGAATCTCCGGGCGAGCGTGAGCGAGGCCTGGGTGAGAAAACGCGCTCATTGCCGATTCAATCAATTACAGAACTTAGTATGAGTGTTGCTTTTTCGCCGCAGGACGTTCAACTCTCGTTTGGCTTTTTTGCGCGGCTCAAGAGTTTTTCACCCAGGCCTCGCTCACGCTCGTCCTCAATTCAACTACTGACCGGAATCAAAATACAAAGAAAACACTATCAAATACAAAATCCAAATCTCTTTAATCAAAGTCCCCAGCCCGCCTCACCATTTCCGTCGATTCAACGCTGGCCGCCTTAAGGCTTAGTCACAGACTTTCGAAAGCTAAATCGCCTCAACTCCGGTGAAGTGAGCGCCGTCGTAAACACGACTGCCAATGTCATCGCACCACCAAAAAGAACGGACGGAATCACTCCCATCCATTTTGCCGCAACGCCCGACTCAAATGCACCGAGTTCGTTTGATGAATTGATAAAAATGCTATTCACCGCGGCGATGCGTCCTCGCATATGATCAGGAGTTTCGAGCTGAAGGATGGCCGAACGAACAACGACGCTCACTGCATCCAAACCTCCACTGATCGCCAAAATAAAAAATGACCAGAAAAAACTCGTTGAGAGCGCAAAACAAATCATACAAACACCAAATCCAAAAACAGAAGTGAGCATCAGCTTTCCCACATTTTTGTGTGGAGGTCTTTGCGTTAGCCAAAGTGCCATCACCACTGCGCCCAAAAAGGGGGCGGCTCTCAGCATTCCTAAACCTTCTGGCCCCACCCCTAAACGATCAGCAAAAATAGGCAGAAGAGCAACCGCCCCACCAAAGAAAACGGCAAATAAATCGAGAGATAGAGCAGATAAAATGACTTTTGTTTTCATCACAAAGCGAACGCCAGAAAAAAGACTTTCCGTAAAAGATTCTTCACTCACATTTTCTATTTTTCCACGGCCCGGAATTAAGCCGGTCGATAAACTCGCCATACAAATGAGAACCGAGCAAAAGAAAAACGTGACGGGCGCACCCCATTGTCCGTAAATAATTCCTCCGAGAGCGGGTCCGAGGGAAGCTGCCACCTGCCAAGCCGCCGAAACCCAAGTGGACGCGATCACGTAGTCTTCGCGCTTAAAAATTTGTCCAAAAAATGCAAATTGAGCTGTCCCGAGAAATGCTCTTCCTGCTCCAAGTAAGAAAACGCAGGAATAAATTAAAAATAAATTGATGGATTGATTCATTCCTCCGCTTTTTGCACTTAAAAACCAGAGCACAAATGAAACACAGATGATCAACCACTGAGAGAGCATCACGATCTTTTTTCTCTCGCTTCGATCGACAATATGGCCGGCGATCAGCGCAAAACCAACCGCTGGAATGACTTCAATTAATCCTAGAAGACCAAGACTGAGAGGATCCTTCGTCAAACTATAAACCTGCCAAGCCACTGCGACCGCTTGGCCCTGCCAAGCCATCGTCATCAAAAAGCGCGATGAAACATAGAAGCGAAAATCGCGATTTTTAAAAATAGCCAACTTCATAACGAAGAATTTCATTTCACCTGATCGCCTCTCGACTGTCAGGTGAATTATTTTTATAAAAATCCGAGAAAATTTCGGGTCAATCGATTCCATAATCGTTAAGATATTCGGATGCAAAGCGGCTCCAATATTGCGGTCAAAAAAGGCACGATCATGATTTATCGGGTTTTTGATATTGCCGAAGAAGTTGACCTTCAAAAAGTAGAGCAGTCTCTTCGACAAACGGGTGGTGAAGCGCGACTTGGTTTGACGGCTCGCAGTCGAAATGCCGTGATTGTTCGAAACGCCCCAGTTCGCTTTTCACTTGGAACAGAACAACTTCGAATGAAAGAGAAATTCATTACTGCCGATATCGTCGCCACTGTTTGGGATTACGGCGCGCTCTCGATTGCCTTTCAGGTGCCCATTCAAAGTGGAACTTCTTGGAGAGAACTTCTCTCGATTGCTTCTATTCTCAACAGCCCTTCGGAGACGATTTTCGATCTCGATGCTCTTGCTCGCAAAAAAAGTCATAGCGTGGTGGAGCTTCTAAAGGATTGTCTAAAGCGCCCTGCAGAATGGCCGGCGTTCGAAGATTATATTATTTATTTTTTTGAAGAAATCGAAGGGATTATCAAAACAGAGGATTTCATCAGTGCTGTCAATCTGCCTGCGCTCATTTTAGGCGACGAAGAAGAAGACCTTGCCGAAAGCACGCGTTCCGGAATTTTAGAAAACTTATTTCAATATGCCGAAGACGATTTAGTTCTCGTTGATTGGAATAGCGCAGTGGTTCTCGAGCCGAGCGGTCTCAGAGAAATTCCTGATGTTCTTGAATTTGCCCTCACTCACCTGCTTGAAGTGCGGTACTACGATGACCTTCTCGATAAAAGACTCGCAGAACTCTATGATTCGGTCGAAGCCGGGAGAAATAAATATTTTGGAAGGCAGTTCTCACTCATTTCAAAGGACGCCAACACAAGATTTATTGAGTTTTCGGAGTTTATGGAGCGAATGGGAAACTCGCTGAAAGTCGTCGGGGATTTTTATTTAGCTCGAATTTTTAGAGGCGCTCTCAGACGTTTTCGCGTGCATGACTGGCAAGAAAATATTACGAGAAAAATGAATGTGCTCGCGCAGGTTTCTGAGCTGATTCAAGGAGAAAACAATGTTCGCAGAAGTCATCTTCTTGAAATTATCATCATTGTTCTCATTCTTTTTGAGCTTCTTGCGCCACTCGCCAGAAGCATTTATGGCGGCTAGTTTAATAACTAATTTTTAAACTTTCACTCGGCAAAAATTTCCATAGAAGCGCCGCGGCAGTAATTTTTTCATGCGAAGTTCTGAATTTGTTTTCGTTGATTTCGATTTGTCTACAATCTGACGCGCTTAGGAGTGATATCCTAAAGGCATGGTAGGACTTCGAAAAATCATTCTCGAAGCAGCTCACCATGCGGGTGAGGGACATGTTCCGTCTGCGCTCTCCGTGCTCGATATTCTCTGGGTTCTCTACGATAAAATTTTAAATATTGATCCCAAAAATCCAAACCATCCTTCACGCGACCGATTTATTTTAAGTAAAGGGCACGCTTCTCTCGGACTCTATGCTGTCCTTGGCACAAAAGAATTTTTTCCGCTCAGTGAAATCCGTGAATTC
The DNA here is from genome assembly GCA_028287765.1 of Bacteriovoracaceae bacterium. GTDB lineage: Bacteria > Bdellovibrionota > UBA2394 > UBA2394 > UBA2394 > JAQBPA01. The sequence continues at coordinate 7,148 of JAQBPA010000001.1, forward strand.
GGAAAATACAATTCTCGCCTGGGAGGTCATCCCGACACGACGAAAGTTCCCGGCGCAGAAGCGTCCACAGGATCGCTCGGCCACGGCTTTCCGATGAGCGTTGGCGTTGCACTGGCGCTCAAAATTCAAAAATCCTCTTCGAAAGTTTTTACGCTTATCGGAGACGGAGAATCGAACGAAGGCAGTATTTGGGAAGCAGCTCTTCTGGCCGCCCATCATCGCCTAAATAATTTGATCTGTATCGTCGACTACAATCATTCAACAGACAGAGCTCTCTCGGTCGGAAAATTAGAAAAGAAATTTGAAGCTTTCGATTGGGAAACCCGATCGATTAATGGGCACAATCAAGCCGATATTTTTAAAGCTCTTTCAACTCCCTCTGAAAGACCGGTCGCCGTGATCGCTGAAACCATCAAAGGCTACGGAATTAAATCGATGGAAAATAATCCAGAGTGGCATCACCGCTCACCCAAAAAAGAAGAGCTGCGAAGTTTTCTCGAAGAAATTCGAGCGGTCTAACGGAGGATCTGAAATGAGCATGATGCGAAAACAATTTGTTCAGACGACCGAAAGGGCTTTAGAAAAAAATGAAAAGCTCGCTTTAGTTTTAGGAGATATCAGCGTCTTTGGATTTCGAAAAGCTTTCGAAAAATTTCCTGATCGCGTTTACAATATTGGCATTCTTGAGCAGACAACGATTAGCGTCGCCGCCGGTATGGCGAAAACCGGACTCATCCCGGTCGTTCACACGATCGCCCCATTTTTAGTAGAGAGAGCGTTCGAGCAATTGAAAGACGATTTTTGCTATCAGCAACTCGGTGGAAACTTTGTAAGCGTTGGTGCATCCTACGATTATGCTGCGCTCGGCTGCACACACCACTGCCCAGGAGATGTCGAAATTTTACGAGCCCTTCCCGGGATGGAAATCGTAGTTCCCGGAAGTGCCGGCGAATTCGATATGCTTTTTAATCAGGCTTTCGATAATGGACGCCCCACCTACTATCGACTGAGTGAACGAGAAAATGCTGCCACTCATCCTGTTCAGTTTGGAAAAGCGCATATTATTAAAAAAGGAAATGAAGCGACGATTGTCGCGGTGGGTCCTGCGCTTCAGGCTGTCTTAGATGCTGTAGGAGAGCGCGATGTTACGATTCTCTATTATACGACGGTCGCTCCGTTTGATGCCGAAACATTTAAAGCCAATTGCACGTCTTCGAGAATTATTCTTTGTGAGCCTTACTATCAAGGAGGTCTCGCGAGCGAAATCTCTGAAGCGATGGGCCGACGTCCTCATACGATCGATTTTATTGGAGTACCTAAAAAATTTCTCACGCATTACGGAAAAGCTGAAGAGCACGATGCGGCGCTTGGGCTCACGGCCAAAGATATTCGACGTCGAATTGAAAATATTATCGATCGACCTTTTCCTAAAACAATTCAGGATAAGGAGATTATGCAGTGATCATGGAGCCAGCCCTAGATATCATCTATGAGGATGCCGAGCAAATTCGAAAGATCGTTCCTCTTGGCTCTCTGAAAGATAAAACGATTCTGGTCTCGGGCGCTTCGGGTCTTCTCGGCACTTATTTTGTTTCTTGTTTACGAAATCTTCAACTTGCTGAACCCAGTCGAATGAAAGTTTATGCATTGACCGCGAGTGAGCCGTCTCCCTATTTTAAAAAAATATGTGATTTCGCCGGTGCAGAAATTATTTGGGGCGATCTCACACGACCCGAATTCCAACGCGAACTCCCCTACGCTGATTTTATTATTCACGCTGCCGGTTACGGTCAGCCCAATCGTTTCATGGAATTTCCGATTAAAACCCTTCATTTAAATACAGCGGTGACGTTTGCGCTCTTTGAAAAATTAAATAAAGGCGGAAAATTTCTTTTTATTGGAACCAGTGAAGTCTACGTCGGACTTGAAACTTCTCCCCATTCTGAAAATCAAATCGGCCACACCAATACCGATCATCCGCGTGCCTGCTATATCGAAGCGAAGCGCTGCGGTGAGGCGATTTGTCATTCGTTTCGAAAATCAGGCGTCGATGCCAAAATCGCAAGACTCGCTCTTGCGTACGGTCCTGGAACAAAACCGACAGACCGAAGAGTGCTTCACTCCTTTATCGAAAAAGGACTTAACGGACGAATCGATCTTCTCGATCAAGGTCTTGCGAGACGTACTTACTGCTACGTCACCGATGCGATGGAGATGCTTTGGAATATTTCTCTTCACGGAAAAGAAGCGGTCTATAATGTCGGCGGCCTTTCACGAACAAATATTCGCGAACTCGCTCTCAAAGTTGGCGGTCTTCTCAATGCTCCCGTTTATTTTCCGAGCGATGTGCATGAACTAAAAGGTGCGCCCGAAGACGTTCAGTTAGATCTTTCGCGAGTGCGTCATGAATTTAAAAAAGAACATTTTGTTTCTTTAGACGACGGCCTTAAACGCACGATCGAATGGCAGCGATCGCTTCTTAAAACTTCGGCTTCTGAGGTTAAGCGTGCCTAAAGATCTTCTCACCGGCTCCGAAGGTCTCGTTGGAAGTGCGATTAAGCGTCACTCTTCCAAAGAGCGAGATCTCGTTTGCGTGACGAAGAAGCAAGTCGATCTCACTGATTTTTCGGCCACCGTAAAAATGATGGAAGATCTAAGACCTGAGAGAGTTTTTCATGCGGCTGCAGCCGTCGGAGGCCTTGGCGGAAATATGCGCCATCCTGGCGAGCTCTTCAGAAAAAATATTCTGATTAATTTTAATGTTCTTGAAGCCGCTCGCGTAACCGGTGTGAAGCGAGTGCTCTCGTATCTCTCGACATGTATTTTTCCGGACAAAGTGGAATACCCCATGAAGGAAACATCTCTTCACGAAGGTCCTCCGCATCCGTCAAATTTTGGATATGCACACGCAAAGCGAATGATTGATATTCAAAGTCGCGCGTATCGAATGGAATATGGATGCGATTTTATTACAGCCGTGGGAACGAATCTTTTTGGTCTGAACGATAATTTTAATTTGCTCGATGGTCACGCGCTTCCCTCGCTGATTCATAAAACTTATTTAGCCAAAAGAGATGGAAAAGATCTCACCGTTTGGGGAAGTGGAAAGCCTCTTCGTGAGTTTGTGTTTGCGGATGATATTGCCAGACTAAGCCTCTGGGCGATGGATGAGTATCATGAAGAAACACCGCTTATGTTTTCACACGGCGAAGAGACCAGTATTCGCGAACTCGTCGAACTCATTGCAAAAAAGATGAATTTTCAGGGTAAAATTATTTTTGATGATTCTAAAGCCGACGGACAATATCGAAAACCTTCTGATGTCTCCAAATTAAAAAAATTTCAGCCAGACTTTAAGTTCACTTCGCTTGAAAAGGCGATTGAACAGACAACCAAGTGGTTCACTGCGTCGTACCCAAATATAAGGATGTAATTATGGAAGAATCGAAATCAATTCCCTCGCCTTCTGAAGAGATTCATTTAACAACGGCGGATTTTGAGCGCGTATTCGGAGAGCGACTCTCCTCTTACGTTCGATCCAAGATCGAGGCCTATCAATTTAAATATGAATCTCTTTCTCCACAGGAGAGAGACGACTGTCTTAAAAGATTTGTCGAAAGTCTCAGCCGAGATCTCGTGAAGGCCGGAGCCGAACGCCACGAACAGTGGCATCAAGGTTGGGCCGAAAATTTGAATTCTATTGCAGACACAAGTGAAGTTGAGAAAATTATCCCCAAATATTTTGATAAATATAATATTGTCCGCTGGCGACAAGAATGGGTGAAGCCGCGCTCTCCCAAATTTGAATATCAAATGCTCGCCGTCATTCAAGATTGGCTGTTCGATAAATATCTTCGTGACGTTAGCCATATTTATGAATTTGGCTGCGGCACAGGACACAATCTCTTTAGAGCGAGAGCTGTCAATTCTAAAGCAGAACTTTGGGGACTCGACTGGGCTGCCTCGTCGCAAGAAATTATTAAAAAATTAAATGCCGATGGCGTGGATAAAAATATTTTTGGTCACAACTTCGATTATTTTAACCCCGACCAAAGTTTCGAAATCGCTCCCAATTCTGCAGTGGTCACCGTCGCCTCACTTGAACAAGTGGGAAATAAATTTGATGCGTTCCTTGATTATTTAATCGAAAAGAAGCCAAAATTTTGCATTCATATTGAGCCGATTGCTGAACTTTTAGATCAAAACAATCTTCTCGATTATCTTTCTGTCGAATATTTTAAAAAGCGAAATTATCTTTCAGGATTTTTGACAAGTCTTCGAAAGCATGAAGCGGACGGAAAATTAAAAATCATTCGAGCGCAGAGGACCTATATCGGAAGCTTCTTTATCGAAGGCTACTCTGTCGTCGTCTGGACGCCGAGCCTTCTACATTAGAGTTTAAGCGAGTTCGGAGGCTTTCGTTTCGAGAAGATCCAAGTATAAATGAGAAGTGCTGCAATCACACCGATCACAGTTCCTCCAAGTTGAGCCCATTGAAAACGCGCCATCGCCCATTCGGTTGCGGCTCGACAATTGATTCCGATATCTACGGGAGGTTCAAAATACCAACCAATCACTCTCGGCGAAAACATGCTTGAAAGAAAACCGCCAATAAAAGCACCTGCGACAACAAACCAAATCAGCTTTTTCATTCCTTTGTTTAACCAGATTTAGCCTGGACTCTCAAAGTGAAATGCCCTGCAAAAATCGATGAGCTTCAATCGTTCCAACTCCGTAATTTTTGCATAGTAACTGCTCTATAAAGCCCATTATGGCCGTTTTAAGCTCGGCCCGTTTTTTGCAAATAATTAAGAGTATGAAAAAGCTGCTCATTTTATCGATTTATTTTGCGGGGTGCGGAGGTTCTCCGGATAATACGACGAAGGTCGTGAATCCTGTCTCTGACTTGTCGCCAAGTAGCACGGACACAACTCTTACGAGCGCCACATCGACCTTAACTCCGTCCACCTCAACTGCTGCCGCCAGTTGCAAGCAACAATTACTTACTACTCAGTCCGATTATGACGGCGATGGAATTTCGGACTACGACGAAATCTATGGATGGAATTTAAATATCGACGGGACGAATACGGTCGTTTACACAAATCCGCTATTAGCGGATACAGACGGAGATGGTAAAAAAGATGGTGAAGAACGTTCGACGATAAAAATTGAAGGTGCCACTGATATTCTCACGACAGCCATTTCAACTCACCCGGCGCATAAGGATTATGTTTATAAAATTAATATCAACGGAGGAACAGACAGTACTGCGAGCCCGAAGGTATCGGTCATAAACGGATCGTGGAATCTTCAAACGAAACTGAAAGTGAAAGCAGGACAGATATTAACGGTGAGAGACCTCGGAGACAGCCAGTGGGGAATTTCTACGATGATGACCGGCTATCATGGCTACGCTCCTTCTTCAAATCCTTATCCGATTAAATTCTGCGAATTCAATTCTACTCCAAGCCTTTCTCGGGGATGCCTCACGACGAATTACTTTTCTCTCATTGGCAAATTTTCAACAAGCAGCACGATGCCCGGCGATCTCACTGACCATTTTCTAGATTTTGGAGCTGGAAATGAAGTGAATGTCGTGAACGGTATTAGCAGCTCTACCGCACTTCCGACGCCTTATTTAGTTCGGCAAGAAATGGACGGAAAATATTTGCTCTTGAGAAATCATCATTCTTATACCGCATCCACCATGGACCCGACAGCAAATCCCAACCTGCTTTTGGGAGATCTCAGTGTCATGATTCGAGTGGAGTCTCCCGATGATTACCCTCAACAACCTCCTACTGCTGATCAAGAAAAAATCTTGTTTCAGCAGCTTTGTCCTAGTATTCCGCAGTAATAAAAAATTAAGCTGACTTGAGTACTTTTCTATAGAGGAATATAGAGATTACTTGATGAGCCTTCAATGCCCCAATCACTGGGGCATTGAGTCTTGAAATCAAAGGACTTCTGCCCTTCTGAAAAATTCAGAATTGTGGAAAGTGCAATCATCTCAGTAACCTAAGAAAGCTTCCGATACAATAATTCTGTGACCTGGTTATGGCACGGAATTTGCACTTACATCTAGTGCACGCATGAACACCACATCCAAAATATTTTTTATTGTCTTCTTTCCAGTTCTTCTCAATTACGGGTCAGTTTTAGCTTCTTCTGTCATCGATTATGAAGACATGAAGCAACATTCAGAAACAGAAGTTGTTCTGGTTCAAGCGCCAGATGGAGATATTTATATTAATTCTGGAATCCATCAATTAGCGATTCAACTCGGAGGTGGTGAAGAGAGGAATCCTCCACGAGGCATTCAACTGAAGTTTTTTAAGAATTTTACGGGGGCTAGGGAAAATTTTCATGATTGGCAGCAATCATTGAGTAGAAAAAAAGTTCCTTTAATGTCCGGTATTAGAGTCGTTCTTGAGCCAAAAGACTTTACAAAACTTAATGATTCGTTATCTGCTTGGAAGTCTGAAACTCAGGATTTTGACCCCGCACTTATTGAGCAAATACGTCAGGCCGAAGGCCGGAAGCAATTTGCTGCTCAAGATTATTTTTCAGGAAAAAGGCCCATTTTTGCTAATTCGCTGGTTCAGCTCTCATCTTATTTGATGACCGGGTCATTCATAACTGGCCTATTTTTAAAAACGCTCTCTCCTCTTCAAGCAGGCATCTTGTTTTCAACACTCGCTGGCCCAGGACTTCTAGCTTCGCTTCTGTTCCCTCGTAAGCTAGAAAATTACAAAGCATTTGCAAATGCGCCCAAAGCAGTGAGGCTGTTTACCTACTTTGCAGTCGGAGCTGGAATTCCAATCGCCTGTACATACGCAATCAGGCATCTAATAAAATCGTAGCAGTTTACTCTGACCACTTAAATGAAAGCTCTCGCTCATGCGCTTTCAGAAGTCTCCGATCGAAAAGATTCGAAGTATGATATCTGATTTGCGAAACTCAACCGCTATAGAATAACCGAGTTCACCATTTCATTGCGCCGCAAGAGCCCCCCGCAATCGTCTTTTTCATTCGAAAATAGAGCTTTTAAAGCTGCATTTCAGCAGCTTTGTCCTATTCCTCAGTAAATAAAAACTAAGACGACTTTAGACCAAACGTATTGATCATCGATTGAGTCAGTTCAACCACTCTCTCGTGATAAGTATGTTCTTTTAAAACTCTCGCTCTTCCTTTTTTTATGACAGCGAG